>CAYZCH010000057.1:0-9360 GCA_964476405.1 uncultured Desulfurococcales archaeon
CAGCTCAGCGGGGGGCAGCAGCAGAGGGTCGCCCTCGCCAGGGCCCTCGTCAAGGAGCCGGCAGTCCTACTCCTAGACGAGCCCCTCTCAAACCTCGACGCCCTCCTGAGGGTGAAGATAAGGGCTGAGCTGAAGAAGCTACAGGAACAGCTAGGGATAACAGCTATATACGTTACACACGACCAGGCCGAAGCCATGGCCCTCGCCGACGAGATAATAGTCATACACAGGGGCGTCGTACAGCAGAAGGCACCACCCAAGAAAATCTACGAGGAACCCGCAAACCTCTTCGTAGCGGGCTTCATAGGCAACCCCCCAACGAACCTCGTCGAGGCGAGGATAGACAACGGGTCAATAAGGCTCGGCAACTACACGATCAAGCTACCATACAGGCTCCAGCGAGACGGCCACATAATACTGGGCTTCCGCCCAGAACACGCCAGGCTCTCCAAGGAGCCGCTGAGGGGCCACGCATCACTCGAAGCGGAGGTATACGTCGTCGAGGACATGGGCAAGGAGAAGATAGTCACGCTCATAGTCGGGGAGGAGGCGGTGAAGGTCATAGCACCGCCAACAGCAGACTACAGGCCAGGCGAGAAAGTCTACATAAACATACCCTACAACCGCATAATGCTCTTCGACCCGGAGACGGGTGCCAGGATAGAGGCTAGTTGACCCGGATCAGGCAGTCCCTCTCCTCGGAGCCGCAGAGGAAGAGGCGCAACAAGTAGTTCAACGCCTCACCAACACTCCTAAACCTCCCACTCCTCACAAGCTCCTCTAAGGCCTTAACCATGGCGTCCGGCAGCTCGACGGCGACCCATGCCAAGGGGACACTAACACCCCGGGTACCCGATCCATCTAAACAGTATGGGGGTGGAGGGGTAAAAGCGGGTAGACCCCTATAACCTGTCAGGAATACCCACGTGTAGGTAGGAGGCCGAGTAACACCCCAAAAGACTTGACAGGAGGAGTAGAATACCTGAGCCAAGCGGGTCGCGGGACATGAGGGCCAGGAGAGAATACATACTCTCCATAGCCAGGCAGCTCCTCCAAGAGGAAGACCTCTACGATAGAGACGGCTGCCTCAACAGCGACGGGAGGAAACTCCTAAACCTCCTCATAAGACAGGCCGCCGCGGAGGAGCCATGGATCACTAGGGCCGCTAGGAAGGCGAGGAGAAACCCGTGCAGAGAGGAGATCGCAAGACTAGTGGCCAAGATAACGGAGGCCGTGTAGGCCGCGGGGGAACCCGCCGCCCATCAGCCCCCGGGTAGGCGGGCGCGGGGCGCCCCTCGGCGGCGGAGCGGGGGCTGCCCGCGGCCCCAGGCCTAATAGTGTTGATGCAGTGGAGGGGTTAGAGTTATGCGGCGAGAACGGCTCCTAACGGCCTAGGGCTGGAGGGTGTGAGCATAGAGCTCGCGCCAGGCGTCTACACGGTCTCGAGCAAGCCGGTAGTGTACCTGCCGTCTCTAGGGATGCTCGTGCTGGCGGATCTGCACCTCGGCTTCGAGGAGGAGGCGGCGAGCCAGGGCTACTACATACCCAGGGTGCAGCTGAAGAGGAGCCTCGAGATACTGCGCTCAGCCCTCGACGAGACGGGGGCCGAGTGGGTCGTGTTCGCTGGGGACGTGAAGCATTGCTTCTCGAGGCTGCTGAGGAGCGAGAGGAGGGAGCTGGAGGAGCTCTTCGGCTTCCTTAGGAGTAGGGGTGTGAGGGTTACTGTTGTTAGAGGCAACCATGACAACTACCTGCCGATAGTGGCTAAGAAGTTCGGCGTCGAGGTGGTTAGGGAGCTATACGTTGAAGGCTACCTCATAATCCACGGCCATAAGAGGCCCGGGGGAGGGTACCCGGGCCGCGTCAACGTGTTGATAATGGGGCATGAGCACCCCAGTATAAGGCTGAGGGACAAGCTCGGCTACATAGCGAAGATGCCATGCTTCCTGACGGGCGTCTATAAGCCCCTCGGGGCGAGGCTTGTCGTCCTACCAGCAATAGGCCAGTACCAGACCGGCACGAGCGTCACCCTAGACCCCTCAACATACCTCTCACCCCTGCTACGCGAGGACGTCGACCTGGCCAGGCTCAAGCCCTACGTCCTCGCAGAAGACTTCGGGGTGTTCGAGTTCCCCGAGCTCGGCCTACTAGAGGATATACTGGCCGACGTCACCCTCTAGGACTCCAGGACACCCCTGACCCTCCTAGACGCCGAGTAGAGCGGGCAGAACGCGCATATCTCCGGCGCCTCGGAGACCCTCAGCCTCAACACGCCGTCAACCTCAACCACGGAGGGGAGCCCCTCGCCACTCCTAAGCCTCCATGCGAAGCAGACGCCGTCCCTACAGTAGCTGCACGTGGACGCCTTCCACGACCCTATCAGCGCAGCCGCGGCAGCAACCCTCTCCGAGGACTCTAGGGCTGCCGTGACCCCCTTGACGAGCTCCTCGAGCGCCTCCACCCTCGACTCAAGCCCAGCCACAGCCTCTACGACACCCGCAACCCTCTCACCGAGCTTCCTCACCTCCTCGGCGAGGGCAGCCGCCGACTCGAGCTCGACGTCCGGCTCGAGTACGGGCTCCTCACCGCCAGGCAACACAGGCAACCCCAGCGCCGATACTGGGGTAATAGCCGGGTGATACGGTGCAAGGCACGCTAATACCAGTCCGGGGAGCCGTCACACCTATAAGACTCTCCGAGAAAGTATCTAGGCCGAAACAAGACGAATTAACATAGGCGAGAGAGGGCTTGGAGGCGGCTAGGCGATGACCAGGCTCCACGGCGAGGCGCACGTCGCAGCCATAATCCTGCTAGTCATAGTCAGCGTGTCGGCCGCAGCAATCCTGTACTACTGGGCTCTCGGCACGCAGCCCGCCGGCGCCAGGAGCAGGCACCCGCTCCTCAGGATCGAGGCGGTCAAGGCCTCCGGGTCAACCATAACACTCTACGTGAGGAACCCGGGCGACGTAGAGGTCAACGTCACCACGCTCTATATCCTAAGGGAGGGGAGGCTCGTAGCAGCACTAAACATCACACCAGAGGCCGTGGTGCCGCCGGGCGGGCTCACACCCGTCCAGGCGGCCCTACCGCCTCTACCGCCCGGCCCGTACACGCTCCGGGTCACGGGCACCGCGGGAGCCTCAGCCGCAACCCTCGTCGTCCTCTCAGCAACCAACACGACTGCGTGGCTGAGCGGGTGGAGTTACCGTATACCGATAATATTCTACAACCCCAGCTCGGTCTACCTGGACTACACGGTCAACGTGACACTCAACTCTACAAACTTCCCCGGCTGGGAGATAGTGAAGCCCGACGGCTCCGACATAAGGTTCACGGCCTCCGACGGCGTAACCCTCCTCCCATTCAAGATACTCTACTGGAACCCGCCGGCGAGGAAGGCGGTCATAGCGGTCAACATAGGCGACCTCCCGCCACACTCCAGGAAGCTCATATACCTCTACTACGGTAACCCAAGGGCGCAGCCCGTCTACTACTCGGACTCCGAGGTGTACGAGTTCATCGGGGAGGCCGGGACGATAAACATCAATGATAAGGGTGGGTGGGTGAGGTTTAAGGGGCATTACAGCGAACCCCCCGTCGTCATAGCCTCCATAATGACGTTTAACGGTAGGCAGCCCGCAGTAGTGAGGATAATGAACTTGTCGACGACGGGCTTCTTCATAAGGATAGAGGAGTACCCGCAGCAGTACTACTGGGATCAGGGAAGGCACCTCAACGAGACCGTCGGCTGGATAGCCCTGAAGCCCGGCATATGGCTCATCGGGGGCAGGGTGTGGGTCGTCGGCCGCACGGTCACTAACTCCACCTACCACCACGTAGACCTACCATACACGTTCAAGACGCTCCCGGCAATACTCACGTTCATAGACTCCTATAACCAGGGCGGCGTACCCCCTAACCCCCACGCCGGGAGCCACACAAGGGAGAATAATCCGTCCACCAGCGGCTTCGACGTAAAGATAGAGGAGCAGACCGACACGCCCCACGCCGACGAGACGGTCGGCTATGTGGCGGTTGAGCCGGGCTCCGGGACGACTGTGAACGGGCTCAGGTTCGAGGCCGGGGTAGTGAAGGACGTCGAGTACGTGGGCATATTCGGGCCCGGGTACGCGTACTACTGGCAGTGGAGGTACCATTACTTCACGCAGCCGTTCCCCGAGACACCCGTGATAGTGTTCAAGATAATGACGGAGTACGGCCACGACAACTGCCACGAGAGGATGATGAATCCCTCGGCCAGCGGCTTCTACTACGCGCTCCAGGAGACGCCCGCGTTCGACGGCTGGCACGTGACCGAGTGGGGTGGCTACATAGCGGTTGAGCCCGGGCTCATCTATGGTGTCCAGTACTCTCCCGTCACCGTGCAGGTCTACATGGGTGCGCCGGAGCACAGGTAGGGGCTTCTAAATAGCCCTCCTGTAGGGGCAGGCGTCACCCGGCGGGCTACGTGGGGTAGGCTTCTGGCTTGGATGGGGGCCTGCATAGGAGGCTTGAGGCTGCCTACAGGGTCTCGAGGATACTGAGGATAAGCCTCGTCGTGCTCGGGGCTGCGCTCGCGGCCAGTATAGCGGCCATACTGCTCCTCTCCGGCATGGTGGGGAGGGAGGCCTATTACTGGTCAACCCTCTACCTCGGCTCGGGCCTCATAGCGGCCTTCGCGACCCTCGTCACCATACCCTTCGCGATCTGGATACTCGTGATACAGTCCCGCTTCGGCTCAGTCCTCGCCAGGCTCTTCCTAACAAGGGCCATAAACCTTTTCATCTTCCTCCTGCTCTCAGTCCTGGTCACGTCAGTCGCCATGGTCGCCTCCTTCACGAAGCAGTACTACACGGCCTGCTACGCACTACTGGTCGTCGAGGCCGGGTTCTTCATACCAGTCGTCGGGGGCTACGTGTTCCGCCTGATGAGCCTCCAGCCGAGGGAGGTCGTGAAGATAGTGCTGAGCGTCTCAGGCACACCGGTCGAGAAGATAGCCGCGCTCCTGAGGCTCGCCAGCGTCTACCTCAGGTCGGACGACATAGAGGAGGAGCAGGCGGGTATGCAGGCGCTGCGCATACTCCTAGGGATACTCCAGAGGGAGGGCTTCATGAAGAACGTCAAGCCGGAGCCGAGGGCGTGGCATGAGTTCAGGTCATTCCTGCTAATGATCTCCAGGAGGGACGTCCACCTCCCCATGCTCCCGAGCAGGAGGCTGCTCAGCGAGCTGATGCAGAGGTTCATGGAGTGGGTTCTCATCCACGGCAGGGACAGGGCTGCCGCGACACTGATAAGGAGCTATAGGCGCGTCGTGCTCCGCTACATAGAGGCTAGGCTCCCCTCCGAGGTAGTCCTCGACCTCTTCCTCATACCGGTCCTCGAGCCACTTAGGAGGCTGCAGGCGCCCTACGAGCTGCTGGTCTACGCCTACGAGCAGGTAGAGCTGCTGGTCACAAACCTGTACAGGCTCGCGAGGAGGGGTGAGGTCACCAGGAGGGAGGCGTGCGTGACGCTCATGCTCATACGCAGGTTCGTGTCCAGGATGGGGCCCGAGGAGCTGGCGGGGAGCATTGTGAGGCTCTCGGCGAGGCTGTCGAGGAGCCTGGGCTGCACTAGGAGGGAGAGGAGGGAGGCTCAGGCCGGCGCGGGCGGGGAGGAGGGGGAGGGTACCGGGACGAGGGAGGCCTGAACGGAGACGACCCCGCGGAGCCTCACAAGCTCCTTGTAGAGGCTCTTAACCCTCGACCCGTCACCCGAGACGACAAGGATCCTCAACATGAACTCCTCTGATGGATTAACTATAAGTTCTGCCGTGACAACGTCACTATACCTCCTTATGAGCTCGCCGACCTGCTGGGCCGCCGCCTGCGACCTGGAGCTGCAGAGGACGAGGAGCGCCCCGCTCACAGGCCCCCCGTGAACCCACCACCTATTAAAAGCGATGAACATCTCGACCGCGTCCCTTATCGCCTTCGATACGCTCGAATACCCCATCCTCGAGGCTATCTCGACCAGCTGCCGGTACACTGTGTCGGGGAGCGCAACACCCGTCTTGACCACCAATGGGGGAGGCACCCCGCGCTGGCTCCAGGGCTGGTTAGGGGTGGGCCCACCTTATGCCAGCTCCACCCTCCCAACCCTTATCCTGGCACCCGATAACGCCTCGACGTCACCCGCCCCGCATACGGGGCACCTTATGTATGGGAGCGCGGAGTCCGCGTCGAGGTGGAGGAGGGTGCTTAGCCTAGGGTTCCCCTTCACCATCCTCTCGACGTCCTCGGGGCTCATCACCCATTCGTGGCCGCAGCGCCTGCAGCGGAGCCTCGCCGGCTCCCTCCTCACCTCCACCTCCATCACCGGGTTGAGGTCCCTAGCGGCTGCCTTGAACGCCGCTACGAGGGCGTCTACGTCGACGACGTTCAGCGCCCCGACTATTATCTCGACCCTCTTGACCCTCCTCGACGCAACCCTGGCGACGTCCTCGACCTCTGATAGCAGGCTGAGGGCTATGCTGGACTCGTGCACAGCCCCTCTCCCCTAGGTGCACCGGTGGACGGAAGTTAATAGGCGTCGGGTGGCAGGGGCCCTGGAGGCACTCACCTAATAGCCCGCCCCTCATGGGACTCAGAGGGGGTGGGTGCGGCGTGGTCGACATATACTCGATAGTGTTGTCCAGCTCCGTCGGCTTCATAGCCGGGTACGCCACCGGCTACGCGGTCAAGAAGGCCCTCAAGGCCATGATGACCATACTGGGCGGCGTCCTAGCCATACTGCTCTACCTGGACTACCTCCAAGTGATAACAATCAACTGGGCGAGGCTGCAGCTGCTACTAAGCGAGGCCATTGGAGCCATACAGTCCGGGCTGACCGGCATACAGGCCGTCGCCCTCTCAGCCCCGATAGTAGGCTTCGCGGCGGGCTTCATCGTCGGGCTGCAGCAGGGCTGAAGGGAGGAGTCTTTTTCGAAGGCGGGGAAGCCCGGGAGCCGCCGCCCCTAAGGCTTTAAGAACACCATGAGCGCCGCGGTCAGGTTCTGGTGGGCGGGCCAGATGCCGTAGTCGTAGTAGCCCCACTGCTCGCCATACGCCGAGAACCCCACGAACGGCGCCTTCAACTCCTCGGCGAGCCTCCTCGCCAGGGCCCTCCTACCGTCGCCGCCTATGTAGGCTGACGCGCCTGCGCAGTGTATCAGGAGGGCGCCTGCGCAGCCGGTGGCGGGGATTGTTCTGGAGGCCAGCTTGGCGGGTAGCTCGACGGCGGCCTCCCTGTCGTGCCTCATTAGGTGTATGGTCTGCTTCGCCGGTATGGAGGCGAAGCATGTTATGCCCTCCCCCTTCTTGGCGAACGCCGGGTGCTTAATGTACGGCCTCCCCGTCACAGGGTCGTAGACGGCGAGGGGGTTGGCGAGGCCCAGGGACAACATCTCAGCCTCAACCCTCCCCACGTCGACGCCGACCCAGGACGAGTAGACCTCGACCGCATCCCTCGAGTCTATCTCGACAATCCTCTCGCCCCGGGGACCCTCCACCCTAGTCGCGACACCATACCTGCCGGCCGGGCTGCAGGCGTGTCCACCGACGATAATTATCCTCGTCATAGCCTCCACCGACGCCGCGACGGCTATCCCGGTGCCGGACGCCTCTGAGGAGACCTGGTAGCCGAGCGGCGGCTTGAGCTGGAAGTCGTCCCCGCTGCTCCCCCCGACGAGGAGGAGGTCTGGGGGCATATGCGTCCTCATCGAGGCTAGGAGCTCCTCCTCCCTCCCGGGCGCCGAGTGTAGGAGGACTACGCCCCGGCCCGGCAGCCTAGACGCCAGCCTCTCACCAGCCCTAGCCGGGTCGTCTTGGGCGGCCTCCGCAGCCGCCACCGTAGCCCGGAACACCTTGTCCGAGAAGAGCGCTAGGACTAGTGAACCGGTGAGGGCCTCCCCATCCACGTACTCCCCCGCGGTCGAGACCGCTATGAAGGGCGCGCCCCCCGCTACGCTGCGCAGCGCCCCCTCGAGCTTGTAGGGGTTGGGGTACTTGTTGTAGGAGGCGTAGCATATTATCAGGGAGGGCCTCCCGTAGAGCCTCGACGCCGCCGCCTCATACGCCTCTGCCACGGCCTCGGAGGCCGTGGGGGCGGAGCTCCAGCCGGTGGAGAATATGTTCTTATCCTGCAAGACCAGTACGCCTATGCAGGTATAGGTGGCCGGAGGGCTTTAAACAGTACAGCCGCGCCCCGACATGCTCAAGAATGGAGTTTAAAATCCCATGGGTGGGGCACGCTCTACGGGGGCGCCGCGGTGCAGGTATGGGTAGACCTGGACCCGAGGAGCTGGGTGTACGTGCTCCACCCCAGGCCAGTCGCCGTCATAGTCGCGGGCACCATGGACAGGTACAGCGCGATGCCGGCCTCATGGATAATGCCTGCCTCCAGGAACCCCCCGGTAGTGGCAGTAGCCATAGCAAGGTCGAGGTACACCTACAGGTTCCTCGCGAGGCTGCGGGAGTTCAACGTCTGCATACTCGGGGCTGAGCACCTCAGAGCACTCCACCGCATGGGGACTGTCAGTGGGAGGGATGTCGAGGACAAGATAGCCTGGGCGGGGCTAACCAAGGCTAATGCTAGGAGGAACAAGGCACCCATAATAGCGGAGTCCCTGGCAGTGCTCGAGGCGAGGCTCGACATGGTCGTCGAGGCGGGCGACCACGATATAGTGCTCGGGAGGGTGCTCGAGGCCTACGCGAGGAGCGGCGTGGAGCCCGGCGACCCGGCCACCTACAGGATCCCGCTCCACGTTAAAAAGAACAAGTACACCTTGCCCTCAACAGAGGTCATAGCAGTCGGGGAGTAACGGCGGCTGGGAGGGGCGTCCCCCTTGGAGGAGTACGGCTATAGTATAGAGCCCGTACCCCTCGAGAAGAGGAGATATAGCTTCTGGGACAACTTCGCTATCTGGTTCGGCGCAGGCATATCGATAGCCGAGTTCTGGGCAGGAGCCCTCCTAGTCCCCTACCTCTCGCTACCAGCCGCACTCGCCGCTATAATAGTCGGGCACGCAATAGGAAACCTCCTCCTAAGCATCATAGCGTGGATGGGGGTCGACTCAGGAGTACCCACGATGGTCTTATCGAGGGGCTCCCTGGGGAGGAGGGGGAGCTACCTACCGTCGATACTCAACTACCTCCAGCTGATAGGCTGGACCGCGGTCATGCTCGTAGTCGGCGCCGAGGCGATGCAGGCGGTGACTGGTGGCCTGCTGCACGCCAACCTCTACACCGTATGGATAGTCGTCCTCGGAGCCCTGGTCACGGCTTGGACGCTCATAGGGCCGGAGAAGTGGAGGGGGCTTGAGAAGATCTCCGCAGCCCTCCT
>CAYZCH010000058.1:0-17006 GCA_964476405.1 uncultured Desulfurococcales archaeon
CGAGGCTAGCGCGTGTAGGGGGCAGTTGAAGGCTGATGAGGCGGCCGGGCTCAGCGTGGAGGAGGTAGTGGAGAGGCTTGGTACTAGCCTTGAGAGGGGGTTGTCGAGCAGCGAGGCTGCGAGGAGGCTTAGGCTCTACGGGCCCAACGAGATACCCGAGAAGAAGGTTCACCCCGCGGTCAGGTTCCTGAAGCACTTCTGGGGGCCTATACCATGGATGATAGAGGCGGCCATGATACTCTCCGCCATAATACACCACTGGGTAGACTTCTACATAATCCTCGCACTGCTGCTGGTCAACGCCGTCGTTGGGTTCTGGCAGGAGTACAAGGCGGAGAACATCATAGAGTACCTGAAGAAGAGGCTGTCCCCCAACGCTAGGGTCCTGAGGGATGGTGAGTGGAGGGTTGTGCCGGCCAGGGAGCTCGTCCCCGGGGACGTGATCAAGATAAGGATAGGTGACATGGTTCCCGCGGACGTCAAGCTCGTCGACGGCGAGCTCCTCGTGGACGAGTCGGCGTTGACCGGTGAGTCGCTGCCGGTGGAGAAGAAGAGGGGTGACGTGGTGTATGCGAGCAGCCTCGTTAAGAGGGGTGAGGCTGTCGCTGTGGTTATTGCAACGGGGCTGTGCACCTACTTTGGTAAGACTGTTAAGCTCGTACAGGTGGCTAGGACTGTTAGCCACTACCAGAGACTGATAATAAGGATAGGCGACTACCTCATACTCCTCACGATACTCCTCGTATCCCTCATGACGATATACGAGATACACCTCGGCGTCAACATACTCGAGATAATCAAGTACGCGCTCGTGCTCACCGTCGCGGCGATACCGGCGGCGCTGCCGGCGGTGCTCTCGATAACTATGGCTATCGGCGCCTACGAGCTCGCTAAGAGGCAGGCTGTCGTAACCAAGCTCGTGGCGGTAGAGGAGCTGGCCGGCGTCGACGTGCTCTGCGCCGATAAGACGGGCACGTTGACGAAGAACAAGCTAACCGCAGGCGACCCCGTGGCCCTCGACGGGTTCACGCCTAGGGACGTGGTGCTCTACGCGGCGCTCGCCTCCAGGAAGGAGGACATGGATCCGATAGACCTGGCCGTCCTCGACGCGGCGGAGAAGATGGGGTTGATGGAGGAGGTCAGGAAGTATAAGCAGTTGGTGTTCAAGCCCTTCTCCCCGGAGACTAAGAGGACTGAGGCGCTCGTCGAGTCGCCGACGGGTGAGAGGTTCTGGGTGAGTAAGGGGGCGCCGCAGGTCATCCTTAGGCTGGTGGGCGGGGATGAGAGGCTTGCCGAGGAGGTTTCGAGGATAGTTGACGAGCACGCGGAGAAGGGCTACAGGATGATTGGTGTCGCCAGGACTGTTGATGGTGGCTCGCGCTGGGTGTACGTGGGCCTCATACCGCTCTATGACCCGCCTAGGGATGACGCTGCGGAGACTATAAGGGAGTTGAAGAAGATGGGTATAAGGGTGAAGATGATCACCGGCGACCACGTAGCCATAGCCAGGATGATAGCTAGGATGATAGGGATAGGGACGAGGATATTCAGGATAGACGTGATAAGGAAGGCTCACTTCAGCGACCAGCTGAGAATGGTTGAGGAGGCGGACGGGTTCGCGGAGGTGCTGCCGGAGCACAAGTACATGATAGTAGACCTGCTCCAGAGGAACGGCCACATAGTAGCCATGACCGGCGACGGGGTGAACGACGCGCCGGCGTTGAAGAAGGCGGACGTCGGCATAGCGGTGGCCGGGGCCACGGACGCCGCTAGGGCGGCGGCAGACATAGTCCTCCTGGCCCCCGGTATAAGGGTGATAAAGGACGCCATAGTCACGGCGAGGAAGATATTCAGGAGGATGTACAGCTACGTAGTCTACAGGATAACCGAGACTATAAGGGTGCTCTTCTTCGTCACCGCCGTCATAATATTCATGAACTTCTACCCGATAACCCCCGCGGCACTAGTCCTGCTGGCGCTCCTCAACGACCTACCCATACTGGCCATAGCGTACGACAGGGTTAGGATATCGAACCACCCGGAGAGGTGGAATATACCGCTCATACTGGCGGTCTCCACGGCGCTCGGGATAATGGGTGTCGTTGAGAGCTTCCTGCTGGTATACATAGCGGTCGACTACTTCCACATGTCGCCGGCGACGCAGCTGGCGGCGCTCCAGACGCTGATATTCCTCAAGCTGGCCGTCGCCGGCCACCTCACGATATTCGTTACGAGGACCGAGGGGCCCATGTGGAGTATAAGGCCGGGCTCACTGCTGCTATGGACAGCCGTCGTGACCAAGCTAGCGGCGACCCTCGTCGCCATACTCGGCCTGGGCATAGTGGCCCCGATACCGGCGTGGCTGGCGGGCTTCACCTGGCTCTACTGCCTGGCATGGATGCTCGTCGAGGACGGGATAAAGCTGGCGGTGTACAGGATGTGGAAGGGGCCGGTGTTCAGGAGGAGGTTCTAGCCCCCGGCTAGGGGCTTTTTAACGGGCTGCGGAGCCGTGGCCTCAGCACCCCTCCCTCCCTAGGCCCTAGGCTTCCTAGCCACGATGCCGGCCGCCCTGTCGATGAACCTCACGCCCGTGAACCCGGCCTCCCTCAGCCTCCTAGACACCCCCTTGGCTATGTTGACCCCCCTCCTCCTCCTAGGCGCCCCCGTGTAGTGGAAGAGGAGGCCGCCGGGCCTAAGCACGCGGTATAGCTCGCGGTAGAAGCTCAGCGAGTAGAGGTCGCCGGTGCTCCTGCTGAACCTGGGCGGGTCGTGGATAACCCTGTCGAAGAAGCCTGCCGGGAGGAGGCGCACAACCCTGGTCACGTCCCCGTGTATGATCGTTATCCTCTCGTCCCCCAGCCCCCTGCTCCACGGGTTCCTCTCCGCGAGCCATAGCACGGCCTCTGAGACCTCGACCGTGACCACCATGGATGCCCCCGCCCTGGCGGACGCTATGGCTGTGTAGCCGAGCCCAGTGCATGTGTCGAGGACTCGGTGCCCCGGCCTAACCCTGGCAGCCCTGACCTTCTCCAGGGTGTCCCTCCACGGGTCGACGCCCTCTATCCTGTGCATATGTATACCGTTTATCTCGACGGTCGGGGCCGAGCAGTCCGCGAGGCAGCGCAGCCTGGCATACCCCACCCCCGCAACCCCCCTGGCCTCGACGGGGGCCAGGAGGCCGCCGACAACCATGTAGACCGCGTCCCCCCTGAGGCTTGCGGGGTCGGGTTCCTCGAAGCACACGTCGTCGACGCAGACGAGCCCCCCTGCAACCCTCTCCACCCTCCTCTCCACCGTGCAGCAGTCGGTGGCGGCGACGCCCTCACCCTCGACGCCCAGCACCCTCTCTATATCCCAGCGGGTGAAGACAGGCCCCCGGTAGACGTACTCGTAGACCTCGACGGGGGCGTCGGTACCGGTGTCCCTCCACACCGCCCCAGCCCGGGGCTTCAGCAATACCAGCCCTCCCCATCCGCCACGAGCTACAGGGTGGCCGGGAACCCTCTATCCCCTTTACTCGAGCCCAGCCCCCTCGATGAGGCACCTGGCCTTCATGTACCTGGCGGCCAGGTAGGCAGCGGCGGCAGCGGCTGCAAGGAGGCTCAGCCTGACCGTGACGCCGCCCGTCTCCGGGTTGAAGAGGAGCCAGGCGTAGGCGGCGACGGCTGCTGCGGCGGCTAGGTAGTAGAGGGAGCATCTACGCGTGCACCCGCCACCCGCCAAGGCCTCCAAGCCCCCTACGGTAGAGGCCTGTACCTCGTGTAGGCGACCGGGTATAGGAGGCTGAACGATGCTACTATGGCGCCGGGGCTCGGCGGGGCGCCGCTGCGGCCAAGCAGGGAGGCGGCGTGGTTGTACGCGGCGTGTAGGAGGGCTAGGGCGGCGGGGTACGCGAGCCCCAGGGTTCCCGCGGCGAGGAGTATGGCCGGGATCCTCGCCTCCCGCGCGGCGGCGGCAGCCCTCGAGACCCTCCTCCAGAAGCCGTGCAGCCACGCGTTCTCAGCGGCCTCCCTGCCGGCGTAGCCGGTTCTCCTCTCGAGCCTCCCCACGCACTCCCCGATCCTCTCGGCGGCCTGGTTCACAGCCACGGCCGTCAGCGCGGCCATAGCGACCATGTATACTATTATGTCGAGGGTTAGGTCGCCGGGGGGCATTATGAGGAGTAGGGCGGCTGCCACGACCTCGAGGACGTAGAGTACGCCGACGATGAAGAGGAAGACCGCCCCCCGGCCCCCTCCGCCACGCGTCAAGCGCTACTCCTCCTCTTCCTCCTCGCCTGGTTCAACCCCCCTATACTTTATTAGCTCTATGCATCTCTCGAGGGGGCTCTTCATGTTCTCCACGCAGAAGAAGACGAAGGGGTGCTCCTTCAACACGAAATAGTTGACCACCTTCTCCACGGCCCTGCTTAGGAGCGAGGCGAGCGTTGAGGGGGCGACGTCGAGCTCCCTGGCGAGCTCGTCCAGGTGGATCCTCCTCGGGTGCTTGAAGTAGCCGTACTCGAACGCCTTCAGCAGGGCGGCCTCCTGCCTCGGCGTGAGTATGACCGCCTCCCCCGTGTACTCCTCGGTCGAGACTATCCTCAGCCCGGCCTGCCTGATGTAGTCGACGACGTCCCTCTGCCTGCACGAGGCCACGTACTCGAGCACCTTGCCGCCAGGCATTATTACCGCTGATGAGACGTAGATGCAGGGGTGGTTCGAGAGCCATAGGCAGCTCTTACACTGTGTTAGGAGCGGCGACTCGAAAACCATCATGAAGCCGTTCCTGAACTCCTTCATGGCTACGAGCTGGTGGCCCTCCAGGGTCTTTATGAGGTGTATGAGCCTCCTTACGGCTATCGGCTCGCCCCACCCCCTGACCCAGTGTACTATCTTGTCCCCCCTCTGCACTACCTTGAGGACTTTGAGTATGCATGCGGGCTCCTCGTAGACGGCCTTCGAGGCCTCGGTCACCTTGCCTACGAGGGGGCACTCCTCGCCCCCGATAGCTATTATCCTGAGGAAGCCTCCCACCTGCACCCTGCCCGTACCCGGTTCACCCCTCACACTCCCCTTCTCCCCGGCGATCACCCCTCCATGTCACGGGGGTATCCGTAGTGTTCAACTAGTGGGGCTGGTTATAAGGTGAGTGGCCGGCCCCGTCCAAGCCAGATATGGTATTACCGCATCCATATACACGTGCTGGGAGGAGGGGCGAGGGGTGTCGGCCGACTGGTTCTTAGACCTCTTCACCGCCGAGGCGGAGAAGCTGATATCGAGGCCGCTGAACGCGAGCCGAGGCCTACAAGGCGTCGATGACTCCTGGTGGGTCGGGGGGCTCCCGGAGCCCTGCGGCGACGACGTCGCGGTGGCAGCGGTGGATGGTGGAGGCGGCCTCCAGCCCCTGGCCGGAGGGGGCGCGCTCTACGTCGCCAGGGCTTTCGGGGTCACGGGGCCGGGGCCCGGGGAGCCCGAGAGAGACCTCGAGCTCCGCCTATACCCGGTCAGGGACTCGAGGATACTCGACGCGCTCCGCTCCTGGGTGGAGCACAGGGTGGCTGGGAGGCTTGTGCTGAGGCTGCGGGGCGGAGGGGGCTCGGCGCTCCTCATGGACGGCAGCTACCGCGCCCTGGTGTCGGCGGCGTTGACCGCGGTCGCGAAGGCGTCTAGGAGGCTTGAGAGCCTCAGCCACGCCTACCTAGCGCTCGCGAGCATGGAGCTGCTGGTCGCGGTGAGCGAGTTGTTCAGGCAGGCTGCCAGGAGGGGCGTCGTGGTGGCCTACGTGTCCAAGGACCACTCGTACAGCTTCCTGAAGGAGTACGTCTTGTTGAGCCACCTGGCGTCCAGGGTGCCCCGCGCAGCCCCGGTGGTGAGGGAGGCGCTGAACTGGTACCCGTTGAGGGGGAGGTCGGAGCTCCTGGCGATCCGCAGGGGGCTGGACGCCCAGCTGCGTAGGGTGCTGGACGCAGCCCTCGACCAGAGCTACAGGGACGTGGCCTTCATCTGGGACATGGTCGGCGGCTCCCCGGGCTACAGCCACCCAGTCACCATCCCGCCGTCCCGCCGCCTCTACAGGGTCTACTCGAGGGGGGTGAGGAGGGTCGTGGAGTCCCTCTGCGCCTCCATCGAGAGGCTTATGCCGGGCGAGGAGGAGGCCGAGGCGTGCTGGGGTGGCGTGGAGAGGGCTGTGGAGGCGATAGACGGGCTGCCGGGTGTAGAGGCTGTCTACGTGAGGCTCCAGCCCGGGGAGCAGCCCCTCCTCGTCGAGCTCCCAGCCCCCCACGGGTTCTGGTCGCCCGGCAGGAGGATGCTCGCCCCGGACGACTACGTCGAGAAGACGATAGCCCTCCTCCTAAGGGACTACGGCGGCGGAGACTACTACAACCTGTACCTCGTCGCGGCCCACGTCAACGCCACGCTCTCAGCGGGCCAGATGGAGGCGTACATGAGGCTCCTCGACGTGCTCGCCGCCGCGCACGGGGTCAGGCTGGCGCTCGCGAGGAGGACTAGTATGAGCAGGGGTCTGCGGAGGGGGAGGAGGCGCAGGGGGTAGGCCCAGCCCCCCTACACTCCACCTCGACCTCGACGACCTCCCCCACCCCAGCGCCGAGCCTCCCGCAGGCGACGAGCTCGAGGACAACCGGCGGGTGGGCTGAGAGCAGCGGGCGGATCACTAGAACCCGGCGGCCGGCCACCGACCCCCTCCAGGCATAGACGGCTCCCAGGCCGCCCCCGGGCCTGGCGACGAGGGGCTCGCAGCACGCCGCCAGAAGCCTCCAGTCCACGCTGGTGTGCAGGTTCAGGGTGCCGGGGTACGGTGTGCAGCCTAGGAGGCCCCCCAGCCACTCCCTATACTCCCTCATCGAGACGTACCTGGCGCCGACGCCTAGCCCCCTGACAGCCCTGCCCCGGATCCTCAACCCCTGAGCACCACCGGCACCAGGCCCAGCTCCTCCAGCCTCACAACCCTTATCCTCGCCCCATACGCCTCCGATAAGACCTCGTCCCTGAAGACCTCGTCGACCGGCCCCCTGGCCAGCACCCTCCCCTCCCTCAAGACTACCACCTCGTCGGCGTAGTCGGCCGCTGTCTTCAGGTCGTGCATGACGGCGACCACCGCCGCGCCCTCCTCCGCCGCGTACCTCTTAACAGCCTCCATGGCCTCGACCCTCCTCCTCACATCCAGGTGGCTCGTCGGCTCGTCTAGGAGGAGCAGCCTGGGCCTCCTCACGAGCCCGGCCGCTATGTTGACGAGTTGTAGCTCGCCGCTGCTCAGCGTGTCGAGCCTCCTCCCCAGGAGCCCCGCTATGCCGAGCCCGCGGGCCACCTCCTCGACGAGGGCCTCGTCGTATGCTAGGCCGAGGCCGCTCAGCGTGACCCTCAGGGCCTCGGAGACCGTAAGCCTGAACCCCTGCGCGGGGGCGAGGAGGGGGAGTGCGACGAGCCTGGCGTACTCCCTCCTCCCGTACCGCTCCACGGGCCTCCCTATGACAGCGACCCTGCCCCTCGAGGGCTTCACGAGCCCAGCCACGGTCTTCAAAAGCGTAGTCTTACCAGCCCCGTTCGGCCCTATAACCCCCGTAACCACACCACCCCTAGCCGTCATCGAGACACCCCTCAACACCCACCTACCGCCAAGCCTCACCCAGAGCCCCTCAACACTCAACACGGCCTCCCCGCCGGCCAACACCCCCTCACCCGCCTCCCCCACGCCCACACTTAACGAGGAGGTATGCGAGCGCCGGCGCACCTATCATGCTCGCGACTATGGTGACCGGCAGCTCCCCGTATGGGGTGTAGGCGGATACTATCCTCACCCCGAGGTCGGCCACGAGCGCTATAGCGGTGCCCGCGGCGGCCGAGACGGGTATGTGTCTCCCGGCCTCGTCGCCGACGAGGAGCCTGGCCATGTTCGGGGCTATGAGGCCTATGTAGCCGACCACGCCGACGAAGGCGACCGAGACCCCGGTCAGGAGGGAGGCGAGCGTCGCGGCTGCAGCCCTGACCCTCGAGGGGCTCAGCCCGAGCTGTGCAGCGTACTCGTCGCCGAGGAGGAGGGCGTCGAGGCCCCTGCGTAGGAGGAGGGAGGAGGCCGCCAACGGTATGGCTGCAGCCGCGTACACCCTGGCCTCCCCGAGGCCTGGGAGGCTGAAGGAGCCTAGGAGGAGCAGGAAGGCCTGGGGTAGCCTGCCGGCGAGGAGCGTGTAGGTCACCGTCTCGGATATACTGGTGAGCATCGCCGAGACAGCGACGCCTGCGAGTATGAGCGCGAGCGGCGTGAACCCCGCCGCTGCCGCCACGGCGGAGGTCGCCGCGTAGGCGGCGAGGGCCCCGAGGAAGGCGACAAGCATCATGAGCCACTGTGGGGGGTAGGGGTTGGCGGCGTAGAGGAGGAGGACTGCCAGGAGCGCGCCGCTCGGAAGCCCCAGGAGGAAGGGGTCTGCCAGGGGGTTGCGTGTCGAGTACTGGGTCAGGCTGCCCGCGACCCCCAGCACAGCCCCGGTGAGGACCGCGAACACCGTCCTCGCGAGCCTCAGCCTGAGCACCAGGGGGTTCTCGGCCCACGGGGGGGCCAGGCCCGTCGAGCCATAGGAGATGCTCAGGGCGGCGACCACCGCCACGGAGCATAAAAACGCGACGGCCGCTGCGCGGCGCACGGCTCAGCCCCTAGCGGTGGCCGCTAGGAGCCTGGCGGAGTAGATACCCTCCACCCTGGGCGGCTTCACGACGCCTGGGTGTAGTATGGCTGCGAGCATCTCGACGGCGACCCCTATCCTCGGCCCGGGCCTGCAGAGCACGTCGTCCGCCTCCCCGCTCAACACGTACACCCTCCTATTCCTGGCTGCAGGCGTCTTCGAGAGCACGGGGTCGCCGAGCACCTCCCTTATAATCCTCCCTGCCTGCTGGGGCGTAGCCATGGTGGCCACTATTATCACCTGGGGGGCGGCCTTCAGCACCTGCTCCCTCGACACCTTCACCCAGCCGTTGAGCCCGTGGAAGACGTTGACGCCTCCGGCCGCGCCTACGACGTAGTCTATGAAGGTGCCTCCACCGGCGACCCAGAGCCCGTACTGGGGCGGGGAGAGCAGCACCATGACCTTCACCGGCTTGGCGTGGGCCTCGGCCAGCCTCTCCTCCACCATGGTGACAGTCCTGGTTATGTTGAGCGCGAGCCTCGTATACGCCTGGTACGCGTCGAGGGCCCTCGCGGCTATGTAGATGTCGTGGAGCACGTCGCCCAGGTCGCGGCAGCCCCCCGCCCTGAGGTAGACGACGGTTATGCCCAGCGACGACAGCTTCCTACCCAGCCCCCTCTGGGAGGGGACGGCGGCGCTCGCGAACACGACGTCGGGGTGCAGGGCCGCTATCTTCTCGACGTCCGGGTTCCAGTAGCTGCCGACGACCTTCACGCGCCCCTCCTTCTCGAGCCTGGCGAGCACGGGCGGGTAGTTCGACGAGGAGTCGACGCCGACCAGGAGGCCGCCCCTTCCCAGGCTGAATATTATCTCTGTTATCGAGGGGGCGAGGGAGACCACCCTCCTAGGGGGCCTGGGTATGGTCACTACCCTGCCGAGTGCATCGACGAGCGTAACGGGGTAGTATGGCTTAGTGGAGGTAACAGTCACGGTCCTCGTGACCGTCAGGCTCCTCGTCACCGTCGACCTCAGGGTCACCGTCGTGGTCGCGGCTGGGCCGGCTAGCCTTGCAGCGTAGAAGCCGGCGACGAGCCCCACCAGGAACAGTATGACAAGGGCTGCTGCGACGCCTGCTTTGGATCCCCTTACTCGTGTTGCTAGGCGGTCAGACCGGGACACCCTGACCCTACCTCCACTGGTCACCGGCGCCGGGAGGGGTAAATACGCTCACCCCAGGAGCTCGAGGAGCCCGGCCACGAGGGCCTCCTCGGCCTCCATCGGCGTCGGGGCGTAGCAGACTACAACGTAGTCGCCCGGCCTCGTGGAGAGGAGCAGGCGGAGCCTCGCCAGGGACGGGTACTCGTCCTCGCCCAGCCACATGGGTGGTATGCGTAGGGAGGATCCACGGTGGACGGCTATCACGGCGGCTGTCGCCCCCCTCCTCACGAACACGTCCCTAAGCCTCATCCAGTCCCCGCCTAGCCTGGCCCCCCGTAGGACGCCGGCATACGCCGCCCTGTCGAGCCTGAGGTCGCGGCCGATGACGCCGCCGGCGTCCGCCACGACGGGTATCCTCTCGGCGAGCCTGGCCGCCTCCTCGAAACCCCTCCTCGTAAGGTAGAAGCCGTAGGCGGGGTCGCGGTCTGCGAGGCCCAGGTCCCTGAGCCTGCGTAGGAGGGTTCTGGCGGGCGTCTCCCCTATCCCTAGGCGCTGCGCCAGCCTCCTCCTCCCCATGGGGCCTTCACGGTAGAGTATGAGTAGTGCCCGGAAAACGTGGAGGAGCGTGTAGGAGGGCCTAACCCCCCTCCTGGGCCTGAGGGCCTCCATGAGGAGGCTGAGGGTCAACCCCCTGTTCAGCCCCTCCTCCTCCTGGTGGCGGCGGAGGCTATTAGTGTGGCAGCCTCGCCCACCATCATGACTACGGCCCCGGCCCAGACGAGGTCTATCATCGGTATCCTCTTGACGGCTATCCTCAGCCCCTCCACGGTTATTATGGGGTGGTAGTGGCTCGTCACATTGTATAGGTTCTCGGCGGCGTCGAGTAGTAGCTGTAGGCCGCCCTGCTGGTTCTGCTTGAGCGCGTCAACAAGGTATCCCGCCGAGAACGCTAGCAGTATGCCGAGCCTCTTGGCGGGATCCCTTATCTCCGGCAGCGTCTTGTTGAGGTAGTATAGGAGTAGGTCGTGCCACCCGTACTGGTTGGGGTACGTGGGCGGGTATATGGCGATGTAGACGTTGTCGGGGCCTATGCTTATGGGTAGCACCTTCACTACGAGGCCGTGTATGCCTGCGAGCTCGCCGTTGGCGTCGAACCTTATGGTTGCGGGAACCACGTGGCTCCTCCCATGCTCTATTATCCTGAGCCTGAGGTGTAGGACTGCTGTCTCCGGTATCTTCTCTGGTAGTGGTAGGTTGCGGCCCCTCATCACCTCCTCGGCTATCCTCTGCAGCCTCCCCGTCTTCAGCAGGTCTGCTATGAGTGGGTTCGAGAACAGCTTCTCTAGCGCCGCCTGGCTGCTCTTCACGGACAGGTACATGGCCTCGTCCATGCTCAGCTGTATGGGTATGCTCAGCGTCCTGTTCCCGTGTTTAAGCCACCCGTTGGTCACTATCATGGTGACGGGTGAGGCGAGGTACGTGTTGTTCCCGAGGCTCTTTATCCTGGCGGGCCTGGGCGAGCCCTCAGCCATCGCCTGGTATATGTTGAAGAAGTGTAGCTGCGCCTCCGAGACCTCGAACGTGTAGCCGTCCACCCTGAAGAGGAGCGGGTTTACGAAGTCTAGTGTCAGCGGCGTGCCCGCGGATATGTTAACCGCCAGTGGCCCCCTGGCCTTTATGAGCATCGACGCCACGATCACGGGGAAGGCGTTGACCGTGGCTGCGTGGCCCCCGCCGAAGGTCTCCAGGCCGACCCTCGTTATGTTCGCCTCTATATGCAGCTCCGTGTGGTCCGTGACCGCGAACGCCTTGACGGGTATGTGTAGCTTCTCCCCCTCCATGTCGACTAGGCCCGCCAGGCCGTGTTCCTTGAGCTTTGCGTACCCCGTCGTGAGGGCCCTCTGCTCCATGCCGTATATGTGGCTGAGGGCGGCCACGGCCTGCATAGCCATTGCCACTGGGAGGGTGTTGCGGTAGCTGAGTGGGCTTATGTAGGACTTCGTATCTATACTGTACCTGTAGCCCAGCAGCTCGACCCTCACCCCTCCACCCAGGCTGACCGTCTGCCCCGGCTTCAGGTTCACCTCGACCATGTACTCCTGCTTGAACGCGTAGGGGCCGCTGATGAGGATCCCTATCACGAGGGCCGCGAGGCCGAGGTGTATGAGGGCCCTACAGGCCTTCACAGCCCTCCTACGGTACGCGTTGAGCAGCAGCGAGTACAGTGCGGCGGCGGCAGCTACGGCGGCCAGGGGGAGCCCGAAGCTTATCATCGCGTTCGTGGCGGCCGTGCTGAGCGGGCTCCATACGAGCACGCCCCGCAGCGTCAACGCCACCATGAGCAGCGACGCGAACACAGTCCCGGACGCCAACGCTATGTAGGGCGCCCAGGTGGAGGGCTCGAGCATGCAGAGCGGGGTCGTTATCATGAGGACTACGAGGACCGGGTATAGTAGCGGGTGGTAGTAGGCGACGCCGCTCCTGCCCTGCGGTATCGACGCCTCCATCCCGGCCAGGTGTATGGCGGCCGGCACCGCTAGGCTCGCGAAGACGACGAGGTGGCTGTAGCCAAGCGCCAGCACGGTGAGGGCGAGGGCCACCCTGACGGGCCTCCTACTAGTAACGCTCCTCCATATACTGGAGAGCAGGCCGGGGAGCCCCCTCAGTGCAGGGTATGCGAACACCGCGGCCGGGACCAGTAGCAGTAGGTCGGCGAACGTGCTACCCGCGAAGCTGTGGAGCGGCGAGAGCCCAGTCCTCACCATGAAGGTCGCGAAGAAGACGCTCATGGCGCTCGCGTAGAGCATCGACTCACTGTCCCTCAGCCACCCGGCGCCGTGGAGGTACGCGGTCAGTATGAGCCAGGGGAGCAGCTCGCTCGTCTCCACGGGGTCCCAGGCCCAGTAGCCGCCCCAGCCGAACGTCACGTAGCTCCACACGCCGCCGAGCAGGAGGCCGAGGCTTAGCAGTATCCAGCCGACGCCCGCCATAACCCTGCTAGCCCTCTTCCTCCCAGCCGCGTAGGCGACGGCGGCCGCGGCTATGAAGGCGTAGCTCGTGAAGGTGGCGAGCGGGTGCGGGTACAGCCAGAAGCTCTTCAGCAGGGGGTTGAGGCCGCTCGGGAGCCCCGAAGCCCTCTCCAGCCCCCCGCTGAGCAACACGTATAGGAGGCCGAACAACACGACGCCGCCATGATAGGCTATCAGCCTGTCATCAACCCTGCCGGCGGCCAGCGCCAACCCTATAGCCGCGAGTATCATCGAGAAGAGGAAGATGCTGCCGGTACCCCCCGCCCAGCTCGCCCCTATCCTGAAGAACAACGGCATCCCATACGAGGTCTCCTCAGCCACCTCCCTCAACGTGAAGTCGAGCACTATGAACCTAGACAGGTAGACGAGCCACGCGAACACCACGAAGCCCATGCTCGCGGCGAACAGCAGCCGCCTACCCCTCCTACCAACACCGATGACGCTGACCCCCTTCCTCGCAGCCAAAGCCTCTACCACGGCTACTAGCACGGTCAGCTCAGCCAAGACCACCAGGTAGCCTACCCAGTGCAGAGGCACACCTCACACCCCCACGAGGTAGACGACGGCTATCACAACAGCCGCCGCTATGAGCAGCAGCCCGGACACCCTGCCCAGGCCACGCCGCTCCAGGAACCGGTTTAAAGCACTAGACCCCTTAGCCGCGAGCCCCAAGGGGACTGCGAGCCCAGCCGCGAAGGCCAGCGCAGCCAGCGGGCTCGCCGCAGCCGCGACGCCCGCGAAGCCCGCCAGCAGCACGGGCAGGCTACACTGGGCAGCCAGCACCGGGTAGACCGCGCACATGAGGCAGCCGGGCATAGACGAGAACCTCCCCAGGCTGGCGCCCGCCTCGACGCCAAGGAGGCTGAGGACGCCGGCGTAGAACAGTAGGGCTGAGAGGAGCAGCGGCAGGAACACCAGGGCCCTGACAACGAACCCCGCGGCTAAGGCAACCACGAGCGCCAACACCCCAGCCCCCACGAACCCCGCCAAGCCGCACAGGAACGGGTTCAGCCTCCTGCCGGAAGCAGCGTAGGCCAGCAGCACAGGGAGCGCGCAGGGAGAGAAGGCCGTCGCGACACCTATGGCGAACAACACCGGCAGCGACACAAGCCCCGCGACCCCGCCGCCGGAGGCCCGGCCACCCGGCTGGGCTGGTACAGCGAGCGCCTGCGACTCCTCCAGGAGCCTCTCGACCTTAGCCAGCAGCTCTGAGGCACTATCAGCAGTGACCCCGGGGAGCTCGGCCACGAGCCTCCCATCCCTAAGAACAACTATAGTAGGCATCTCGAAGACACCATACTTGTGGAACAGTGCAGGCCCCTCAGCGCTCTGCAGGGGGACGTCGGCGAACCTGACCCCCTTACCAGACAGCGGCTGCTTAGCCTCTAGCTGCCTCCAGTACGGGAGTATGTGGAGGCAGTGGGGACACGTCTCACTCCAGAACAACGCGACGACGACACCCCTGCCGCCCAGCACGCCCTCCTCGCCGGCCCTCACATAGTTCATGTAGAAGTAGCCGGCGACAACGCTCAGCAACACCACACCTATAACGAACACGGCCAGCATGTGCACAGCCTCACGCGAGGCGGCGAGACCGCCGAGCCTCAGGCCAGCCAACACACCCACGCTCCTGCCCCTCTACGAAACACCTCCAAACTAATATACCGACCGACCCAGCCCCAGGCCAAGCAGTTATCAAGCCCCCACACAGCCCAAGCAGCCTGGGGAAGCCCCGCGGGAGGAGGGTCAGCCATGGCTAAGAAGAAGTCCCCGGTCAGCGGCACGAAGAAGGAGCTCGTGATAATAACCAGGCCGGCCATAACACTGGAGCAGGTCAAGAACGATAAGAGGAAGAGGCTCCTACTAGCAGTCCTCGACCTACTAAACGACATGAGGGGGGTCTACGAGAGGACGCTAGCACACCTCTTCTACTGGCTCCGCCAAGAAGGCATAGACCTGGGGTACACGTTCATCATGGTGGGCGACACGCCGACCTCAAGGAACCTACACGAGGACGTCATGGCCCTACTATACACGGGCCTCGCCGAGAGCGACGTGAGGACGAAGAAGATAAGGATAACCAGCGAGGGGAAGGAGTTCCTCGAGAAACACCCGGCAGACCCCGAGACACTGAACATGGTCAAGGAGGCCATAGAGAAGCTGAAGCCGAAGATAATGGCCCTCAACGCCCAGCTAGAACTAACAAACATGCTCATGAAGCCAGGAGCCCCGAGGAGGCCGAGAATAAGAATTGGCAGGTAGGGGGACGGGCAGGCCCACAATCCTGGTCACGAACGACGACGGGGTACACAGCCCAGGCCTCAGACTCCTCTACGAGGCAGCATCAACCCTAGGCAGGGTAATAGTACTCGCACCAGAGACGCCGAAGAGCGCCAGCGGCCTAGGGATAACACTACACAAGCCCCTCAGGCTAACAAGGCTGAGGCTCTGGGGAGGAGTAGAAGTATACGTGACGAACGGCACCCCAAGCGACATAGTATACATGGCCCTCGAGGAGCTCACAGACCACATAGACATAGTCCTATCAGGAGTAAACCTCGGAGACAACACAAGCATACAGGTGATACTCTCAAGCGGAACCATAGGGGCGGCGGCACAGGCAGCACTACTAGGCATACCAGCAATAGCATACTCGATAGCAATAGACGAGCCGGAGCAACTAGAAGCAGACAGGGAGACATGGAGGCAGGCCAAGAGAATAATAACGGTCACAGCCCGCCACACCCTCCAACACGGCGGCCTCCCACCACCAATAGACATACTCAGCATAAACATGCCGGAGAAACTCACACCAAACACGCCAGTAAAGATAGCCCCGGCTGCAAGAGCGAAGTACATGCAGAAGATAACCAGGGGGAGGGACCCCAGAGGAAAACCACTCTACTGGCTCTACGGCAAACAACTCAAACCACAACCAGGCACAGACGTCTACACAGTACACGTCGAGAAAGCAGTAGCAATAACGCCGCTCAGACTAGACCTAAACACGACACCAACACCAGACACCCAGAAATGGCTCCAAGAACTAGCGAGACGACTAGGAGGAGCAACATGCTAAGAATATACTACACCCCAATACACCGGGCACACCACCCACCACCAGGCCACCACCACCCAGAAAACCCCGAGAGGGTCGAGAAGGCGCTACAGGCGCTAAGAAGAGCAGGCCTCCTCAAGGAAGCACAACTAATAGAGCCAAGAAAAGCAGCCATAGAGGAGCTAGAAGCAGCACACGAGAGACACTACATAGAAGCCATAAGAGAACTATCAACCGCAGGGGGCGGCTGGCTAGACCAAGACACCTACATTGCCCCAGGAACATGGGAAGCAGCACTAAGATACGTAGGAGCAGCAATACAGGCACTCAAACAGGGAGACGAGAAGGCAGTCATACTCCTAAGACCACCAGGACACCACGCAGGCAGGGAAGGCCCAGCAATGGGGGCGCCAACACTAGGCTTCTGCATATTCAACGCGGCGGCAACAGCAACACTAAACACAGACCCGGACAACACACTCATACTAGACATAGACGTACACCACGGCAACGGGACACAGGAAATACTATACGATAAACCAACACCACACATAGACATACACCAACACCCAGCAACACTATACCCAGGCACAGGATGGCCAGACCAGACGGGAGAAGGGGAAGGAAAAGGAACAAAACACAACATAATACTACCACCAGGATGCGGAGACGACTGCTACGACTGGGCAATAAAAACAATAGAAGACATAATACAGGAGTACAAACCATACACAATAATCATAGACGCAGGCCTAGACGCATACAGAGGAGACGGACTAGCAGACCTAAGAGCAACAACAAACACATACCACAAGATAGGAAGAATAACCACAAGACACGCACACAAAACAATCATAATACTCGAAGGAGGATACACAAAAGGACTAACAAGAGCACTACCAGCACTCATAGCAGGCATACTAGGAAAACCAAACCCACACCCAGAAAAACCAACAAAAACACCAAAACACATCCTACAAACACTCACAAAGATAAACAAGACAAGTGGTGGGCCCGCGGGGATTTGAACCCCGGACCTCCGCCTTGTAAGGGCGGCGTCCTAACCAGGCTAGACGACGGGCCCAGCCCCCTTTTGCCGCAGGGCTGTGGGCTCCACGATTCTCCTTCACTCTATGTGGTGTGG
>CAYZCH010000059.1:0-18842 GCA_964476405.1 uncultured Desulfurococcales archaeon
CTTGTCGAGTCGGCCGGCGACTGGCTCGAGCTCATGAACTACGAGCACCTATACATGCCGGGGGACGTGCTGGCCTCAGCCACCTACTCCGCTATGGCGGCCCTCCAGTCGAGGGGGGTGACCGGGTCGGGTGAGGGGTTCGGGCATGAGGGTGTGAGCCTCAGGGATCTCTACGAGTCCAGGCACGTGCTCCGCTCGGCCAGCGTGAAGCTGAAGCTCCGCCTCCTCGCAGCACTGGTAGCGTACTCCGTCAAGTCTATGCCGTCGGCCCTCACAGCGTTAAGGCGTGGTGGAATAGTAGTAGCGTCACCACGCCCTGTATGAAGCCTATCATGCCCCCGAGGAGTGCGCCGCTGAACTCTATGAAGCGGAGCTCCCTCGACGCCATCCTCCTAAACATCTCCTCAACCGTGTCGGGGTCCGTGCTCATTATCACCTGCCTTATCCTCTCCTTAAGGTTCATCTCCCTCGTGAGGTTCTTTGCGAACGCCTCCACGAAGTCCCTCCTCGTAACTATTAGGCTCTCCACGGCGGCCGCCAGCGGCTCCGATATCCTCCTAGTGTCTATGAATGGTGCGAGGAAGGGGGCCCTCGACACTATAGCCCCCCTTATCGCGTCGTCTATAGTCGCGGCCAGCGCCCTCCTAACCGTGCCCGCCCTGAGGGCATCCCTTATAGACTCCTCTATCAGCTCGTCGCTGACGTACTCGCTTACGACCTCAGCCACCCTCTCCGCCAGCAGGTTGAACCTGGCGGGTATCAGTCCCTGAAGCCTGAAGAAGAGGATCCTCACGGGCTTCTTTGGGTGGAAGAGGAGCTTGACGGCTACCACGTTTGTCACGTACCCT
The DNA here is from genome assembly GCA_964476405.1 of uncultured Desulfurococcales archaeon. Classification (GTDB taxonomy): domain Archaea; phylum Thermoproteota; class Thermoprotei_A; order Sulfolobales; family Pyrodictiaceae; genus JAADEY01. The sequence goes on from CAYZCH010000059.1 coordinate 849, forward strand.
ATGAGGGCCCCGACGCCCGTGTAGAGGAGAAGCACCAGCGCCGCGCCCAGGACTCCAGCAGCCAAGACGCAGGCACCACCCCTCCGCCAGGAGCAGGGGATGCGGGCTCAGGGGCGAGAAGATTCCTCACCGGTATACGGTTTTCGGACTCCTCATCATAGCCCAGCACCACCCCGGGCGGGGGAGGGTTAGAGTCTTTACACCCGGTCAGCCGGGGCTAGCGTGGGTGGATGGGTAGCCTTGACATTCCCAGCCCCGCCAGCCATGATGGGGTATGATAGGACTACCGCCATGTTCTCGCCCGACGGCAGGCTCTTCCAGGTCGAGTACGCGTTCGAGGCCGTCAAGAGGGGCTGGACGACGCTCGGCGTCAAGGTTGCTGAGGGGGTGATAATAGTTGCTGAGAAGAGGAAGAGCATGCCGCTCATGGACATAGGGAAGGTCGAGAAGGTCTACAAGGTCGACGACCACATAGGGGCCGGCTTCGTGGGCTTCGGAAGCGACGGCAGGGTACTGATAGACTACGCGAGGCTCCTCGCCGTCCAGCACAGGTTCGTCTACGGGGAGCCGATACCCGTCGAGTACCTGGTAAGGCAGGTATGCGACATCATACAGATGTACACCCAGCATGCGGGCGTGAGGCCGTTCGGGGTAGCCCTCCTCGTCGGCGGCGTCGACGACCTAGGCCCGGCACTATACGTGGCTGACCCGAGCGGGCAGTACTTCAGCTACAAGGCTATAAGCTACGGGCAGGGGAGCGGGCAGGCGAACGACGTACTGTCGAACGAGTACAGGGACGACATGAGCCTCGACGAAGCCATAATACTCGCCCTGAGGGCTGTCGCGGCGGCCATGGAGTCGAGGCCCACGCCCGACACGGTGGAGGTGGGCGTGATAGACGCAAAGACGAAGACCTTCAGGAAGCTGTCAAGGGAGGAGGTTGAAAAATACCTGGCGGAGATACCCTAACCGTATAAGGGAAAGGAGGGATGAGCAGCAAGCACAAGACGGGGCATGAGCCCGTCATAGCCCGGCTCGAGGTCGCCGGACACAGGTTCGAGATACTCGTCAACCCCGAGCCCGCCTACCGTTTGAGGGAGGGGGGCAGGGTAGACATAGACGAGGTGCTGGTGAGCGAGGACATATACACAGACCTCCGCAGGGCCCACAGGGCGTCCCCCGACCTCCTCCGCAAGGTCTTCGGCACGACCGACGTGAAGAAAATAGCTGTCGAGATAATCAAGAGGGGACAGATACAGATAACGGCGCAGCAGAGGAGGAGGATGCTGGAGGCTAAGAAGAAGCAGATAATCCAGTTCCTCGCCAGGAACACTATAGACGCGAGGACGAAGCTCCCCATACCCCCACAGAGGATAGAGGCCGCGATGGAGCAGGCAGGGGTCGGCGTCGACCCCTTCAAGCCCGTCGAGGCCCAGATACCCCACATACTCAGGGCCCTCAAGAGAGTCATACCGATAAAGATGGCCAGGGCCCTGCTCAGGGTGAGGATACCAGCCAGGTACTCGGGCAGGCTCTACTCGATGCTGCCACGCCTCGGCGAGGTCAAGAAAACCGAGTGGAAGACCGACGGTAGCCTTGTAGCCGAGATAGAGATACCGGCGGGGATGCAGGGCGAGGTAATAGATAAGATAAGTAAGGCGACGAGGGGAGAAGCCGAGGTACAGGTCGTGAGCGTCTCCTAGAGAGGTGGGCGTGCCTTGCCAGTAAAGCTCTACGTGGAGAACAGGCAGGTGGTCGTCCCAGGGGACGTCATAGCTGAGGGCGACGTCGAGGCCTCCTCCCCCTACCTGGAGAGGGTGGGGCAGAAGCTGTACTCGACCATCCTCGGACTTGTAATGGTGTCTAAGGATCAGAAGAAGACGAGCATAAACATAATCCCCCTCGAGGGCCCATACATCCCGAAGCCGGGCGACATAGTGATAGGGATAGTGACCGACTACGGCCTAACACACTGGGAGGTCGACATAAGGGCCCCGTACCGCGCGATACTGACAGTCCAGGAAGTCCTCGACCACCCCTTCAACCCGGCGGTGGATGACCTGAGGAGGTACCTCGACGTGGGCGACTACGTCCTCGCAAAGGTAGCGGCCTTCGACAGGACGAGAGACCCCCTCCTAACGATAAAGGGGTCTTCGAAGGCTAGGAGGCCGCTCGGAAGGATAGGGGAGGGGGAGGGCCTCGTCGTAGAGGTCAAGCCCTCGAGGATACCGAGGATCATAGGTAAGAGGGCGTCGATGATAAACATGTTGATGGAGGAGACCAAGTGCGACATCATCGTCGGGCAGAACGGCAGGATACTCATAAAGTGCCCGAGCAAGGAGCTGGAGGAGATAGCGGTGCTAGCGATTAAAATGATCGAGCGGGAGGCACACACAACAGGGTTAACGGAGAGGGTGAAGGAGCTTATCAGGAGAGAGCGTGAGAAGAGGGGAGTCTAGAGATGGTGCACCTGGAGGGGAAGCCCAAACTCATTGAGAGGATACGCAGGGAGGACGGCACCGAGGAGATCGTGAGGCACGACGGCAGGAGGCCGTGGGATCTACGCCCCGTCAGGATGGAGGTCGGCGTACTGGAGAACGCCGACGGCTCAGCCTACGTCGAGTACGGGGGCACGAGGGTCGTGGCTGCCGTGTACGGACCGAAGGAGGCGCTCCCGAAGCACATGGCGTTGCCGGACAGGGCTATACTGAGGGTGCGCTACCACATGGCCCCCTTCTCCACCGCCGAGAGGAAGACCCCCGCCCTGACGAGGAGGGAGATAGAGTTGTCGAAGGTGATAAGGGAGGCCCTCGAACCGATAGTGCTGACCGAGCTCTACCCCAGGGCGATGATAGACGTCTTCATGGAGGTCATACAGTCCGACGGCGGCACGAGAACCGCCGCCATAACGGCCGCTAGCCTCGCCCTCGCAGACGCCGGGGTGCCCGTAAGAGACCTGGTGGCCGGGGTCGCCGTCGGCAAGGTTGACGGGGTCCTCGTCCTAGACATAGACGAGGTCGAGGACTACTACGCGGAGGCCGACATGCCGGTCGCCGCAGCCCCCTCCATAGGGAAGGTGGTTCTGCTACAGATGAACGGCGTCCTGACACCCGATGAGTTCAGGAAGGCGATGGAGATGGCGTATAAGGGTATAGAGAGGCTCCACGAGCTCCAGCGCGAGGCGCTCCGGAAAAAGTACGCCGAGGCCCCAGTCCAGCAGGGGTGATGCGCGGTGAGCATAACGCCCTGGGAGGTGCCGATAATACCGCGGCTCCAGAAGCTGCTGATAGAGTCGCTGCTGAAGGGCAAGAAGGTGAGGCTCGACGGCAGGAGGCTAGACCAGGTTAGGAGCATAGAGATACAGCCCGGCTACATAGAGAGGGCTGAGGGCTCGGCGCTCGTCAAGCTGGGCAACACAATGGTGGTCGCCGGGGTCAAGATGGACACGGCAACACCGTTCCCAGACACGCCGAACGAGGCCGTACTGATAGTCAACGCGGAGTTCATGCCTATAGCCTCACCATACATCGAGCCGGGCCCGCCAGACGAGAACGCGATAGAGCTCGCCAGGGTGATAGACAGGGCGCTCAGGGAGCTCAGGGCAATCCCCCTTGAGGAGCTCGCCATAGAGCCCGGCAAGACCGTGTGGAGGATATACGTCGACGTCTACGTCCTAAACCACGACGGCAACGTCGCGGACGCGGCCATGCTGGCAGCCATGGCGGCCCTAATGGCCGCGAGGATGCCGGCCCTCGTCAAGCAGGGCGACACGGTGAGGGTTGACAGGTCGAGGTTCACGGGCCTCCTACCCGTGAGGCACAGGGTGGTCGGGGTGACAGTGGCGAAGGTGGGCCAATGGCTCCTCGTCGACCCGAGCTACGAGGAGGAGAAGATATCCGATGTGAGGCTCCACGTGGCTGTCAGCGACGACGGGAGGATAGCGGGCCTGCAGAAGACCGGGCCGGGGATGTTCAGCCTACAGGAGGTCTACGAGGCCGTCAACCTCGCGTTGGCTAAGTCGAAGGTATACCTCAACGCCCTCGAAGAAGCATTGAAGCCTTACAGGGAGAGGCTCGAGAAGGAGCTGACGGGAGGGGAGGGGAGCGCTGAAAACCCCGTAGAGGCCGGAGAGACCGAGGGAGCGGAGAGGGAGGAGGCTGGGAGCAGTGGCGAGGAGGACTAGGGTCGTCGGCATAGCGGGCCGCTTCGGCCCCAGGTACGGCTCCACGCTCAGGAGGAGATGGAAGGAGGTCATGGAGAAGAGGTACGCCCCGCACCAGTGCCCGTTCTGCGGTACAGTGGGCCACGTTAGGAGGATAAGCGTCGGCCTATGGGAGTGCAGGAAGTGCGGCGCCGTCTGGGCCGGGGGAGCCTACGTGCCGAGAACCGGGCTGAACAAGAACTTCCCCAAGGTAGTTATAAGGGAGGAGTAGGCGGATCCACGCGTTTTAGGACACCCCCACAGACGGGGAGCACGCAGCTTTGTACACCACCACGCCGAGGATACTCGTAACCACGAGCCACAGGCCGAGCCAGAGGGCGAGGAGCCTGGCGAAGGAGCTCGCGCAAGTCCTGCCTGGAGGGGTCAGGGTCAACAGGGGTAAGAGGAGCCTCCAGGACCTCTACTATGACGCGAGGAGCGTGGGAGCGTCAAGGGTGCTGGTCGTCGCCACGAGGAAGGGGAACCCCGGCCTCATCCTCGTCTACGAGGCCAGGGGGCTCCCCGAGCCCGGCCTCAGGGAGATCCTGGCCGTGAGCCTCTCCGGGGTGCTCCTCGGCAGGGAGAGGGAGGGCTACCAGAGGGTCTACGGGGTCTCGAGGCTAGTCATCAGCGAAGACCTGCCCGACCACTACAAGTGGGTGGCGGATGCCATGGCCTACTCGCTCCTCGGCAGGCTCGGGCGCCCGGGCCCGGAGGACGACGTCGTCCTGAGGCTCGAGTACCGCGGCGTATTCATAGCGTCTTTCGAGGCGGCCGGTACCGGGAGGCCCTGCGGCCCCCTGCTGAGGGCCTTCGGGGTGCACGACTATGTCTCGGGTAAGCGGGTGTATAAGCTTCGAGCTGGGGGAAGAGGAGGCGGCGGAGGCGCTCGCCGACGCCCTTAGAGTCGAGGCGAGGAACCCCCCGGACCCCGACAGGGGGAGGGCGCGTGTAGAGGCCCGTGGAGGCACGCTCCTGGTATGCATAGAGGCCAGGGACCTCGCCGCGGCCAGGGCCCTGCTAAACGCTTATCTCAGCCTGGCAGCCACAGCACTCGACGCGCTAGCCGTGAGCGGGGGTGCTCCACTTGGCGGAGAGGCTTCCACCCGAGGTAGAGTCCAAGCTAACCAGGCTGCAGGCCCTCCAGGCCCAGTACACAAGGGTGACGCAGGAGAGGAGGGCTGTTGAGTCCGAGATAGGCGAGATAGACAGGATACTGGGCATACTGGGGGAGGTCGAGGACGAGTACGTCTACAGGGCGGTGGGCGGCATACTGGTGAAGGTGGAGAAGGAGAAGGTGGTCAACGAGCTGAAGGACAGGAAGGAGCTACTCCAGCTGAGGCTCCAGAAGCTGAAGAAGCAGGAGGAGGCGTTGAGGAAGCAGATGGAGGAGCTCGGGAAACAGATACAGAAGCTCCGAGGCGTCCTAAAGCCCGGCGGGGCAGGTTGACCACCCCTTGCCCAGGAGGGTGGTCGAGCTAGGCGTCAGGGGGAGGATAGGCGAGGAGGAGCTCGAGGAGCTGCTGTCCGGCTTCGAGGAGGTGCTGAGGAGGGGGGTGACTGAGAGGCTGAGGAGGAGGCTACGCGAGCTCGACATACTCGTCGAGGGCGAGGTGGCGGAGGACGGCACGCTGAGGGTGAGGGTCGACGTGTCTGCTAGGGGGCTCCCAGTCCCCCCACTCACCTACGACGAGGTGCTCGCGGAGGCGATAAGGGAGGCTGAGGGGTGGCTCGAGTCTGAGCTACGTGCCAGGGTGGCTGGGAGGGGCGGCGGTAAGGCTCATGGAGATGCTTGACCAGGCCGGCACACCCGTCGTGGTGACGGCGCACAGGAACGCCGACCCAGACGCGGTCTCCAGCGCGCTAGCCATACGCCACGCCATCCTCGGCCTGGGCTACGACGCCCGCCTAGTCCTCCCCGAGGGCCTCAACCAGGCCTCCAAGAGGCTCATAAGGGAGGTCATGGGCGTCGACCCGGGGGACGTAGAGGACGAGGCGCCGGACGAGTCGGCCATGGCGGTGGTCGTCGACACCGCCAGCCCGGAGCAGCTCGGCCAGCTCAGGGGGTTCGTGGAGGGCGTCGACCTCCTAGTCGTCATAGACCACCATGAGTCGAACAGCCTCGTCGGCAGGGCGGCCCTCGCCGTCTACGACCCCGGGGCAAGGGCGGCAGCCGAGCTAGTATACATGCTGGTCAGGCTCTGCATGGGGGTGCGGCTCCCACCCCAGCTCTCGACCATGCTCCTCGCCGGCATAATCTACGATACGAGGCACCTCGTGATGGCGGCCCCGAGGACGCTCAGGGTTGCAGCCGACATCATGGACGAGGGGGGCGACAGGGACGCCGCGCTTAAGGCCCTCCAGTCCCCTCCCATGGAGCTGCCCGAGAGGATAGCGAGGCTGAAGGCGGCGATGAGGGCGAGGGTGTTCAGGGCGGGCGGGTTCCTCCTCGCAGTAAGCCACGTCGGCGCCTACGAGGCGAGCGCGTGCAGGGGCCTCCTAGAGCTCGGCGCAGACCTGGCGATAGTGGCGGCTGAGAGGGGTGGCGCTACGAGGATCATAGGGAGGGCGAGGAGGGGGGTTGTCGAGACCCTCGGGATACACCTCGGGGACTTCATGGAGGAGGTCGCCAGGAGGCTCGGCGGGGGAGGAGGCGGCCACGCGCAGGCGGCCGGGGCAACGGTGAGGGCGTGCCTCGAGGAGGCGCTACACGAGGTCATCGAGCAGCTGGGGAGGATAGCTGCGTCTAGGGGGATGGAGCTGAAGGCCGTGGAGTAGGGGGCGGCGCTGCACAGCACTGTTAAATTATTTTCTGTACCGGGGGGCTACGCGTAAACAAACCGTTTATGGGAGCTGAAGAGGTGACAAGGAGCTCCTCATTGGAGGAGCCGCTCGCCTACTACGAGAAGGCTGTGAAGCGGAGCGGCTACATGATACTCCTATACCTCCTCCAGTACTTCATCCCCGCCTTCCCCCCACACTACTCCGTCTACGAGGAGATGGCGAGCTATTATAGGAGGATGGAGGTGAGCCTGTCGAGGCTGGGCTCCTTCAAGCCGCTGACGAGGAGGAGGGTGGACTGGGACGCCGTGAAGCCCCTCGACTCGCTCCCAGGCGCATGCCTCGGTGTCGTGAGGGCGTCGGTGCACCCCCCGGGTGGGGGCAGCAGCTTAGGGGAGCAGGTGAGGCTACTGCCACTCTCACCCTACGTCGCGCTCGCCGAGAGGCTGAGGGGGTCGAGGGCGCTGGAGGTCGCCTACTACGCCCCCCTCGCCGCGACGGCCCCGGCCCCGAGGTTCACGGCGGCCCTCTACGACGCCCGTTACGAGGGCTACGAGGGCCCGCCGGGCATGGGGAGGCTGAAGGCGAGGGTCAGGGACATCGTCGTATACGATGCAGCGTACCCTGTCCGCATCCACGGCGCCTGCTTCGAGCCCATAGACAAGTGTATAGTGGATAGGTGGAAGTACGCCCTCGACACGGTTCTCGGCCTAGCCGGGGACGTGAGGGATCTCTACTTCGACATCCTCATCAAGCCCAACATACCCCGCTTCAAGAGCGCTGCGAGGGAGAAGGTGTTCTCGAGGGCCCTCAGGGACTACATGGGGATAGACATGGATGAGTGCTTCAGCTTCAACACGGCCCACCGCTGCGGCCCCCTCAGCCCCGAGCTCTACCCCTACCACCTGGTGATACTCTCAGCACACATGCAGAGCCCCGTGCTCAAGGAGCTTAAGCTGTTCCAGGAGGCGTGGCCCAACGCCGTCGCGGCCAGGCTCGAGTACCTGCACGCCCTCCTACCCGGCGGCGCCTCCATGCTCCGCAGGCTCTACAAGGCCCTGATGCCGAGGCCCCCGTCGGCCTTCAGGAGGGCCCTCTACAGCCTCGTATCCTCCGGGGTGATGCTCGGCTCGTACGTCGGGTACTGTGTGAGGTGCGAGCCGCAGGGCAGGAGGATCAGCGTGGAGCTGAGGGGGGCCGACAGCTCGGCCGTGAAGCTCCTAGCAAGCGCCATGAGGTACGTCCCGGTCACACCCGTGATATACTACTCCACGAAGACTAAGGAGGCCTGGTTCACAGGTATGGTTAGCAACGTGAAGCAGCTGAGGATACTCCTCGGCGTCGCCGAGAGGAAGGGGCTCCTGGAGGACTTCAAGATAAGCATCGTGGAGGATCATGTAGAGTACACGCTCCCCTTCGAGATGTACAGCCCGGCCAGCCACCAGTGGGTCGTCGACAACACGTCGATCATATGGGAGATGCACTACGCGTCCCTACAGGCTTGGTGTAGGAGGATACTGCGCTGCTACGAGGCCAGCCACCGCGGCGGCGCAGCGAAGCTGCTCTGCAGGGCGGCCGAGGAGGCCCCGAGGAGGTTCCTCGGCAGGAGCCTGAGGGAGCTCGAGGCGTCAAGGACAGGCCTCATATAGTAGCCGCCGGCCCGGGCAGCAGGCCGGTGGTGTGGCTGTGCCCAGCCTCGAGGACTACGAGGCGATGCTGAGGGCTATGGGGCTAAGGTGCAGGAGGCTGGGGGACTCCCTCGTCTTCCAGGTGAGGGACAGGGAGCTCGGGGAGGTGGGCCTGGCGCTCACCCTCTACCCCGAGGCGGGCGTGTTGAGGGTGGCGGCCCCCCTTGACGTCGAGCCGACCGAGGAGGGGCTCCCCTGGTACCTCGAGGAGAACTTCTCAAGCCCGACGTACAAGTACGCGCTCGACCCCGACGGCTTCGTCGCGGTCGTCTACGACGTCCCCTCCGACTGGGCGTCGAGCGTTAGGGAGCTCAGGTCGGTGATACTCTACGTGGTTGAGGGGGTTAGGAGGCTTATGAGGAGGGTCAGCCCTTCTTGAACCCCTTCGCTATCTTCTTTGGCCGCAGGTTCCTGCTCCTACACCTCCTACACTTCTCGGCCGAGGGCGGGTTTAGGGCGCCGCACTTCCTGCACACCTTCTTGTTCAACACCCTGTTGTAGACTATCTTCAACAGCTCCGGGTCTCGGATGGGCACGGCCCCTCTCCTGGAGGCCTAGAGCCGTGCGGGGGAGTGTTTAAACCCTGCGGTCTGGCAGGCCGCTGGCGTAAGGGGTGGCGGCTTGAGGATATACGCGGACTGCATACCCTGCATGCTGGCTGTGAGGCTGAGGGACGTCTTCAGGGTGTTCAGCGGGGAGGATGAGAGGCTGCGGGCTATGAGGGCAGTCCTCCGCATAGTCTCCGAGTCCGTCTCGGCCGGCGTCCTCTCGGCACCGAGGATAGCGACGCGCGCCTTCAGGTGGATCAAGGAGGCGAGCGGGGTCGACGACCCCTACGAGGACGTCAAGAGGGCCTCCGACGAGGCTATGCTCTCGGCCTACCCGGGGCTTAGGGGGAGGGTGCTCAGCCTACCCCCGAGGGAGGCGCTCGAGGCCGCCCTGCGCCTCTCGGCGGCCGGGAACCTCCTCGACGTCGGCGTCGCCTCCTACAAGCCGCCGGGCCCCGGGGAGCTCCTCTCCACAGCCATGTCTATGAGGCTCCGCGGCGACGTCGGGGAGGCGCTCCGCGTGCTGGGCAGGAGGGGGCTCCGCGTCCTCATGGTGCTCGACAACGCGGGGGAGGCGGTTCTGGACAGGCTGCTCGCCGACGTGCTCAGGGAGGCCTACGGCTGCAGGGTTGTGGGGGTCGTGAAGTCCGGGGCTTTCCAGAACGATGAGACGCTGAGGGATGCTGAGAGGAGCGGGCTTGCCGGGAGCTTCGACGAGCTGGTGGGCTCTGGGAGCGACGCGGCCAGCATATTCCTCGAGGAGGCCTCCCCCAGGCTCCTGGAGGAGCTGGGGTCATGCGACGTCATAGTCTCGAAGGGCATGGCCAACTACGAGTACCTCACAGACGTCGAGGAGCAGCTCGGGAAGACGATAGTGTACGTCCTCGCTGCCAAGTGCAGGCCCATAGCCCTCGACACGGGGGTTGGGAGGGGCGAGGCGGTGGTCAGGGTACATGCACCGGGGGGCAAGGGTAGCGAGATATAGTGATACCACGTGCACGGCGTACATGGGGTGGAGGCTTGTACCAGGTGGATCCCGACGAGTTCCTGGAGGACGTCGCCGAGGCGGAGCTAGGCAAGCCCGCGATCCTGGCGCTCCTCAGGGACTCCGGCAGGCTCGCCAGGAGGCTAGCGGAGGCCCTGGGCAGGGCCTCCGAGGCCCTCGAGGCCCTCCGCCCCCTGGAGGGCTCCGCCTCCCCCATACCCAGGGGGCTGGGCGAGGAGAGCTGCGTCGCCGTGGACTCGACCTACCCACCGGAGGGGGGCCTCGACCTGGTCGGCGGGCAGCTTGTCGGCGTGGTCGCCGGCTACCTGGCGTACAAGTGCAGCCTAGCCGACGGCGTCAGCAGGGCGGGGGCTTGGGGGAGGCTTGTCTTCCTCCGCTCGGATGAGCCCTACTCGAGGATAGGGGTGTACGCGAAGCTCCTCGAGAAGAGGCTCACCCTCAGGATACTCCGCCTCGTGAGGGAGGGGAGGATAGGGGCTAGAACCATCCTCCTCGACGGAGAGGTCGTGCCGTACCGCCTCATATTCGGCAAGCCCTACTCGAGGCTGCTCGCCAGGCTCGACGAGGCCAGCGCGGCCGTGCTCGAGGAGGCTAGGAGGGCTGGCGTGGCCATAGTAGGCGTCGTCAAGAGGAGCTACTCGAGGCTCCTAAGCGTCCCGGCGGGGAGGCTCCTCCCCCTCAACGACAAGACGCTCGCAGCCCTCCTGCTCTCGAGGGGGGAGTACCTCCACCTCGGCAGGTTCAGCGACCTGCTCCCCGCCTACTCGTCCCTCATAGACTCGGCGCTCGGGGGTAGGAGGGCTAGCGTTGTCTCTGAGAGGCTGTCGGAGAGGCCCCTCTACGGGGAGGTGGAGGTGGTGCTGTATAGGCCGTCTAGGCCGACGCCCTACGGGCAGGCGGTGAGGGTAGAGGTCTTCAACGGGGACGTCGAGGAGGTGGTGTCGGTGCTCGACAGGCTGACGAACACTGCCACCGGGTTCCCACTACCCGTCGACATCATAGACGAGTACGTCAGGTTTGAGGCGAGGGGCCTCGACCTCGTGAGGAGGAGGCTGCTAAGGAGCCTCGCGGAGCTGATAGGGGATCACCGCCTGGCCAGGCTGATCCTCGGCCACACTAACCCCGAGAAACGATACCTGTACGAGTGGGGGCCTGGAACCCGGAGGCCTCACAGACCCTGAGCAGGAGCGGCTTCCTCAACGGGTTCATGAGGCCGGCGACGTAGAACTCCCTCCTCGACAGCATTGCGAGCGACGCCTCGTTCAGCCTGCCTAGATCCAGGTAGCCCTTCAGCTCCTGCAGGTCTCCGGCCGACTGGAGCTTCGAGAAGAACACGGTTCCAAGGTTGCTCCTTATCCCCGGCCTTATGTCCCTCACTATCCTCTGGCTCGCGAGGATGAGGAAGAAGCCCCACTTCCTACCCTCCCTCGCGATGGTCTCCAGGGCCCTGCCCGCCTGGCCGCAGTACTCGCATGCGTAGTTCTGGGCCTCGTCGACTACGAGGCCGAGGTTTATCCTCTCACCCTGCGCCATTATCTTCTCCCACGCGGCCTCAGCTATCCCCGTCACTATAGCCCTCTTGACCTCTATCTCCCTCTCGGAGCTCATGTCCACGACGACCAGCCCCCTTGAGAGCGCCATGTCCACGACCTCCGCCGGGCTAACCCTCCTCCTCCCCATGGACTCCATCAGGTAGTCGGGGACATAGTAGTCGAGGAGTATCGAGAGCTTGTAGATGGTCGCGGGCTTCGCCCTCAGCTCCTCCGCCACCTCCCTGAGCGTCTCCCCGAAGTCCTCCTTGCTCCACCTACGCCCGCTCCCCCGCCCCCTCCCGCTGTACCGGCTGAGCTGCACCTGCCTCCTCCGTGCACCGCCACCCCCCAGGCAGTCCGGCACGCTCCCCGCCTCCCCCCTGACCATCTTCTCGTGGCAGACCACCGCTATGTCGACGTAGTCCTTTAGCGTGCTGGAGGAGTGTATCCTCATGAGGGATGAGAGCACGTCCGCGAAGACGGGGGCGGGTATCTGGATCGCGGACGCATCCACCACCGGGACGCCGGCGTCCCGCGCGAAGGAGGCGTAGTCGACGCCCGTGTGGTCGAAGACTATGAGGCTGTAGCCTGCCCTGACAACCTCGGAGGCCAGGCGGAGCACGAGCCTGCTCTTACCCATCCCAGTGGCCCCGAAAACCCCTATATGGTATGGTATCCAGGAGGAGTCGAGGGGGATCATCCAGTCCGTGTACTTGTGGGCCCCCACGAACACGGGCCTCGACACGGAGAGGTAGCCGGTGAGCTCATCAGCCCTCGTCAACCTGTAGACCCTGCTACCCGGCGTAGGGGGGTAGAGGTTTGCCTCCACACCCCTCGCTCCGCCGCAGAGGCTTGAGCCGTCGCAGACCGCCGCGTATATCTCCGCGTAGGCGTTGGTGAAGGGGAGCATTATGTCCTCGCTGAGCGCCTCCGGGTACTCGGCGTAGACGTTGTGGACTCCCCTGCGGAGGAACGGCTCATGCCTGGTTACGAGCCTCAGGACGCCGAGCATGTAGTATGACGGCAGCCTCTCGTCGACGACGAGCACGAGGTCTTCCTCGTGGACGTCGAGCTCCCTATCCCTCCTGAGCAGCACGGGGGCGTAGAAGGCGGTCGCGTTGCTCAGTACGATGCCGACCTCCACGCCGAGGCGCTCAGGGTCTATACCTGTCAAGGCAGGCTCCGAAGAATACGGCGTGGAGGGTAGTACCGGATAAAATTATGTGGCTTGGGGCCGGGCCCCTGGGCGCCGGCCTCACATAGCCTTCCTGAAGACCTCCTCGAACTCCTTCAGAGCCTTCTTTATCTCGTCTATGCTGGCCTCGTCCTCCAGCGTTGATATGTCGCCGGTTGGCCTGCCGAGGAGGACTGCCTTCACCACCCTCCTCATTATCTTCCCGCTCCTGGTCTTCGGCAGCTTCTCGACGAAGAAGACGGCGGCCGGGGTCGCTATGGGGCCTATGGTCTCCCTGATATGGCGTACTATGTCGCGGCGGAGCTCGTCGCTGGGCTTGTAGCCCTGCCTCAGAACCACGAAGGCCACCGGCACCTCTCCCTTGACGGGGTCGGGCTTCCCTATCACGGCCGCCTCGGCGACGGCCGGGTGGCTCACGAGGGCGCTCTCGAGCTCCGCGGTGCCGAGCCTGTGGCCCGCCACCTTTATGACCTCGTCGGCCCTGCCGAGTATCCAGAAGTAGCCGTCCTCGTCCCTCATGGCGTAGTCGGCCGGGTAGTATATCCAGACGCCCTCCTCAGGCTTGCTGAACCTCGCCCAGTAGGTCCTCACGTAGCGGTCGGGGTCGCCCCAGAGGGTCATGAGCATGCCGGGCCACGGCCTCTTTATGACCAGGTAGCCCCTGACCCCCGGCGGGCACGGCTTGCCCTCCTCGTCGACCACGTCGGCGTCGACGCCGGGTAGCGGGTAGGTGACGCTGCCGGGCTTCAGCGGCACGAGCTGTATGCCCGGCGCAGGGGATATCATTATGCCGCCGGTCTCGGTCTGCCACCAGGTGTCGACTATCGGGCACCTCTCCCTCCCGACGACCTTGTAGTACCACTTCCAGGCCTCCGGGTTGATGGGCTCGCCGACGGTGCCGAGCAGCCTCAGCGTGGAGAGGTTGTGCTTCTTCACCCACTCCTCGCCATACTTCATAAGCATCCTTATCGCGGTGGGGGCCGTGTAGAATATCGTCACGCCGTACTTCTCGACTATGCTCCACCAGCGGTCGGGCGCCGGGTAGTCGGGGGCGCCCTCATACATCACGGTCGTGGCGCCGTGGAGGAGTGGGCCGAAGACAACGTAGCTGTGGCCCGTTATCCAGCCTATGTCGGCCGTGCAGAACATGACGTCGTCCTCCCTTATGTCGAACACCCACTTCATGGTAGCGTAGACCCATACCAGGTAGCCGCCCGTGCTGTGGACGACGCCCTTAGGCTTGCCCGTCGTACCGCTGGTGTAGAGTATGAAGAGTGGGTGCGTCGACTCGATCTTCTCGGGCTCCACGTAGTCCCTGGCCCCCTCGAGGAGGTCGTGGAGCCAGTAGTCCCTGCCGGACTCCATGGTGACGTCTATGTCGGCGCCCCTGGCCGTGACGTTCTTAACTACTATCACCGACTCTATGCTTGGCGTCATCTCGAGGGCCTCGTCGGCTATCTGCTTCAAGGGTATAATCTTGCCCCTCCTGAACCCACCGTCGGCCGTAACGAGCACCTTCGCCTCGGCGTCGTTGATCCTCTCGGCGAGGGCCCTCGCGGAGAACCCGCTGAACACAGCCGTGAAGGTGACGCCCAGCCTGGCGGCGGCCAGCATGAATATCGGCAGCTCAGGTATCATTGGGAGGTAGAAGGCTATCCTGTCACCCTTCTTCAACCCAAGGTTCTGGAGGACGCTGGCAAACCTGTTAACCTCCCTGTACAGCTGGTAGTAGGTGAGTATCCTGCTGTCGCCGGGCTCACCCTCCCAGATTATAGCCGCCTTAGTCCTCCTCCAAGACTTGGCGTGGCGGTCGACAGCGTTGTAGCTCGCGTTTAGGAGGCCGCCGACGAACCAGCGGTAGAACGGCGGGTTGGAGTCGTCGAGGACCTTGTCCCACGTCTTGAACCACTCGAGCTCGCGTGCGATCTCGCCGAAGAACGCCTCTGGGTTCTCGAGGGCGCGCTTCCTGTACTCCTCGAGCTTCTTGGGTATGAACTTTACCTCGGTGGGTAGTGTCTTGAGGCCCTTCTTCTCGGACAAGTAGGCACACCCTCCGACAGTATAACTGCTCCTCGGCAGTATAAAATGTTTTAATTCGCCTAGAACTAGTTATGTAGAATAGAGTCAATATTGCTAAATGCTTGACGCCTGCCTAAGCCTCTCAACAACCATGCCTTTGTCGAGGAGGGCTAGGAGGGGGGCCGCCCTCGGCCCACTCGGCCTACCCGTGAACGCGACGTAGAAAGCCCTGTAGAACGCCCTCCTCCTCTCCTGGCTCCAGCCCTCCGTGAACTCGACGAGCACCCTCTTTATCTCCTCCTCCCTCCACTCGACCCCCTCGAGCCTCTCCGCGAGGAGGCCGAGGAGCCTGCGGAGCTCCTCCGGGACTGCCTCAAGCTCCCTCCTCGGCAGCTCCCTCTTCACCTCGACCCTCATGCTGGGCGGCGCGTACCTCCTAACCCAGTTATACGCCCTCGGCATCATGGACTCTACGCGGCATAGGTCGAAGGGGGTGGGGTTCTCTGGTAGGTGGCCGCTCCTAGCCAGCCTCCTGAGCCCCTCGCTGACCCAGAGGCTGCGGGGCAGTATCTGCACTAGTATCGCGACGTGGGTGTAGGGGGGCTGGGCCGGCATCCTCTCTGGGGGCCCGGCCCTAGTGTAGCTGAGCTCGTAGCTCCTCGAGAGCAGAACCCTCTCCTTCTCGTCCCTCGCCTCCTCCACACCGTAGTAGATCCTCTCCGCCCGGTAGTACTGCTGGTAGTAGAGGGGGATCTGCCTCATAGAGACGACGACCTTCCTCATGGGGGGTGTCTTGAGGTACAGGAACCTCAGCACCTCGGGGCCGGCTACGCTCAGCCACTCCCTAGGCGTCACCCCCCGGAACCCGCTGCTAGTCATGTCCGCCTGCCCCCCGTCCCTCAGCGCGACCCACTCGTACGGCACACCCTCCGGGGGCCTGACGCCGAGGACGTTGACGGCGAGGTCGCAGGCGCTGTCCCTGCTCCCCCCGGGGACGGCGTGGTCTTTGCCGTAGGGCTCGAAGTCGACGCCGAGGCTCCACCACACCCCGACCCACTCTATCCTCCAGTTCAGCTTCCCGTCCCAGAGGGGCGCCTCCCCTTCATGCCCGCAGGCCCTGCACCGGTAGCGGGCGACCCCCCTCGAGAAGTCTATGGCTATCGTCTCGGTCGAGTCTATCCTCCCACACCTCTGGCACCTGGGCTCCCAGGGTATCCAGCCTTCGGGGTACGGCCTCCTCCCACGGTACTTGTTTATGGTCTCCCTGACCTCCCCCCTCCTCTCATAGACCATCCTCGTGAACTCCATCAGCCTGCCGCGGTACATGTAGGTGGTTGTGACGACCTCGACCCTCCCGTCGGTGAAGCATGCTATGTAGGGGCCGAAGTCGAGCCAGTAGTGGGTCACCCAGGAGTCGTGGCAGCCCCTCGGGTCTGGGACGCGGGCGAGGGGCCACCCCTTATACTTCTCCCCTCCCCCGCCGAACTGGGCCACCTGCTCCCTCTTACCCTTCCAGGCGTCCTGCGTGTAGAGTGTGAGGTACTGCCTCACCCTGAGGCCGCGTGACTCGAGTATCCTCCTCAGCGTCTCCGGCAGTATGACCTCGCCCCTCAGCCTGCCTATGTGCTGTAGGCCCGAGACGCTCAACCCCCCGTTGAACACGTACTCCTCCTTCCCCCTGAGCCTCAGCCTCTCCTCGAGCCAGTCGGCGAGGGCGTCGACCCAGTGCCTAAAGCCTCCCCCCTCAGCCTCCACGACGGGCTCGCGGAGCGCCTTCAGGGCGCTGGGCTCCAGGCCTTCACCACCCCGCGTCACGGTACCCGGGGGTGGGAATGCCTAATTCAAGCTACCCCGGCGCCTGGCTGGGGCGCTGTGGTGGAGGGTCTCGGGCTCCTCGTCTCGCTTGACCCGCGCAGGCTTGGGGAGAGGTGGGCCGGGAGCAGCCTGCCCGAGGAGAGGGTGGAGGGCTGCGTCGCTGTGAGGGTTGACGGCGTCGGGTTCTCGTCGAGGCTCGCCGGGCTAGCGTCGTGCGGGAAGCCGAGGTGCGCCTCCCTCCACTTCGCCGAGGTGGCTGCGGCGGTGGCGACGTGTAGGAGGTATGGGTGTGTAGCCGCCTACGTCGTGAGCGACGAGGCGACGTTCTTCTTCAGGCCGGGTTGCGCGGCGTACGGGGGCAGGGTGTATAAGCTCGTGAGCGTGCTGGCCTCCGAGTTCTCCTCCATGGTCAGCCTATCCCTCGGGGCCCCGCTTCCCTACGACGCTAGGGTGGTCGTCGTGGATGACGCGGTCGAGTATATAGCGTGGAGGATGAGGGTGGCTTTCGGGAACTACGTGTCCCAGCTATACCACTCGAGGCCGGGCACGCGCCGCGGCCAGACACCCAGGCTGGGGGAGATGCTGGCCGTGGTCGGTGACCAGGTCTTGGGCGAGGACGACTGGAGGGTCACGGGGAGCCTGGCCGCGGCGGTCACGGTCAGGGTGGGGGCTGTAGACAGGAGAACCGGGGCCCGCGTCGAGGTCACTAGGAGGAGGTGGGTCGCCGTGAGCGGGGCGTGCAGGATCCTAGACCTCGCCGGCAGGCTGGCAGCGGAGGGGATTCTGTGCGGAAGCCAGAAATACTCATGCGGGCGCCAACCTAGCAGCTAGGCGCAGGGCCATGGGATACGGGTATGGATGGGGCAGGAGGGGTGAGGCTGGCGGGAGAGGGATCCACGCCAGCCCCGAGCACATGAGGATGCTCATCCAGCTAGCCAAGAACCTGCCAAGGCTCCCGCCCCCAGGCCCAGGGGTTGTGAGGGTCGCGGCGGGCGTCGAGGCAGACCAGGGCCTCTACAGCCCCCTGACCTACGGGATAGCACACGCCCCATTCCTAGTGCTCGTCGACGTGGCGGGCGGCAGGGTGGTCGCCTACAGGGCGGCCGAGAACCCCCTAGCCCAGTACCGCGGCGGCGTCGGCTTAGTGGTGGCGAGGTGGGTTATAGACAACAAGGTGTCCGTGGTGCTCGCCGGGAGGCTCGGGAGGCA
>CAYZCH010000060.1:0-8835 GCA_964476405.1 uncultured Desulfurococcales archaeon
TAGCCCTAGCATTCATCCTAGGAGGCAGCATAGCCGGCGCAGCCATGATATTCGCGGGAGTAGTGTTCATGGACAAGATGCTCCACTTGACGCTCACGCCGCTCCAGCACCTCGCGGCAGACGTGATAAGGACGATGATCGGCGTCGGCCTACTACTGGTCTTCATAGAGCCGATAATCCACGGTGAGGCCGGGGAGAGCCTGGGCATGAGGATATTCATGGGATTCATGGAGGCCTTCGACATGCTCCTACTAATGATAAGCAACACCGTGTCGTTCGTCAGGATCATGGGGCTGATGCTTGCACACAGCGGCCTCATGTACGGCTTCACGGTGCTATCGCTGCTGATATGCCACACTGCGTGCAGTATACTGAACGCGTTCTTCGCGGCCATAATATACCTGATAGGAAACATACTGACGTTCGGCCTAGAGGCGATAATAGCGTTCGCGCACACACTGAGGCTCCACTTCTACGAGATGTTCAGCAAGTTCTACGAGGGAGGAGGGATACCCTACGAGCCCGTAGTGGTGAGGATGCCCGTCAAGATAATGCTCGCCTAGCCCCACCTTTTCTTAACAAAAGAGGGGTTGAAGACCCTCTCTCCTCACGCTACAGTGATCCTCTCGGCTAGCTCCTCGTTGCCCGTATAGGCGGCTACGAGGAGTATCGACAAGTCCTCTATGTCTAGTAGGAGGAGCTCGAGCATCGCGGCTATCGTTGCAGGGTCGAAGGGCGAGGCTGCCAGCCCGCCCAGCAGCCTCCTCCTGGAAGCCCTCCTGATCAGCTCGTACTGCTCGCTTAGGGCCTCATACGCCTCGCCGCTCGCCGTACCGTATGGCGTCTCCCTAAGCAACGCCGCCAGGCTGCTGAGATCCTGCCAGCTGAACGCGGAGACAAGCTGATCCCTCGGGAGCCTACAGCACGCGAACTTGGACCTCAGCACGTTCAACGCGGCCTCCGGCAGCTTCTGGCTCATGACGTTGCTGACCGTACGTAGGGCGACGATATCCATTCTCGGGCAGAGTATCGAGGCTGCCAGCCCGCCGACCCTCTTCCTAGCCTCCCTCACAGCCCCCAGCACCTCGACGTCTAGGGCGAGGTCGACGATGCCCGGCGTCGACGCCTCCGCCTCCTCGAGGAGCCTCACAGCCTCCCTGAACCCTATCTCCCTCAGCCCCTCCATGAAGCCTATGAAGCCGGCCTCGACAGCCCTCTCAAACACCCTGCCTACCTCGGGGCTCTCAGGGGCGATGAGCTCCTCGAGCTCAGCGACGCGCCCCCTCTGAAGCGCGGTCTTGCCTATGAGCATCAGGTCCCTGGATATCGTGTACACGTAGTAGAAGTTGTGTATAGGGTCGGCGTCGGGCGGTATTATTGGCGCCAGCTCGGAGAGTATGTCTGCGTACATCCTCCAGGCGGCGAGCTCGGCGTCGGCGAGCCCCGGCTCCTCCTCCGGCAGGTAGGGCGCGATACTCGTAGTTCGGAGAACCTGGAGGAACGCCTTAAGGTCACTGACGTAGCCGCGGAGCGTGAAAAGATCCTGCTCCAGGCTCAACAGCCTGTAGCTCCGCAGCCTGGGCGCGATGTATGCGTAAGCGGCGCTGCGGCTAGTTATCCTCTTGAGCTTAGCCACGCAGAGCCCCGAGTAGCTCCTCTAGTGCCGCCCTGACAGCTTTATCCATATTGGCCTCGGCCAGGCGTGCCAGCTCAGCCTCCTTCTTCTTCCTCTCCTCCTCGTACCTCCACTCGATCTTCTTTATCTCCTCGGCTACGGCCTCACCCACCTTCCTGCGCAGCTCGGCCAGGAACTCGTCGGCGGCCGCCTGGAACTTCCTACTGTACTCCTCCGCGAGCGCCACCAGCTTGGTCGCATCCTCCTCGACGCTCTTCTCGGCCTTCTGGAGGGCCTCCTCCATACTATACATGGACTCGAGGATCCTGTTGACAAGGTCTAGGGACTTCGTGCTGCTCACCAGCCGACACCGTGTAAGCAGCGGCTGAAATGGATAAAAATATTCTTTTCCCTCAAGCAGGTTTTTCAAAATGTGCTTTTCATATTGATAACATGCATGTAATTAATGGCTTATCCCGTATTTCACCGGGTATGGTTTAAGTTTATGCGTGTAGCCGAGAGTATGTATCCCGTATGCGCCACCATGGTCGTTCTCGGCCTCAGCGTGTCCGGCCTCGGTATATACTCCCTCACCAGAACCTCATAAACACCGACCCCTATGAAGCCCCCGTGCTCCACCAGTGCCTCCAGGAGCCTCACCACCTGGTTGACTGCAGGCATGTAGGCTACGAAGACCCCTGAGCCCCTTAGTGAGCGGTGGGCGACGCCCAGGAGGCTCCAGGGGTCTGGCACGTCTACTATGAAGGCGTCAACCCCATCCTCCTCAACACCGGCCCTGGCGTCTGCGTGGTGTAGGGTTACGAGGTCTGCCAGGCCGGCCTCCTCCAGGTTCCTCCTTGCAGCCTCGAGGTTCGCCCTCCTGGTCTCGTAGCCGTAGACGTGGCCGTCTGGCGCGACGCTCCACGCGAGCATTGTTGTTAGCGCCGCGCTGCCAACCCCTACCTCGACCACCCTGGAGCCGGGCCCTATGCCTGCCAGGGATATGATCATGGACGCGTCTTTAGGGTATATTATCTGCGTTGCTCTACGGTGGTGGAGCTCGATGAGGTCTATGGGGCGGGGCTTGAGGATCCACGCCTCGACGCCGGTCGACAGCCTGACCCTGGAGCCGTAGGGGAGTCCTATCACGTCGTCGTGTCTGAGAACGCCCTTGTCGCTCCCCTTGACCCCGCCCCTCCTGGCCCTGAAGATGAACCTCCTCCTCTCATCTATGTAGAGTAGTACCAGGCAGCCCTCCTCAACCCTCTCACGGCACTCACGGAGGCTCCTCCTTGGCGTGGAATACGTGCTCCTCTCCCGGGAACTCACCCCTCCTCACCTCCTCGGCGTAGCGTTTGACGGCGTCGAGTATGACGCTTCTAAGATCCGCGTATCTCTTGGCGAACGGGGGGCTGGTCGGGTATAGTCCGAGGACGTCGTGGATGACGAGTATCTGGCCGTCGCAGTAGCGCCCGGAGCCTATACATATCACGGGTATGCTCAGCCTATCAGTTATCTCCGCGGCGACCTCCTCCGCGGTGTACTCCAGTACCAGGGCGAATGCGCCGGCCTCCTCCACGGCCTCCGCGTCCCTTATCACGGCCTCGGCGTCGCTTCTCCTCCTACCCCTCCTCCGGTACCCGCCTAGTACCAGGTAGCGTTGGGGGGTCAGGCCCACGTGGCCCATGACTGGTATGCCGGCGCGTACTATCGCCCTTATCCTGTCCGCCATCTCCACCCCTCCCTCCAGCTTGACAGCGTCAGCCCCGGCCCTCACGAGCCTGGCTGCGTTGATGACGGCGTCCCTGTCGCCAGGCTCGTAGCTCATGAAAGGCATGTCGGCTACTACTAGCGCCCTCTTGACTGCGCGGCTGACGGCCTCCGTGTGCCTGGCCATCATATCCATTGTTGCGTGGTGGGTTGACGGGTAGCCGTAGACAACCATGCTCACCGAGTCGCCTACGAGGACGCCGTCGACGCCGGCCTCGTCTACCAGGAGGGCGGTGGGGTAGTCGTAGGCGGTTATCATCACTATCCTCCTCCTTCCTTTGAGCTTCATGAAGTCCCTCACGGTCATGCGGCGCAGGGCGGCACCGCCCCCACGGCGTCTGCCTGCAAGCTGGCTAAAGCTCTTTGACCCCCTTCAGAGGCACGCCTAGATGTGCAGGTCTGTATCGTCGCCCGGCACTAGAAGCCCTTTGATCCTCCTTAGCCTGAGCTCGGCCAGGGACTCGGCTGAAAGGTGGACTGCGGCTACTGGTGCAGCCGCCGCCCTCGCCACGCCTGCAAGCTCGCTGATGCAGGTGTGTCCTGTCTCTGCAGCCTCCCTACACATGCTCGTCGGCGCCGTGGCCTCGTGTATGACGAGCCCCGAGCCCCGTGGTATGGCTGCGGCGGCGCTGTAGGCTGGCCTGGTGTCGCCGCTGTAGAGGACTGTGGACGCGTCGGACCCCCTGACGAGAACCATGTAGGCTTCAACACTATGCCTTGCGGGTAGTGGTTGTAGGGTGAGGGTGCCTACGCGCGCAGCCCTCCCAGGCTCTAGGTGGACGGGGTGTAGGAGCTCCCTGCCCCTCCCCGGCATAATCCCTAGGACTGGCCCGGGCTCCAGCCCGCCGGGGAGGAGTAGGTCGACAGACCCCCTATACCCCCTGATGAGGGCGTCCACGACTATGTCGGCTAGACCGCCGTAATGGTCGACGTGCAGGTGGGAGATGTAGACGGCGTCTATGTCGCGCAGCCAGAGCCCCCTGCCGACCAGCCTGGAGTAGCAGCCCGCGCCGGCGTCGAGGAGGATGCGTGTACGCCCGTCATCCAGGAGTATGCATGTCTGCGCCCTGCCGGGGGGTGGGGCGGAGCACCCCGTACCCAGGAACGAGACGAGCACGACGACTACGCCTCCGCCTAGCCGCGTGGATGGGGGTTTGAGAAAAGGAGGGGTTAGCCCTGCACCTGGGGGGCCGAGTAGCTCTTATGGCAGCTCTCAAGCACCCTGAGGACGATAGCGTATGGTGTGCCGTTCCTGGGCTTGAGGCACTTTATCTCTATGACGGCCTTGCCCTTCCCCGGGATGAGCACGTGCGCCTGCTCCTGCCCCACGGCGAGCATCACGGGGCCGACTATCTTCGACGCCTGCTCCCCCCTAGCCAGGATGACTAGCTCGCCTCCCCCCTTCTCCGGCCTGAGAACCATCTCGTATAGGTTTGTCGACAGCCTCTTCACCTTATAGACCTCCATCTTATGTATCTCGACCATCAGCGTGGCCCCCGGCCTCACCCTGCATACCTCCACGGCCTGCGCGACCGTCGAGTAGCTGCTGGAGGCCATCGCCATGTAGCCTATGACGCCTATGGCTACCGCGAAGCCGATTATCAGCAGCGCCAGGGTCTTCTTCGTGGCCACAGCTCCCCAGCCGATATACTAGGCGGCCCGGCTCGGGCTCTGAAAAACACTTCTCGCGGGGCAGAGCCGCCCTACACCGACGTGTATTTCTTCGATAGGAGGAGGACTGCTGCTATCGCCAGGGCGTCCATGACAACCGACGCTACCAGGCAGACGGGGTACAGTACGTGGAAGGAGGGCTTAACGCACACTATGTGGCCCAGTATCGTCGGCCACGGCTCCGTCGAGCTCCTGCCAGCTATCATGCTCCAGCACTCCGCCGCCTGGCTCCCGTGGAGCAGCGGCGGCCTTATCCCGAGCTTCGAGGGCGGCAGCGTCAGCTTGATCACCCCCTGAGCAGTCTTGACAGCGACTACGACCTCCCCTCCCCTCAGCGCGGCGCTGACAACCCTCCCGTGGAGGCTGCAGCTGCTCCACGGCGCGCTCATCGCCAGCGCGGCGGCGGCCCCTATGATTATCACGATGCCTGCGGCGGCTACGGCCGCCCTGCCGGGCTTAGCTATGGGGGCGAGGAGGGTTACTATTAGCAGGCTGAAGAGTATTAGCGGGAAGAGTATCTTTGCGCCCTCGAGGCCGCCGGCGAAGTAGGACGCCGTGTTGACTATCTTCGGGTGCAGGGAGGGGAAGATGTATGGTGCGAGGAAGCTCAGGGGGACGGTAGCATAGGCTGCGACCGCATACGCCATAGACACCTTCAACGCGGCCTCGGGATCCCTTATACTGGCGCGAACAGCGTAGTACGCCATGTATGCGAGCGTGAGGAAGAGTACGGCGGTCTCCCTGGGATCCCAGTTCCACGGCGTGCCCCAGGACTCGGCGGCCCAGAAGCTGCCGGTTATGAGCGTGGCTATTGAGAGTATTATGCCGGTTCCTATTGCGCGGTGGGCGTAGCTCGCAGCCGCCACGCTCCTCTTGACAATATATATTATCGCTGCTATCATCGCGGCCGTGTAGGCGGCGTAGCTGGCTATAGCTACGGGTATGTGGAGGTATATGTTCCTGTACGCCAGGGGGCTCCCAAGCTCAACGCATGCCGGGTACGGCGTCGTGAACGCCGCTACAGCTATCAGCAGCATGGCGAGCACAGCCAACCCCACATACACTGCGTTGACGAGCTTCAAGCACCCGTCACCCGGGTCGCTGGAGGACGCTGGACGAAGGATAAATGGGTGTGGTCAACACCCGCCCGCACACAGGAGCCACGCGCCCCTAGACTGGATCCCCAGGGCTGGGGGCCGTGGTGGCAGCGGAGTAAGTGAGGGCGGGTGTGGCCGCCGTGCGCCCACGCATACTCGTCATAAAGGGTGACGGTATAGGCCCGGCCGTAGTCTCGTCGGCTCTCACCATACTCACCGAGCTCGGCTTCGACGCGGACTTCGTGTTCGCCGAGGCCGGCCTAGACTACTACCGGAGGACTGGCAGGCCCTTCCAGCCAGACCTCCTCGACCTGGCGAGGAGCGTCGACGCCGTCTATAAGGGCCCCATAGACACGCCCAAGGCGTCGGGGTATAGGAGTATAACGGTTATGCTCAGGAAGGAGCTCGACCTCTACGCTAACATCAGGCCCTTCCGCTCATACCCCCGTATATCGCTTAGGAGGATAGACGTCGTGATAGTCAGGGAGAACACGGAGGGCCTCTACGTCGAGGCTGAGACTATGCTTGGCAGGGGGCAGGCTGTCGCGCTCAGGCTCGCGAGCAGGAGGGCGGCTAGGCGGGTCTCCGAGGCAGCCTTCAACCTGGCCCTGCAGTGGGGGAGGAGGAAGGTGACGCTCGTCCACAAGGCAAGCATACTCAAGCTCACCGACGGCCTCTACCTCGAGGAATTCTACAATGTTGCTAAGAGGTATGCGGGCCGCGTAGACGCCGACGACGCCTTCGTCGACGCCGCCGGCTACCACCTGGTTAAGCAGCCCTCCAGGCTCGACGTGGTGCTCGCACCGAACCTCTACGGCGACATACTCAGCGACGTCGCGGCGGGGGTCGCGGGGAGCATGGGGCTGTACGGCTCAGCCAACATAGGGGAGAGGCATGCAATGTTCGAGCCCATACACGGGACAGCCAGGGACATAGCGGGGAAGGGTATAGCGAACCCGACCGCAGCCATACACGCAGCCATACTGATGCTCAGGTGGCTGGCCGAGCGGGGGGTGTGCAATAGACGCTGCATAGAGATAGCTGGGGCGGTCGAGAAGGCGGTTCAGGACGTTATAAGGGAGGGTAGGCACCTAACACCCGACCTCGGCGGCTCCGCGTCGACCGCGGAGTACACGGAGGCAGTGCTCCGTAGGGCGGAGGCTATACTCGGGGCGGAGGGCGGCACGTAGGGCGCGGGTGAGCAGTGGAGTGATGAACGCGCCGGAAGCGAACCCCGGCCCAAGCCCCCGTGGAGGGGCGCTGACGAAAGCCGGGTTGGCTGAGCTCGTGCTCGCACTCGCCCTCTCCTTCCTCGGCGCCCTGTTCAAGCTAATGGCTTGGCTCGAGGGGTCGATGGCCGCCCTCGTGGACGCGGCCACGTGCTTCGCGAGCCTCGCGGCGGGCGCCGTGTCTATATGGGCGCAGCTAGCCTCCTCCAAGCCCCCCGACGCCGAGCACCCGTACGGCCACGAGAGGTACACGCTCTACGGAAGCATAGTCATAGCAGTCCTCTACTCCGTGGTGCTCGGCATAACGCTGGACAGGCTCCTAGAGAGGCTCGCGAACCCCCTCTACAGGGTTGAGCCCGCGGCGCCCCTCTACGTCGCGGCCGGCATGGCGTTCTACGTTGCAGCCGTCCTCCTGGCGAGGAGGGCGGGCTTCGTCGGCAGGACGTACGCGGCTTTCCTATCCTCCGAGATTATAGAGGGGTTCGTCACGATAGCGTCCTCGGCCGCGGGGGCGGCGTGGTCCAGCCTGGCCGACTATGCTGGCGGCTGGATACTCACAGTATACCTGGCGTACGAGATAGCGTCGGAGCTGAGGAGCTACGAGGCCATGCTCACCGACATGGCAGAGCCGAGGGTCGTTGAGGAGATAAGGAGGATCCTTGAGGGGAGGGGGCTGCGCGTGAAGAGCGTTAGGGTTAGAACGGTCATGCCCGGGGCCTACCGCGGAGACGCAGTGGTAGAGGCGTCGGCGCCGCTGGAGGAGGCGCACAAACTGATAGACGACG
The DNA here is from genome assembly GCA_964476405.1 of uncultured Desulfurococcales archaeon. Classification (GTDB taxonomy): domain Archaea; phylum Thermoproteota; class Thermoprotei_A; order Sulfolobales; family Pyrodictiaceae; genus JAADEY01. The sequence continues at coordinate 8,168 of CAYZCH010000060.1, forward strand.
CCGCCAGGGAGGTCAGGGAGAGCCTCGGAGTAGACATAGTCATACACTACGAGCCCGGCCAGGGGGCCCAGGGTTTTAAACCAGCGGGTAAGCCTACACGGCCAGGAGCCGGTCATGCCGAGGGAGGTAAAGAACCCGGACGAGTTCATTGAGGTGGCTAAGAGAGCTATAGAGTGTAGGGTCAAGCTAGGCTACAGGAGGGTTGAGACGCCGGAGGGTAGGAGGAAGAGGCAGGTGCTCAAAGTAAAGGCTAGGACGCCGAGCTACCTCTACACGATAGTGTTCGAGGACATAGACAAGGGGGTTGAGTTCGCGAAGAAGGTTAAGGAGGTCTGCAAGGAGCTGGTCATCCTCGACCCCGAGCTCGAGGAGAAGCTGCAGGCCTGAACAAGCGTTTTTGACAGGGGGAGCCCTAACCATCCACCTGAATCCTAAAGGGGGATTGTTTGGGGCTTGGTGGGGCCGCCGGGATTTGAACCCGGGGCCACGGGGTGTCTCGCGGCTCGGGGCGGCTGCCTAAACCCCTGATCCGTCCCGAACCCCGCATCCTACCAGGCTAGACGACGGCCCCACCTTCTCCATGGCGTCTCTGAGAAGCCGTGTGGAGGGGTTATATGTCCTGCTTCCCTGTAGCAGTCATATCCAGCCCCTCGCCCTCATGGCTCTGA
>CAYZCH010000061.1:0-15357 GCA_964476405.1 uncultured Desulfurococcales archaeon
GACGGCAGAAGGATAGGGGAGATCATGCAGATACAGGACAGGGGGAAGAGTATACCTGAAGCCAGGGTCGGGATGCAGGTCGCGATCTCCATCAAGGGGAGAGTAATGGTCGGCAGGCATGTCTCCGAGGGCGACATATTATACACAGACATACCCGAGAGGCATGCCGTGCTGTGGCAGACGAAGTATAGGAGCGAGTTGACGGACGACGAGAAATACGTGTTGAAGGAAATAATAAAGATTAAGAGGAAGACAAACCCGCTCTACGGCCTCGCCTTTGGACAGGGATAAAGTGTTGGAGGATGTAGCCGAGGAGCTCAGGGAGGCTGTAGGCCCGGGGGAGGCCCCGGCAGGGAGCAGGGCCTCGGAGAGGCTAGCGGATGCCCTGTCACGAATACTACGCGGGAGTCTCCACTGCAGCCCGGTGCATGTAAGGCTGCCCGTCTACCGGTGGGAGGATAATGGGAGCCGTATACTCTGGGGAGGTAGGCTGAGGAGGGCGTACGCGCTGCCCCCCGAGCCACCCAGCCTCACCGAGGCCGTCACCATACACGTCGACGACCCCCTCAACCCGGAGTCCTGGGCGGCCGCCAGGGGCCGGGTAGCGGTCGCCGAGGCACCCCCAGCCCCCTGGCTCCTCGACAAGGCATACCACCTGGCTGCCTCGGCGCGCGTGAAGGCAGTCATCTTCTATACTGAGGGTGAGCCGCCGCGCTGGAGCATAGGATACTACCCCTATACAGCCGGGCACGCTAGGACACCCCTACCGGCACTGATAACCGATGTACACGAGGCGCCGCCAGAGGGGGTGCTGGTTCGCGTCGAGGAGAGGGCCTCGGGGGGCTGGGCCACAGGTAGAGCAGTGCTGTGCGGCGACACCAACCCGGAGCTACTACTAGTCACCCACCACGACTACCTAGGCCCGGAGGGGGCGGGCGTTATCGAGGCCGTGGCTGCCGCGGTGGAGATGGCGGCGTCTCATCCCCGCGCAATGCTCGTGTCGCTCCCCATGGAGGCGTACGCGCCCCCCACAACCCCTGTATGGTGGGGGTACTCGGCGTCTATGCTCAGAAACCTCCTCCACGCGGATCCAGGGGCGGTCATCTACCTTGACAGCCTGGGCGCCGGGTACAGTGTTAGCGACTGCGGCCTCCACGGGCCCGGCGGCGCACACACCCTCTGCATGGAGGGCTTCCAGGTGGTCGAGGTGAAGGCCTCCGAGCAGCCGCCCGGAGGAGGGGCGCGGCACCCCTCACTCGAGGAGCTGTTGAACTTCCTGGAGGAGCCCAGGACGCCCCCATGGTACCCGAGGGCGCCCCTCCCCCTACGCAGGAGCCTGTATAGGCTACTACGCCTCGGCGCCGTGGCGTCGCCCTGCCTCACACTCTACGAGGAGGAGGGTGTTGGGGGGTCAGCGGTGCTCGACTCGACACCCCTCTCGGTTAGGCTCGCCGAGGCGCCCGAGGGGGCACGCGTAGTCGACGTCGACGGGGGCCGTGTATACGTCGTCGGGGCTGGTGGCCCCCAACGCTCCAGGCTAGTAAGAGTGGCTGCCAGGAGGGAGGCGGCCCGGCTAGACGCGCTCTACATAAGGAGGCTGCTGGCGGGGAGGAGTTAGCCTTATAGACTATGGTGTTAGTAGCGGGTAGCGCTGGATAGGATGGGGTGACGCTTCTTGTACCTCGTGGCGGTAGTCAAGGACGTTGTGAGGATACCACCAAGCCTCTTCAGCCTGCCGCTGCAGGAGGCCGCTAAGAGGGTTTTGAGGGAGAGGTACGAGGGATACCTCCACCCGGAGCTAGGCATAGTCGTGACGGTCTTCGACATCAAGGTGAGCGAGTACGGCAGGATACTGCCAGGCGACGGCGCTACATACCACGATGCCGAATTCAAGATACTCGCATTCAAGCCGGCTGTAAAGGAGGTCGTCGAGGGGCTGGTGAGCGATGCGAGGATGCAGGGATTATTCGTGAACCTGGGCCCGATAGAGGGCTTCATACACAAGTCCCAGATACTCGACGAGGAGGTGGACTTCGACCCGTCCTCGGCGAGGTTCATAGGCAGGAGGAGCCGTCTAGCGGTTGGGAAGAACGACAAGATAAGGGCTAGGGTGATAGCGATATCCCTGCCGTCCGGCCCAATGCAGAAGCTCAGGGTGCACATGACGATGAGGCAGCCACTCCTCGGGAAGATCGAGTGGATAAAGGAGCAGATCAAGCGTATGCGGGGGAGGTGATGTAGGTGCCTGTGAGGAGGGTGCGTAAGCCACCATTCAAGGCGTGTAGGAACTGCCATATGCTCGTCCCCCAGAACGCCACAAGGTGCCCGAACTGCGGCTCGCAGGACTTGACGGAGGACTGGAAGGGTGTAATCATAGTGATAGACCCGGAGGCCTCGGTTCTCGCGAAGAAGCTGAAGATAGAGAAGCCTGGCCGCTACGCCGTGCTCGTCTCCTAAGACTACCCGACTGGCTCCGCCCCCGCCTACGCACCCCCATCCTCGGAGCCCGGCTCCACCCAGACCTGCCCCTCGAGGAGGCCAGGGCGGCGCCGAGGCTCGCGGCCGTGGGCGACACCGTGGTTGAGCGTGCCTGGGATCTCGGCCTGGAGCCTAGCCCAGCCGTATACGACTGCGCGACCCTCAGGGCGTCGAGGAGGTGTCCTGAGCCCCCACCCGGCTACATGGTCTTGAGGGCTAGGAACCCTGCGGGGACGCTGACACTAGAGCTCGTTGAGGCACTGGCAGCGGCGGCCTCCCATAGGAGGGCGGCGGTTCTCGTTGATGGCGAGGAGGATATGGCTGTCCTGCCGCTCATCCTGCTCATGCCCAGGGGCTCCCTCATAATCTACGGGCAGCCATTCCTCGGGGTCGTCTCGCTCGAGGTGGACGACCTCACGAGGTGGCAGGCCATAGTGCTCTCCTCCTGCCTCGAAGCACCGGGCGAGGGGGAAGAATTAGAAGGCGCGGGCCTACGCCCACCCGGGAGGAGTCTAGGAGCGAGGTGCGCGCGGCATGAGCCTGGAGGCCGTGCTTGAGAGGATTAGGCCCAAGGGGGCTAAGAAGGTTGATCTTGGGCTCGGCGAGGGCTACGAGGCCTACGTGGTCAGCGACAAGTATAACCCCCTCATCAAGAGGAGGGAGGTCAATATAGTCATAGTTCATGTAGGGCAGCCGACCCCGATGAGGTGGTTCCTGCGGCAGGCAATAGCGCAGTTCTACAAGGCAGACGTCAAGAACGTCTATGTCCGCCGCGTTAAGACGGAGTACGGGCTCAGTGTGACGAGGGTTGAGGCGCACGTCTACGATGACTTCAACCGCGCGTTGTCGTTCGAGCCCGCCCACATCATATGCAGGAATATAACGCCCGAGGAGCTTGAGCGGGAACCTTTTAAGACCATATATGAGACGGTGTGTCTGAGGAAGAAGTAGCCATGCCGGGGAAGAAGGAGTTGAAAATATACATACACAAGCTCTACGAGTACGACTACGAGAAGGGGACGATAAGGCGCAAGAACAAGATGTGCCCGCGCTGCGGCAGCTTCATGGCGTTCCACCGCTACCCGATACCGAGGTGGCACTGTGGCAAGTGCGGCCACACAGAGTTCGTGCAGAGTAAGAGACCTGTATCCTAGCATCGACTGGGGCAGCGAGGTAATCGTACTAGGTATAGAGTCGACCTCACATACGTTTGGCGTGGGCATCGCCTCCAGTAAACCACCCTACATTCTCGCCGAAGCGAAGCACACCTACATCCCTGAAAAGGGCGGCATACACCCCCGCGAAGCAGCCCAGCACCACGTCCAGGTCGCGCCGAGGATACTCATGGAGGCGTTGAGCGAGGCGGGCCTCAGTATAAGGGATGTAGACGCGGTGGCGGTGGCCCTCGGCCCGGGCCTCGGCCCCTGCCTAAGGGTCGGGGCAACCGTGGCACGCGCCCTCGCAGCCTACTACCATAAGCCGCTGGTGCCTGTCAACCACGCCCTCGCACACATAGAGATAGGGAGGCTCTACACCTGCCTGGACGACCCTGTAGTCCTCTACGTTTCCGGCGGCAACACACTGGTGGCCGCCTATGCTAAGGGGAGGTACCGTGTGTTCGGGGAGACGCTCGACATAGCCCTCGGGAACCTCCTCGACGCCTTCGCGCGCGACGCCCCGCTACCCGGAGACCTGGCCCCGCCGCCGTACGTGAAGAGGGGGATGCACGTGGTAGACTTATGCGCCGAGCGGGGCTCCGAGCCCGTAGACCTCCCCCTGGGCGTGGTCAAGGGCCAGGACGTTACATTCTCGGGCCTCTACACGGCCGCTGTTAGGGCAGCCCGCAGGCTCCGGGACAGGGTGGGTGACGTGTGCCTTGCATTCAGGGAGATAGCGTATAGCGCGGTGGTGGAGGTCACTGAGAGGTGCCTCGTGCATACACGTAAGAAGCAGGTTCTCCTAGTCGGCGGCGTCGCCGCGAGCCCCGTGCTGAGGGAGAAGCTTGCCTCGATGACAGAGTACCATGGCGCGTCATGGGGCGCCCCTCCCCCGAGGCTGGCGGGGGACAATGGGGCTATGATAGCATGGCTCGGCCTACTCAACTACATGGCCGGGCTGACCTGCAGCATCGAGGACGCGGTGGTGAAGCAGAGGTGGAGGCTAGACGACACCCCCGCCCCCTGGAGGGCTTGACCCCCCTCTACGAGGGCGCCGAGGCCTACCTTTACCCGGTGACATGGGCCGGCAGACGCGCCCTGGCGAAGTGGAGGCCTCCGAAGACCTACCGCCACCCGGCCATAGATGAGGGCGTCCGCCGCTCCAGGACAATCGCTGAGGTCAGGGGAACCCTCCACGCCCTTGAAGCGGGGGTCAACGCGCCCGCAATATACTATGTTGATGTAGACGACTGCATAATCTACATGGAGCGGCTAGACGGGATACTCTTCAGAGAATACATCGACGCCCACGGCGTCACCGCGGAGACGCTCAGGCTGGCGAGGGACGCGGGTAGGCAGGCGGCGCTCATGCATGCGCGCGGCCTCCTCCACGGAGACCTCACGACAAGCAACATGATGGTGGCGGGGGCGGAGCTGTACATCATAGACTATGGTTTATCGGGGCATGCGAGGACGGAGAGGGAGAAGGCCATAGACATCCACCTGTTCAAGAGGAGCCTAGAGTCAACACACCCGGAGTACATGGAGGAGGTCTACAAGGCGTTCCTAAGAGGGTACGCCGAGGTTGCAGGCGAGGAGACGGCAGCTAGGATGGACAAGCTGGTCGAAGAGATAAGGATGATGGGGAGGTATGTGGAGGAGAGGAGGGCACGCAGGCCTTGAAGCTGCTCTTCGCGACCGGCAACAAGCATAAACTCGAGGAGGCACGCAGGGCGCTTGCACCATATGGTATAACCGTCGAGCCATGCACGGCCCCGAAGCTGGAGCTCCAGGCGGACAGCCTGTCCTCGATAGCCGCCTACGCTGCCCAGACGGCATACGTGACGCTTGGCGGGAGGGAGCCGGTTATGGTGGAGGATGCCGGCCTCTTCATAAAAGCGCTGAACTGGTTCCCGGGCCCCTACAGCAGCTACGTGTATAAGACGATAGGGATTAACGGGGTGTTGAGGCTGCTCGAGGGCGTGGCCGACAGGGAGGCGTACTTCGAGTCAGCCGTAGCCCTCGCGCACCCCGGCGGCGTCGTTGTATTCACCCACAGGGTCTACGGGGAGATCACGGCTGAGCCCAGGGGGAGCGGGGGCTTCGGCTTCGACCCGATATTCAAGCCTAGGGGCTCAGAGAGGACGTTCGCCGAGATGAGCATCGACGAGAAGAACAAGTACTCCCACAGGGCGGGCGCCATGAGGAAGCTCGCCGAGTGGATCAGGCGGCGGCCGAGCAGCCTATATACCCACTAGGCGACAGGCCCGCTACTGGCTGCAGGGGGGCAGGGGCCAGGCCCCCAAAGGCTCCAGCCCACCCGGTCAAGAGGTGTATGCTGTATGGCGGGTAAGAGGAGGGATAAGGGTAGGTCGCACTCCACGCGCCCCGCGACGCTAGTGGTGCCGAAGTGGGTTCAGTTCGACCCCGAAGAGATAGAGGAGATCATCGTAGACCTCGCAAGGAAGGGGTACGGGCCGAGCATGATAGGCATAATACTGAGGGATCAGTTCGGGATACCGCTGGTCAAACCGATACTCGGCAAGACGATAACCGAGGTTCTGGAGGAGAGGGGCCTCAAGCTGGTAGTCCCGGAGGACTTGTTCAGGCTGCTCGAGAGGGCGGTCAACCTCAGGAGGCACCTGGAGGAGCACCCCAAAGACATGCATGCCAAGAAGGGCCTCCTAGACCTGGAGTCCAAGATAAGGAGGCTTGTAAAGTACTACAAGCGCGTCGGCAAGCTGCCGCCGGACTGGAAGTACGACCCCGCGAGGGCCAGGCTGATAGTCGCGGGCGGCCTCTACCAGTACAAGGAGAAGTCTTAGCCCGGGCCAGCCTCCCCTACACTTCCCGGTGCTGAGGCCTGCTTGAAGGCGTCGCCCGCCAGCTGGCGGCGATAGCGAAGGAGTATGGCTATATAGTTGTCTACTCCTTCCCCGACCTGGACTCAGCCCTTGCGGCATCGATTATCATGGAGGGCCTCGCGAGGAGCGGTGGAGCGCACGCCTCAGTAATCTTCACCCCCCTCGCGCCGAGGGAGCTTAGGGAGCCAAGCCTCCTCATAGGCTACCCGAGCCTGGTTGTTGACGAGGTCTCGGCGAAGAGGCCGTCAGCAGCCCTGCTCAGGGGGGAGCAGCCTAAGGGGCTCCTACGGATCCCGGCGGCGGCCAGGCAGGACACCAGCATGGCGGGGCTCGCATCAGCAGCCCTGAGCGAGGTGATGGTTGTTGGTGAGCTGCCGGTCTACAGTATCATAGCAGCGTACTGGAGGATGCTTGACAGGGGTAAGAAGGGCTCGTTCGTCGGGCTCGAGGAGCAGCAGGCGAAGACGTTGTCTATGGAGGGGAAGGTGGCCGGCGACCTCACGCTCAAGCTCTTCTACTGGTTCGAGAAGCCGGTTGTAGACGAGCTCGTGGAGACCATGAACCCCTTCCTGCCGGGGCTCACGTGTAGGCCCGAGGAGGCCAGGAGGTTCCTCGAGGAGGATCCGAGGGTCAGGGAGGGGTTGACCGAGCCCGTGAAAGCCATGAAGCAGGAGAAGGTAGCCGTGCTCGCCGAGAAGCTCTACAAGCTCCTGACGAGCGAGAGCAGGGCAGCTAGGAAACCCTCGGAGCTCATAGGCTACGCGTACTACACAGAGTCGATGCCCCTCAGGGATCTCCGCGAGGCGGCCTACGCCCTTCAAGCGTTAGCGGAGCTCAAGGGCCTAAACCACGTCTACGCGGCGGCAGCGACACCCGTACAGGCGGGCGCGGCGGCCAGGATAGCCTATAGGGCGTCGCGGCAAAACACCTGCAGCGCGATCTACTCCATGCACGCCGCGAGGCCGCAGCCGCGGCAGGAGGGCAGGGTCAAATACATAGTCGTTGGCCGGGGGGATGAGTGGCCCATACTCGGGGTAGTCCAACAGCAGCTGGCGCTGCTAGGCGATATACAGGAGGGCGTCGTGGCAGCCATGGAGCACGACGACGGACTATTAGTACTGTTGGAGTCCCTCCTAGAGAACTATGGCTACTCCTGGCTCAGAGAAGCCATCGAGAAGAAGTGCGTCACCCCGATAGAGGATAAGCCCCTAGCCAGCCTGGATCCGGGGAGGTGCAGGCTTTGAGGGGTAGGATAAGGGTGGAGCTGAGGATAAGGAGGCTCGGCGCTGCCGCCGAGGCGCTCAGGAGAGCCCTCCGCCCCGACGACAAGACGGCACCCCCCTGGCTCGAGATACACGAGATGGTCGACAACGACGACCTAGTCCTGGTTGTGGAGGCCCCCCTGGAGAGGCTGGGCTCTGTGAGGAACACCGTTAGGGACATGCTAGACTGCCTCTACGCGGCCCTAAAGACGCTGGAGGGGCTAGAAGGTAAAGGATTAAAAAGCGATAGCTCTGAGGGGGCTAGGTAGGGTGCTGGAAGGGTTTGCCGAGGCCCCGTGTGAGGGACAAGTGGAGGCTCAAGAAATGGTATGAGGTCGTGGCGCCGCCCCTCTTCGGCGGCGTGACGCTCGGAACCACGCCTGCCGACGACCCGAGGAAGCTGATAGGAAGGATAATGGAGACCACGCTCTACGACATAACCGGAGACTTCTCACTCGTACACGTGCACCTATACTTCCAGATAATAGACGTCGACGAGGAGTCGCTGAAGGCGTACACGAGGTTCCGTGGCCACGAGCTCGCGAGGGACTATATGAAGAGCCTGATTAGGAGGAAGAGCAGTAAGATCCAGGGCATATTCAATGTTAAGACGAAGGACGGCTACGGCCTACGCATAACGGGTGTCGTGTTGACGACGTATAGGTGTAAGACGAGCCAGAAGAAGGCCATAAGGAAGATAATGGGTAACATAATAGTCAGTAGGGCGTCGCAGATGACGCTCGACGAGCTAATTAAAGCGATGCTGTTCGGGCAGCTTGCCAATGAGATATTCGAGGCGGCGAAGAAGATCTACCCGTTGAGGAAGGTTGAGATATACAAGTCGAAGCTGCTCACCGTGCCAGGGCCTGATGGCAAGCCCCAGCCAGCTGTAGTGGTGTCCCCGCTGATGTATGAGGCTAGGTGAGGCGCCGGGGAGAAGACCCTCCTTGCCGGAATGCAACACTATTCTTGTGAAGACCGTCCTCGGCATGGAGAGGACGGCCGCGAGCTACATCAAGGAGATAGACCCGGGGGCCCGGGTCGAGCCGGCACCGCTAGGGTTCCGGGGGCTCGTCCTAGTACACCCGTCCATCGATAAGAGGGAGCTTGCAAGGCTCATCGAGGAGAGAGTTCCTGAGGCTGAGAAGGTTATTGTCGCTGAGGCCTGCGCCGAGGCGAACCCTGATGCTATAGCCAGGGCGGCGGCGGAGCTTGCGAGGGGCTCCATAGGCCCGGACGAGACGTTCGCGGTGAGGACGGTTAGGAGGGGTAGGCATAGCTTTACAAGTATAGACGTCAACGTCGTCGCCGGCGACGCCGTCAGGAAGGCTACCGGTGCCTCCGTCAACCTCTCGAATCCAGACAAGGTTGTCGTCGTGGAGATCATAGGCGGTGACGCCTACATAGCGATAATACCCGGCTCCAAGATCTGGAGGAAGATGAAGCCAGGCAAATACCCCCTCTACAAGCTCTTCCGCAGGCTGAGCGTAGTCCAGATGCCCTACCTAGGACCCCTCGACGCCTGCTACCACCTCGGCCTCAGGGTTGGGAGGGAGGTGCAGAACTTCGAGGTCGGCGAGCTGGTGATAGCACCCATAGGCCTCGTCGACGCAGTTCAGCTCAAACGCTTCATAGACGGTGTGATAGAGGGTATAGAGTCGAGGTACGAGATACAGAGGAGGAGCTACGCTAGGAGGGTTCACCGCGTGCCCGTCAGGCTCCAGGATCTATACCAGCTCGTGAGGAGCAGGGCTGGGCGGGAGCCCATAATAGTGTTCGAGCCGGAGGGGGAATACGTGACTAAGGTGGCCGATGAACTATACAGGATTATACGCTCCAGTAGGAGGGTAAGCCTGCTGTTCGGCTCAAGGGAGGGTATACCGGAGGGCGTCTACAGGTTCGCGGATCTAGTCCTCGATATAGCTCCGGGGATAACACTGTCGACCGAGTATGCTGCGGCGGCGGGGCTCACGGCGCTCGCCACGGTGCTGCATGACAGGCTTGCGTCAGAGGCTGGCTCCGAGGACTCCACCGATGCTGGTTGACAGCGCGTATGCGAGCATGGGGTTGCGGCGCCCGATCTCGCGCAGTATCCTCCTCATGTCGCGGAGCGGATCAGGCTTCCTCGGCTGCCTCCTCCTACGCAGCCTCTGCCCCCTCCCGACCCCCAGGTAGTCCGCGATACTCTTCACGATAGCCTCCCTGGGCTCGGGGGCGTAGGAGACCGGTATGGTGACGTTTGCCTCCCTCAGTATCTCCTCAGCAAGCCTGCTCGGAGCCTCCCCGGCGGCGCTGGAGAGGGCCTCATGTATCTTCTTGAGAACCTCCCTGGCGCCCTCCTCGCCGAGGGACTTCAGGAGCTTGTAGTAGAGGGCGGCCGCGACGAGGCTTGCGAGCTTAGAGGCCAGCCTCCTGGCCTCCCCGAAGCCGGCATCAACCATGCCTAGGGGGCTGTAGAGGGCGTCCGCGGCAGCTATTAGTAGCTCCGCGCAGTCGACCTCCCCCTCAACGCACTTGTCGAGGCTCCTCAACACGGATTCGAGTATCGAGGAGACCAGCGTCCTCCACGCCAAGGCTATACTCCACCCTGCGTGCCTCACACGTGTAGGGTGAAGGCCTAAGGCTATAAGAAGGGAGCTGGCCCCTCCGTGGGGGCTCGGAATAACTCTGAACAGGCATTGCCCCGGCTAGGGGCTGCCTACTTGCCGGGTACTCCTCACCGCCCTGCTGTAGCCTCCTCCTTCACCCTCTTAAGCTGCCTCCTATACATCTCGAAGAGCTCCTTCGTCGTCGTAGCGTCCTCCGGGCCCTTGTCAGGCCTCCACCTTATGAACCTCGGGAACCTTATTGAGATCCCGACGCCGGGCTTGGCCCAGCTATAGCAGCAGGTGTGTATGGGGCTTAGGGTGAGCTCGGCTCCTATTATCTCGGCGACCAGTGCCGGCTCAACCCAGACGTCTGGCTTGAGCTGACTGTCCACCCTCGGCGGCTTGCTGCTCCTTATATAGGGTTTCAGTATCTCGTTAAGCCTGTCAAGCTCCTCGTCGGTGAAGCCGCTGCCGACCTTGCATACGCTCTTGAACGTGTCTGTGTCCGGGTCATAGGCGGCCATGAGGAGAGCGCCGAACTTCCCAGCCCTCCTACCCTTACCGTAGAAGGCGCCTATTACTACGAGGTCGACGGTGTCTATCATCTCCGACTTGTAGTCCCGCTTGTACTTTATCCAGAGCCACCCCCTTGCACCGGCCTGGTAGATGCTGCGCTCATGTATGGCCTTCACCATGACGCCCTCGGCGCCGTCCTCTATGGCTTGCAGGAAGAACTTCTCGAGCTCCTCGGGGCTGTCGGTTATTATGCCCTTTGCGAGCGTCCAGCGGTCCGTCTTCTCGACGGAGTCTATGAGGTGCTTCCTCCTCACGGGCAGCGGCTTTATGGTCAGGTCTTCGCCGTCGTGGTAGAGCATGTCGAACAGGAAGACGGCTACTGGGTACTCTTTCATCGCCTGGTAGATATCCTTCTTCCTCCTACGGTGCATCAGCTCCTGGAAGGGTCTTAGCTCGCCCGTCTCCGGGTTTATCGCTACTATCTCACCCTCAACTATCGCCTCCCTAGCCTTGACCCTCTCCCTCGCCATCTCGACGACGTCGGGGTACATGTGGGTTATGTTCTCAAGCCTCCTGGAGAATATCCATACCTTCCCGTCCTTGATGTGTATCTGTGCGCGCTCGCCATCATACTTGTACTCGACCAGCGCCTTCCCCCCGACCTTCCTGAGCATCTCTGCGGGGTCGTTGTGTCTCTCGGCCAGCATGGGCCTTATCGGTATCCCCACTTCGGGCTCGATTTTCTTAAGCGCCTCTATGCCCTGGGTTGCCAGTATCTTGGCTATCATCCCGAGGTCGGCTCTCAAGTTATAGGCTCTCTCGACGATGCTCTTCTTGGCTGCGCTCCCACCGTACACTACGGCGAGCGCCTCCATTATCGTCGCGTCCCCAACCCCTAGCCTCAGCCTACCCTCCACGAACCTGGCGATGTACTTTGCCTCCTTCGGCGAGGCCTCCGCCAGCAGGCCAGCCAGGAGCTTCAACTTGATATCCCTGCTCCCCTCCCCGGTGGCCATGGCTATCCTGGCGAGGGTCTCGTATACCCTCTCTACCGTGAGGCCCTGGGCGGCGGCAGACTTCTTCATGAACGCGAGGAGGCCTACGGGCCTACCCCGCGTCTTCTCGGCCTTCAGCTTCTCTATCGCCCTACCTATGTCGCCGAGCCTCTTGGCGAGAGACTCTATAGTTGACTCGGGGACGTGGAGCGCTATGGAGGCAGCCTTTATGAGCATTTTCTCTCCAACGCCGAGCTCGGGGAGCCCCTTCCAGTCGGGCCAGAGTTTGCCTTGCAGAAGGTAAACCACCTTGTCTATCACGTCGGCCGGCGTCTTCTTAAACAACTCCACTAGGTAGAGGATCATCTGCGTCCTCGAAGTAGTCCTCTCAAGCCTCTCGAAGACATCGGCCAGTATACTGAAGCTCATAGGCATGCCGGGTTACCGTGTGAAAGGCTGAGCCCGCCTACCCTTATCAGTCCTCAGCCCCTATGAGGGCCTCGGGCGGCGGGGCCCTCAGGGGCTCGGCCCCCGGATCCCTGCCCTCGAAGGCTTTCACGACCAGGCGGTAGACCCTCCACGCCTTCTCCCTGTCGACTTCCTCGCCGCAGAACAAGAGCCTGCACCCTATCAGCGCCTCCCTGCCGCCGACCCTAAGGCCTACGAGCTCCCCCCACCTGGCGCCAAACCTGCCAGCGTCTATCCTGTGATAGAGGAGGGTGACTCCGTCGAGCTCGAGAACCCTGTCAGCCTCCCAGCTCCAACCCCGCCTGTAGAGGTCTGCTTCGAGGAGGGTGCAGCCATCCCCCATCCTTATGACGAGCACTCTCCGGAAAGTCTCGAACCAGTACTCGGTGACCCCTAGGGGCGCCTCTACGACCTCCGGCAGCTCCCTGACCGGTGTTAGGAGGTCGTAGAGCCTCACCGGCAAGGCTCATACTGCCTCGTCGAGGGTCACCAGCTCCCTTCCGCAGAACGGGCAGCGGTAGTGGAGCCTCTTCGCGTCCGCGGGGCAGAAGTAGGCCTCCCTAGTCTTCATACACGCTTTACACACGTAGACGACGTCGACCGTCAAGTCGAGCTTCTTAGCGCATATACGGCACTTCCTCGTCACCCAGCCTAGGTGGCCGGCCGCATTGATCCCCTTAAGCCCGGCCGTCGACACTCTGCTCACCCCGGTGCCCGTGGCGGGGGCCTGGTAAATTAAGGCTGGCCCCACCCCAGACGCTGGGGCTGTGACGTAAGCGCTCTTCGCCGACGCGGTGAGGAGTACCCCGGGCCGGGATTGCCGAGCCCCTCGGAATGGTCAGTGGTCATCACTCGTCAGTGTAGGGTAGCTTCGTCACCGGGGCTCATGTTATGAGCTCCAAGAGCCTCGTCTTCAGCTTCTCCAGCTTCTCCTTCCCCCTCTCCAGGTACTTGTTCAGCACGTTCGTCAGCGTTATTGCGTCTACGAGTGCTATCTGCTTACCCCACAGCTTGACTGGGACATCCACCCTCTCCGAGCCCTTAACCACTACGTAGTACGCGTTGCGGGCCCTCCTACTAGGCCTGTAGCACGCGTACTTGAAGCCGGCATCTATAGCGGCGTCGACCACGCGGAGGGCGTTCTCCTCCCCGCAGACGTAGAGCGTGAGGATGGGGGGTTGCGCCGAGACCCATATGCATGGCAGCCCGCTGTACTCGGCATCCCTCAACGCCTCCGCGAGCCAGCCCGGGTCGATGGGGGAGTGGCTCCTCGCGATAATGGTTCCGGACTCCTTGTCCCAGGGCTCCCTCGCCGCAAGGACTACTATCCTCCCGCTGCAACTGCTCGACGTGACAACCCACCACTCCTTATTCAGCTTAACGAGGAACTCGGCTATGTCTGGATCCACTAGGCCCTTTGAGAGATCCTGTTCAAGCCTAGTGAGGAGGCGTCTACGGAGGTTAAACCACTCCCCCCTACACGCCCTCCTAAGGCCTACTCCTCCGCCCCACACGTGTACAGCGCCCCTACGAGAGCGGCTACTCCAAGGGGTGTAGGGGCGTGTGAGGGTTCAAAACCGTATAGAATTACTTCGCCGAGGCCCCGGTACAGCCACGTGATAGCCCTCCTACCTATACCTAGGAGGGGCGTGAGGCTCCGCGTTATAGGCCCCACGGGCTCGGCGATCCTCTCGAGGCACACATGCCCGTCGGCCTTGCCGAAGACCCCGACGGGGTGGAGCGGGTTCAGCGCCCGGAGCCTCCCACAGGCTCCACCCGCCTCACAGACCTCCATGCTTCCCGAGCCGGGCAGCATGGCGACCCCACGCGCGCCGCGCGAGGCGTAGTCCAGTAGCTCCTCAAGATCCTGGACGGGCTCTACATGGACGCCCATAGCCTCGAGAGCCGCCGCCCCCTCAGGAGAGCCGTGGTAGAGGCACTTGCAGCCGCCGATCCTCCTGCCGTAGAACCAGGCGGGCTCCTCCAGGATCCAGCCCTCCACCCCGCAGCCGCCGCTGCACACGATGCTCCCTATACCCACGGTTATCCTGACCCTCACCCCTCCCCTCGAGGCCATGACCGTGAAGGGGTAGTCGACTATATGGCAGCTGCAGCTCCTCGCAGTAACGAGTAGCCTTAGCACCTCCCTGGGCCTCCTAAGCATGTCCTCGACCGGTATGACCTCCGAGCCCTCATCGAGCCTCGGCACCCCGCACCACCCCACGGTGCTAGTGGTGGGGCTCGGAAGCCTGGTTATGCTTCATCGGCGGCCCTCGCCCTTACAAGGCTCCCCATTGCCCTGTGTGGCTAACGGAGAGGCCCGGGTTATATTGGTTGGTTCCCGGCATGTAGTGGGAGGGCTGCTTGTTCGCCAGGAGGTGGCCTAGGAGGAGGGAGTTCCTATCATACTACATGCTGTACAGGTTCCTGAAGGGTAGGGTCTTCGACCTAGGTGAGGCCGTCGACCTGCTCGCACCAATGCTCGGTGGGCGCAGGCTGGCCGTCAGGATGGTTAAAAGACTTGTAAGGCAGGGGTTCCTTGAGAGGGTCGAGCCCCTCCGCTACAGGGTTAGGGATATCGATGAGCTGCTCACCAACGCCCTGCTGGTGTACCTGGCGTCGAGGCTGAGGAGGAGGGGGTTCAGGGTGGAGGTGCGTGAGGGCTACGTGTGCGTCCTTGAGGGCCCGCAGCCCCCACCAGACCACCCCCTGATACGCGCCTGCTACTCTTCCTCCTCCTCGTAGAGCTCGACGGTTATCCTCGCCTTCACCTTATCCTTCGAGAATGGGGGTGTGGCCTCGCCCAGGTCTATGGCGAAGACTACCGGGTTACCCATGCTATCGGTGAACCTTACCTCGGCGACGTACTTCCTCTGCATCCCCTGCTCAAACGCCTTTATCACGGCCTCGTATATCCTGCTTATAGCCATCTGGAGCGCTATCGGGCTGGCGAAGTCCTCCGGCTTCAGCCTTATCTCCTGCATCCCGGACACTATGCTGCCTATCCTGGCCTCCCCCTCGAAGACAGC
>CAYZCH010000062.1:0-10178 GCA_964476405.1 uncultured Desulfurococcales archaeon
CTGACCGCCAGGATCATAGCACCGTTCTTCGACGCAGTCATAGCGCACGGGTTCGTCGGAGTTAAAGGCGCGCTAGACGAGCTAGCCGCGGAGGCTGGGAGGCTCGGCCTGAAACTAGTAGTAGTTGCCTCCATGTCGCACCCCGGTGCATCCATCTACGACAAGGTGCTGGACGAGGTTCTCGGGGTAATAGAGGAGGTGAAGCCATGGGGGGTCGTGGCGCCGGCCACCAGGCCCGGCATCTTATCGACTGTGAGGAGGAGGATCGGCTCCTCGATACGCATACTCGCACCCGGCGTGGGGGCGCAGGGCGCCAGGCCAGGCTCCGCCCTATGCGCCGGAGCCGACTACGAGATAGTGGGTAGAGCCATTACCCGATCACCAGACCCCCTGAGGGCAGCTAGGGATATATTAGGGGCGCAGCAGGAGGCCTTGAGGGCATGCAGGGAGCCGCGGCAGGCCTCTTAGCAAGGCTCCTGGCGCGCTGTGGAGCCCTACTAGTCGGCGAGTTCAAGTTATCCTCCGGCGCTGTCTCGCCGGTATACATCGACGCCAGGAGGCTTCTCGGCGACCCGGAGGCCCGTGCGGCGGTATCCTCGATGCTGGCGGCGCATGCCGCGGAGATCATGGATGAGGTAGACGTCGTCGCCGGTATGGCGACTGCCGGGATACCGTGGGCCACACTCCTAGCCTCCATGTACGGCAAGCCCCTCGCGTACGTGAGGAGCAGGAGCAAGCAGCACGGCCTGGGCAGGCTGCTTGAGGGCGCCGAGTGCAGGGGCAAGCGTGTCCTCCTGGTAGACGACGTAGCGACCACGGGCGGCAGCCTACTACGCGGCGTCGCGGCCGTGAGGGGTGAGGGGGGAGTCGTAGACTACGCGCTCGTCATAGTCGATAGGGGGCAGGGGGCGGCTGAGAGGCTCTCGGAGGAGGGCGTGAGACTACTAGCCCTGGCCACTTTAAAGGATATACTAGCATCGATGCTGGAGGCGGGGCTGTTGAGCGAGAAGCAATTCCGTAGCCTCGGATACGCCCTATAACTGGGCACCTGGTGGTCGTCTTGCCCACCCCGTTCAAGGGCAGGGATGTGATCAGCATATTGGATTTCAGCCGCGAGGAGCTCGAATCCCTGTTCGACGCCGCCGACAAGATGGCCCACTTCATGCGCCGCGGATACGTCCCCAAGCTCCTAACAGACCAGATAGTCTCACTAGCCTTCTTCGAGCCCTCGACGCGGACGAGGCTCAGCTTCGAGCTCGCAGCAAAGAGGCTTGGCGCGGTGACCATAGGGTTCGCGTCCGAGGAGTCGACCAGCGTGGCTAAGCAGGAGAGCTTCGCAGACACGATAAGGATGCTCGACGCCTACTCCGACATAATAATAGTGAGGCACAGGTATGAGGGAGCAGCCCTCTTCGCAGCAGAGCTCGCGGAGAGCCCCGTGATAAACGCAGGCGATGGGAGGCAGCACCACCCGACCCAGGCCATGGTGGATCTCTACACGGTGACCAAGCTCTTCGGCACCGTCGACGGCCTCGTCTACGGCGTCCTTGGCGACCTGAGGTACTCTCGCGCAGCCTCCAGCTTCATCCTCGGCCTAACCAGGTTCAAGCCATCGAAGATATACTTGATATCACCACCCCTCCTCAAGCCACGCCCCGAGGTGAAGATGGTGCTTGACAGGGCTGGCGTGAGGTATGAGGAGGTCGAGGCTCTCCGCGACGTCATACACGAGCTCGACGTCTTGTACGTCGTCCGTATACAGCGCGAAAGGTTCCCCGACCCCGAGGAATACGAGAGGGTCAAGGGGAGCTACAAGGTGACGCTCAGGCTGGTGGAGGAGAGGGCTAAGGAGAGCCTCAAAATACTCCACCCGCTACCAAAGGTGGACGAGGTGGATCCCGCCCTCGACAACTCGAAATACGCTGCCTACTTCGAGGAGGCGAGGCTGGCTATACCTCTCCGCATGGCCCTCCTAGCCCTCATATCGGGAGTGGAGGTGTAGGCTGTCTTGGAGGAGGACAGGCTGCTGGTGCGCAGGATAAGGAACGGAACCGTAATAGACCATATACCGGCCGGCAGGGCCCTCCTCGTGTTGAGGATCCTCGGTATAACCGGTGCCGAGGGGTACCGCGTCGCAGTAGTCATGAACGTTGAGAGCAGGAAGCTCGGAAGGAAAGACATAGTCAAGATAGAGGACAGGATGCTTGAGAGGAGCGAGGTCGACAAGATAGCCCTCATAGCGCCGCAAGCAACGATAAACATAGTTAAGGACTACAAGGTTGTAGAGAAGCTCAAGGTGAGGCTCCCGGAGAAGATAAAGGGTATACTGAGGTGCCCGAACCCGACCTGCATCACGAGGAAGGAGAGGGAGCCGATAGAGCCGGAGTTCCTGAAGGTCTCGGAAAAGCCACTCCTCCTCCAGTGCAAGTACTGCGGGACGTTAGTGGGCGAGGAGGAGGTACCAGGGCTGATAGTGTAATGCTGCGGGCGTGCTACACGGCGGCCGAGCTGGTAGATTATAGGCGGGCGGCTGAGGACACGGCGATCCTCGTGTACAGGCCCCTGGAGGAGTGCGTCGGGCCTGAGCCGGGCCAGTTCTACATGCTCCACGTGCCCGGCGTCGAGGCCATACCACTCTCCGTCTACGACTCAACGGGGGAGGGGCTAGGATTCCTCGTGAAGACGCGTGGCCCGACTACAAGGCTCCTGGTGGAGAAGCCTCCAAGGAGGGTTGGGCTACTCGGCCCCCTAGGCAGGCCGCTCCCGCCGCCACCCCCTGGGAGGAGGGCTCTCCTCCTGGCTGGGGGTGTAGGCGTCGCGCCCCTAGCCTTCTACGCTAAAAGGCATCCTTCAAGGCTCCTTTACGGGGTTCGATCAGCCCGGTACTACGTGGACGTCGGTGTAGACGACGTCCTTGTTGCGAGCGACGACGGGAGCGTTGGTGTGAGGGGCACTGTGGTGGACCTATTCGAGGGCCTCCCCGACCCTGACCGCTACGCGCCGATCATAGTGGCTGGCCCGACCCCGATGCTCTGCGCGGCCTATAGGGCTCTACGCCGCTTAGGCCTACTCGACGGCTCGATACTAGTCCTTGAGGAGTATGTGCGCTGTGGCCTGGGCTTCTGCGGCGACTGCATCGTCCCCGGCACACGGCTCCGCCTATGCCGTGAGGGCCCCGGTGTTGACGCCTCGAGGCTCCATGGCTGGTATTCGGCGAGGTGCCCCTAGCCGTGCTCGACGAGTACGATGCTGTGTGTGGCAGGGTCTTCCTCGGCGGCTCGCTGGC
Source organism: uncultured Desulfurococcales archaeon (assembly GCA_964476405.1). Classification (GTDB taxonomy): domain Archaea; phylum Thermoproteota; class Thermoprotei_A; order Sulfolobales; family Pyrodictiaceae; genus JAADEY01. The sequence goes on from CAYZCH010000062.1 coordinate 3,287, forward strand.
AGAGAAGTGCGTCATCATGGAGGACGGACACGTCGTGGGCGTATCCCCCTCGCCGGGGCTGGGGGCCCGGGTCTACAACGCGGCCGGCTCCCTGGTGTTGCCGGGCCTGCTTGACATACACGTCCACCTCCGCGGCCTCAGGCTAAGCTACAAGGAGGATGAGCGTACTGGAACCCTGGCGGCCCTCTCGGCCGGCATAACCCTCGTCGTGGACATGCCTAACACCGAGCCCCCGCTCCGCACCCCCAGCAGCATAGAGGAGAAGCTCTCGGCCCTCCGCTCGCGCTCAGCCACAGACTACGCCGTCTACGCCGGCATACCGGGCGACGAGGCTGTACTCAGGGAGGTCGAGGAACTCCCCATAGCAGGCTTCAAGATGTACCCGGAGGACATAGAGTCGAGAATGTGGGTCGCGTCGAGGATGAAGCCCGGGACACTACTCGTGCTCCACCCCGAGCTACCAGAGGCGTTGAAGCCTGTGGCCGACGATGAGCGGCAACGGGCGGTCATGAGGGGCGGCCACCTCGAGGCGGCAGCGGTCGACCTTGTTGCAGGGCTGCTGGGCGGCAGGCTTCGGGTGCACGTCACCCACGCCTCCACCCCCTCAACACTGAGGGCTGCCAGGAGGAACGGGTTCACGGTCGACACCACTGTAAACTACATAATGGAGCTCAACTGCCTCGAGGAGTGCATGTGCAAGGTGAACCCTCCGCGCAGGGATCCCTGGCGCATGATGCTAGCCCTCCTACGCGGCGACGTCGACTGCCTAGTCAGCGACCATGCGCCGCACTCGTGGATGGAGAAGCGGGAGGACTACCTGATATGCCCTGCGGGGATCCCGGGCCTCGAGCACTGGCCATGGATGCTCTTCAGCTTAGTGGTGCATGGAGCGCTCAGCCTCGAGGACTTCGTGTCGCTCACGTCCACGAGGCCCGCGCGGATCCTCGGACTCGGCGGCGTCTACGGGTCGCTGGAGCCGGGGTTCCGCGCGAACATAGTAGTCGTCGACGCCGGGGAGGCGTGGAGGGTGACCCTCAACGAGTACAGCAAGGCTAGGCACACCCCCTACTGGATGGCTGAGAGGCATGGAGTCGTCGAGGCGGTTTTCATAGGGGGTTGCATGGCCTACAACGGCTGCGCCGCTGAGAGGTCAGCATACAACCCGATCAACCCCTTCGAGACTGTCGGGGGTGGTGGGGTACGGGGGAGCCGAGTCTAGAGACCAGCGTGGCTGGTGTAAGGCTCAGCAACCCCTTCATGAACGCGAGCGGGGTGTACAGTTCAACGCCCGAGCTGCTGGCGCTGGTGGCTGAGGCGGGCGCGGCCGCCCTGGTGACGAAGACGTTCACGTATACACCGATAGAGGGCTATGCAACACCCATAGCGGTTCCGGTAAGGTGTGGCCTCATCAACGCGGTTGGTTTGAGGAACACGGGTGTAGAGGGCCTCATACGCCTACTAGAGGCCGTGAAGGGGCTCGGCAGGCCCGTGGTCGTGAGCATAGCCCCGGCGAGCATCCGCGAGGCCGAGGTGCTCGCGGCGGTGGCGGAGGAGCATGGGGCCTCGCTAATAGAGGTGAACGCTAGCTGCCCCCACAGCCCCGTGCATGGGGGATCCCCGAGCAGGAGGCTCCGCCTAGTCTCATGCATCGTCGAGGCGGCGGCGTCCACGGTGAGTATACCCGTGGGGGTCAAGCTGGGCCTCATGGACAACCTCGTCGACGCGGCGTCGAGGCTCCTCGGGAGGGGGGCCAGGTTCCTCACACTGATAAACACCCTGCCGGCTATGAGGATAGACGTCTACACGAGGAGCCCGGTCCTCGGCCACGGCGTAGGAGGTTTGTCGGGGGCCGCTATACACCCGGTGGCCGTCGCAGCGGTCTACAGGGTCTACAGGGAGTTGAAGCCGTGCATCATAGGCGTAGGAGGCGTCGAGGATTGGAGGGATGCGGTGGAGCTCATGCTTGCTGGTGCCCGCGCCGTGCAGGTAGGCACCGCCCTGATCGGGAAAGAGGCTGTCTTCGCGGAGCTGCTCGAGGGGCTGAAGGGGTACATGGAGCGTGAGGGGTTCAGCCGCGTCGACGAGCTTGTGGGGGCGGCGTTAGCTTAAGGGCTCGAAGAGTATCCCCAGGCTCCTCGCATACTCATACACCTCTCTGAGCTCCGAAGCCCTAGGCCTCCTCGCGAGCTCCGGCCACCTACTAGGATACCTGGCCACCAGGTGCTCCGGCCTATACTGATCCATTATGTTGACCAGCACTCTGTCCACGGGCAGCCTGCTCGATATCATCCTCATCACTGGCTTCGAGCAGCAGTAGACGTGGCCGGGGAGAACCAGGTGCCTTATTATCATGTCGCCGTTCTCAGCCGCTATCACGAGGTTCCTTATCACAACCTCGACATAGTATGAGACCGCCGACAGCCTCTTGGCGCATTTATCGTTCCCGTACTTGAAGTCCGGGAGCCATATATCGATCACGTCCGCTATCAGCTTCATGGCCTCGGCGCTCATGTACATGTTGCTGTTCCACAGCTGGGGCGTATTCACGTCCAGGTACTCGAGGGACTCGAGTATCGTGTGTATGTTGGGCGTCGGGTCTCCCCCCACATGGTTTATGTTCCTCGCCCCGTGGATCCTCAGCTCCCGCTGTATCTCGGCCAGCCTCCTTGCATCGACCACGCTCCCCCCGCGCGGGTCAACCTGGCTTATGTCGTAGTTTTGGCAGTAGACGCACTTGAAGTTGCAGCCGCCGTAGAATATGGTGCCGCTCGGCACGAGGGGCGCCTCCTCGCCCAGGTGGTGGAACCATGAATGCACGTACGTCTTCGCGTCGACCCCGCAGGCGCCGGGCGCCGATAGGCGGTTTACGAGGCACCTCCTCTCGCAGAAGTGGCACCTCCTGACGATCCTCTGTGCAAGCTCGACCTTCACTGAGAGGTAGCTGTACCGCGGCTTTGAACGGAAGAAGTCATCGTCGGGGCCGAGCGACCCCCTCCTGGCCTCCTCCCAGAGCCTCCTATGCTCCCTTGCGAGCCTGTCGTGGAGCCTCCAGAGCTCCTCGGTGTCGAGCTTGTAGGGGGCCTCTGGGGCTTCAAGATACTTGGCTATCATGAACCTCGCCGGAGCCTCATCCACCATGACGGCGTAGTACCATGAAAGCCTGCGTTTGACCTCCTCGTCGCTCCATATGGCTACGGCGTCTGGCCTCAACTTCATCCATACACTCGGCGGCGCGAATGGGTAGAGGTCGAACAAACCCTAACTCCCAGGCTATGGGCTCACCGGATCCCCGGTTAATCGGCCTACCCATGCCTAGGCGTAAAGCCTGGCGAATACTATGGCTGCCTTCAGCGTATCGATGAACATGTCAACCCCTATCCTCTTCGGGAGCTTCTCCACGACGTCCTTGTCGGTTAGTATCCCCTTGAGTACACCGTCCTCGACTACAAGGACGCTGCTTATCCCGTGCCTCTGCATCTCCCTGAGAGCCCTCGACACGTCCCTCGTCGGCTCGACTGTCACGAGGCTGCGCGTAGCTATGGCCATCGCCGGCGTAGAGTATATGGCGTCTACCTCCCCGCGGCTCAGCAGCTCCTGGACGTCGTCGGAGGCGAAGTACCTGACTATATCCCTCGCGGACACTATGCCCTCGACGCGGTTGTCGTCGCTTACGAGCGGCACGTGGCGGACATGATGGCTGCTCATCTCCCGGGCCACGTCGAGTACCGTGGAGGATGAGGGGAGCGCATGGGTCTCCCTCCTCATGATCTCCGAGACCGAGACGTATATGTTAGCGGTGTGTATCATGTCCACGAAGTGTTTCGTCGTGATTATACCGACTACGGTCTTATCGGGCAGCGTCACGGGCAGCGCTGTACTCTTCCCGTTCGTGAACACCTCGAGAACCTCCTCGAGCCCCGTCCTCCCAAGCACGGCGTAGGGCGGGTCGGGCTGCATGACCCTGTCTATCAGCGTCTCCTTCAGGGCCCTGGCCAGATCCCCGCCGAAGACGCCCTCAACTATCTCACGGTGCTTAACGCCGGCCACGAAATCCACTATAGTGTCTATGGTGAGGAGGCCTATGAGCTTCCTCTCGGAATCCACCACCGGCGCGTGCCTAACCCCTCTACGGTCGAGGGCGTGCAGGGCCTCCTCAACGGGCTCGGTGTTCAGGAGGATGACGGCCGGGGGGTACCTGCCTAGTAGGGGGTAGCCGGGGAGACTCAAAAGAATCCCTAATGGGTTAGGGTTTGAGGGGACTAATAAATACCACAGACTACGCTAGGCCGAGCATGCCGCTCACTATGTATGAGTATGGCGCCCCGGCCAGCGCTAGTATGAGGGCGACGAGGAGCTCACGCCTCCTCTCAACAAGCCTTAGCCGCCCCTCCGACAGCAAGTCCGCCCCCATCCTCAGCCCGCTGTACGCGGCGATAAGCAGGGCGGCTATCTGCGGCCACCCAGACAGGATATAGTAGGGTATGAGGGGGAGGCTCGGCTTAGCCAGCTCGACCCCTATGCTGGCCGACGCCATGTAGAACGCGAGCACGCCCGGTAAGAGTATGGCTGAGCCCGCCCACACGATCACCACGACGGCCGCCGTGTCTATGGCTGTCTGGAAGACCTCCGTCAAGGCAGTATACCTTGTCGCTGGGGCCGCCCCGGCGCCCGCTGCAGCGCCCGACACGACACCAACCGCGAACACCACAGCGACGGCCACCGCGATCAACCTGGACGATACCGGCAGCCCCTCCACCCCAGCCCCACGACGGCGATGCAAGGCTAAAATGGATATAGAGCGGCCACGCCACGTAGGCTGGGGAGTGATGAGCGATCTCGGGCCAGAGCGGGCCCCTCCCCTGGGGCCTGGTTGAAGAACCGTGTGAGGGCTGACCCTGCTCGGTGAGACCCTTGACCCATGAACTCCTCTACGCAGACGCACATGCCCATAGCAACCCCGTGAAGGGGCTCGGGGCCCGCAGGATAGCGAGGAAGTTTAGGGAGGTAGGCGGCTGGTTCATGGCCCTCGTCTCGCTGCCCCCATGGCACTATGGCTTCGGGGCCGGCCTCGAGGATCACTTGAAGGCTGTGGATCTGCTGGTGAGGGAGTGTAGGGAGGCCCGGGAGGAGGGCTTAAGGGTTAGGTGCCTTGCCGGCTTCCACCCCGCCGAAGTCGACAGCCTCGTGTCCGCCGGTATGAGGCCAGCCGAGGTCATCCGTCTAGCCGAGGAGGTGATCGGGTACATTGTCGATGCGTGCAGGAAGGGCTTGCTGGACGGCATCGGTGAGGTTGGGAGGCAGCACTACAAGACGATGCCCGAGAGGCTAGCCGTCGCCGAGTACGTGATGGTGTTGGCCTTCGAGGCTGCAAGGGACAACGACCTCCTGCTGCACCTCCACCTAGAGAACGCCGGCGAGGCGACCGTCGCAACGGTGGTTAAGCTAGCCGACCTAGTAGGCGTTAGGCGCGACCTCCTAGTCTTCCACCACGCCAGCAAGAGGGTGGCCGTGGAGGCTGGGAGGCGTGGGTGCTGGGCGACGCTGCCCGGAAAGGAGAAGGTATTGGAGGCCGTCCTTCCCGGCGTGGATACGGGCCGTTTAATGGTGGAGTCGGACTTCATAGATGACCCGAGGAGGCCCTGCGTCTCCTCCTGCCCATGGCAGGTCGTGGAGGCTGAAAAAGCGTTGCTGGAGAGAGGCGTCGTGGACGAGGAGACACTCTACCGGCTTAATGTGGATAATATTGTTAAGGCGTATCATGTCCAAATACCCTGAGGAGAGAAGGATGCCCCAACAAGCGAGGGTGCTATGGGAGCTCTTCAGGCCGTCGAGCGTCGCGGTCGTCGGCGCCTCCAGGCACCCCGGGAAGGTCGGGCACAGTATCCTGAGGAACTTGTTGGCGGGGTATAAGGGCAAGATATACCCGGTGAACCCGCTCGCTAAGCAGATTCTCGGCCTGAAATGCTACCCCAGGCTGACAGCCATACCCGACCCGGTCGACATGGCGGTGATAGCGATACCAGCCCCCAAGGTGCCAGACGTCGTCCGCGACGCCTGCAGGAAGGGGGTCAAGGTGGCAGTCATAATAAGCTCAGGGTTCGGCGAGGTCGGCAACCACGAGCTCGAGAGGAGGGTAGTCGAGACAGCCAAGAGCTGTGGCATGAGGATAGTCGGGCCAAACGTGTTCGGCGTCATATACACCCCGATAGGGTTGAACGCCACCTTCGGCCCCCAGGAGGTTCCGAAGGGGAGCGTCGCGGTCATCACCCAGAGCGGCGCGCTCGGCCTAGCACTCCTCTACAGGTTCATGGGTGTTAGGGGGCTGGGCTTCTCCGCCATGCTCAGCCTCGGCAACATGACAGACATAGACTTCGCGGACGCGATAGACGTGCTCGGGGAGGACGAGTACACGAGGGTGATAGCGCTATACGTCGAGGGGTTCAGGGCCCTGAGGGGTAAACCGTTCATAGAGGCCGCGAGGAGGGCTGCTATGAGGAAGCCCATAGTGGCTATAAAGGCCGGCAGGTCTAAGCGCGGCTCGAAGGCCGTGGCATCCCACACGGGCTCCATGGCAGGTGACGTCAGTATATACCAGGCCGCGTTCCGCAAGGCTGGAGTATTCATGGTGCGTAGCCTGTCAGGGCTCATAGACGCCTCCCTCCTCTTCTCGCTGCAGCCGATACCCCCACAGCCCTGGAAGGGGGTCATGGTGGTAACGAACGGTGGGGGCCTCGGAGTACTGGCCGTGGACGCTATGGAGGAGCTCGGCGTGACGCTCGCGCAGCTCAGCGGCGAGACGAGGTCGAAGATAAGGTCTATGCTGCCCTGGTTCGCGAGTACACTGAACCCGATAGACACCACGGCGTCGATAACCACTGAGACCTACCTCGAG
>CAYZCH010000063.1:0-13138 GCA_964476405.1 uncultured Desulfurococcales archaeon
CCCAACACGTGCAATAGCACGCAAACACGAGGAGGCACGGGTGGGCGTTAAAACCGGAGTGTGCCGGGGAGGGTGGGAGGAGGCAGGCTTGCAGGCCCTCGACGCCGCAGAGACCGCCGTCAGGGAGGCGGAGGAGAGGGGGGCGGCCCTCGCGGAGGCGAGGGTCGTGGAGACAAGGAGGCTCAGCATACTCTACGCCGACGACCGCTCAACCGTGAGCAGCGGCTACAGCATAGGGCTCTCCCTCAGGGTATACCTCCCGAACGGCTCGACGGGCTTCGCCTACACTGTCACCCTCTCGCCGGACGAGATAGGGAGGGTTGTCGAGGCAGCGGTCTCCATGGCTAGGAGGAACAGGGTGCACCAGGGGATACTACCCGACAAGCTCCCATCAGCCAAGGGGAGGCACAGGTGGCCGTTGAAGAGGAACCCGCTCGACGTCCCGCTAGACGTCAAGGCCAGGGACGTCCTAGGCCTCGCGGGGATGCTTGCAGCCTCCCCGGTCAAGAGCAGGACTGTGAGGTATAGGGAGGTGGAGGAGAGGAGGATCTATGTCAGCAGCGAGGGCAGGGTGCTCGAGGAGGAGAAGACCATAACGCTGCTGTACGCCGACGTCTACGGCGAGGAGGAGGGGAGGAGGGCCTCAATGCACACCGTAATAGGGGGCATAGAGGGGTACACGCTCTGGGACGAGAAGACCCCCGAGCAGCTCGCCGAGGAGCTCCTCTCGAAGCTCCGCGCACAGCTCCGGGGCGTCACGCCTAGGGCCGGCAACTACCCCGTCATCCTAGGCCCCCACGCCACCGGAGTCCTGGTCCACGAGGCCTTCGGGCACCTAGCCGAGGCCGACGAGGTGGCCGCGGGGAGCGTGTTGAAGGGGAGGCTCGGAGAGGAGATAGCGTCACCCCTGGTGACGATAGTCGATGACCCCGCCGCACCCGGGGGTATAGGCTGCATCAGGTTCGACGATGAGGGCGTGGAGGCGAGGAGGGCGACGATAGTTGAGCACGGGAGGCTCAAGGAGTACATGACGGACAGGCTCCACGCCAAGCTGCTAGGGGTTCCGCTGACGGGGAACGCGAGGGCGGAGTCATTCAGGGTGCCGCCGCTCGTGAGGATGAGGAACACCTACATGCTCCCCGGCGACCAGCGACTCGAGGAGCTCATGGAGGACATAAAGTACGGCTACCTCGTAGAGGAGATGGCGGGCGGCGAGACAAGCATAGACGGATACTTCCAGCTCGGAGCCATGGAGGCCTACGAGATAGTTAACGGAGAGGCCGGGAGGCCGGTCAGGAGCCTAAGCCTCTCAGGGGACACTCTCGAGACGCTGCGCAGAGTCACGGGTCTTTCAAGGGAGCTGCGCCTCCACCACGGCTGGTGCGGCAAGATGGGGCAGGGTGTGCCCGTCTCCCTCGGAGGCCCCTACGTGAAGGTCTCATCCATGACTATTGGTGGTAGGAGGTGAGAAGCATGGATGTGCTCGAAGCGGTTGAGGCTGCGGTGAGGCTGGCGGAGGACAGGGGGGTCTCGGAGGCTGAGGCGTACGCCGAGAGGCTGAAGGGGTACTCCGCGACCCTCAACGCGGGCAGGCTGAGGAGCGTCGAGGCATTCATGGACACGGGTATAGGGGTGAGGGTGATCATCGACGGGAGGATGGGGTTCGCGTACGCGACCGGCTTGTCGGGGGAGCGTGTAGCCAGGGCTGTCGAGGAGGCGGTGAAGGCTGCTAAGGCGGCCCCGAGGGATCCCTACGCCGGGCTCCCGAGGGAGCAGGGGCGCCCCGTTGCCGTGGAGCAGCTATACTCTAGGAGCCTGGAGGACATAGACCCCGGCCTGCTCGTCGAGGGGCTGAGCGCCCTCGTCTCGGGGGCTGCGGAGAAGGGGCTGCAGGTACCATATGGCTACGCGGGTGTCTCCTCCTCTGAGACCGCCGTCGCCAACACGCACGGGCTCATGGGCTACGTCAGGGAGACGGCCGCAAGCCTCCTGGCGGGCCTGACCACAGGCTACAAGGCACCCCCCGTCACCGTGTACTCCTCGTCGAGGAGGGGGCTGCCCAGCCCAGAACCCCTCATAGAGGAGGCCGCCAGGGTCACGGGGCTATACGGGAGCCCGGTCAGGCTGGAGGAGCCGCGCAGGATGCCGGTCGTCCTCTCACCAGCCGCGCTCGCCTCCCTCCTAGACGCGACGCTACTAGCCGCGGTCGACGCCTCGATGATAGCTAGGGGTAGGAGCCCCTACTCCGGCAAGCCGGGGGAGCTGGTGGCCTGCGAGGAGCTGACCATCATCGACGACCCCCACATACCCGGCGGCGACGCCTCAACACCCTTCGACGCCGAGGGGGTGGCGACGCGCAGGAAGCACCTGGTCTACAGGGGGGTGCTGCAGAGCATAGTCAGCGACTACTACTGGGGGTCTAGGCTCGGAACGGGCTCGACGGGGAACGCCGCCAGGGCGGGGTACGCGTCGCAGCCCCACCCCTCACCCTTCAACATCGTCGTGGAGCCGGGCGGCTCAGACCTAGACGAGATGCTGGAGGCACCCGAACTCCTCTACGTGTACGATGTACGGGGGGCCCACACGGTGGTGACCGAGACGGGCGAGTATAGTCTCCTGGCGGCCCCCGCGGTGCTGTACCGTGGCGGTGAGCCCGTCGGCCTCCTCAAGGGGGCGATGATAGCCGGCTCGTTCTACAACGACCTCAGGAGGGTGACTGCTGTCGAGAAGAGGCTGCACCACCTGGTGCCGAGGTTCTACCTGCCCCACCTGAGGATCGAGGGCGTCATGGTGGCGTCGCAGGAGTAATGTTTTTAGGGGAGTACCGCGTGGCGGGGCTCGGGCCGGTTAAAAGGAGAGGGCGCGGAGAGCCGGGGTCTGTAGGGGTAGGAGGTGTCTCTGGGGCTCCCACCCCACTCCTACCCTAGTAGGGGAGGCCACGTTAAGTCTGTTTCGCGCCTCCCCTAGGGGGCAGTAGCCTGGGTGATAAGAGTATCGCTGCCCCGAGCCCCATGTACGCCGCCATGTAGAGCTGGGGGCTCACCACATACCTGTTTATGGCTAGTGCGGCGGCGGCCATTGCTGCTGCGAGCGCTGCGCCGACCCACCATGGTGAGGGGGGCTTGTCGGCGACCAGGTCTTCTATTACGAGCGGGTAGGCCGCGACGATGACCGCTATGCTCATCACGGCCAGCGTCGTGTAGAATGTGTGCGCGTCGGCTGGCCTGAGGAGCGCTGCTGCCGCCAGCCCCGCCGAGACGGCGCCGGCCACCACCGGCAGCCCCCTGCCGAGCCTCCTCCCCCCTACGTGGACTAGGAGGGCTGTAGCGGTGCCGACCGCCAACCCGCCTATAATGTCGCGGGGGTAGTGGACGTGGAGCGCGAGCCTGGAGGCCGATATGAGTGCGACGAGCACGGCCGCGGCTGCAGCCATGAGCGGGGAAGGCTTCTCTAGGGCGAGCGTGAACCAAAACGCCGACGATACACCCGCGTGGCCGCTGGGGAACCCGAAGCCGTGTGCGGGTGCGAGCCACTCGCTCCTCGGCGGGCGGGGTAGGCGGAGCCACTGCTTCAGGAAGAGGACTGCCGAGGCTGCCAGGAGGACTGCCGAGAACTCCTTCATAGCCAGCCTCCTGTCCACGGAGACGTATATGAAGGTGCAGAACAATATATAGAAGGCCTCCGTGCCGAGCAGCGTGAACACCATCCAGAAGGCGACCCAGGGGTTCAAGCCACCCCCCACCCGGCCAGCCTGGGAGGAGGTGGAGGGAGAAAAAGACTACCCGCCACTATACCCCGTGTACTCCCCGACACCGACGCCCGTCACGTTGAAGACCCTGCCGCCGGCCCTCAGCCACCCCCTCCACAACGTGAAGCACCTGCCCCACGTATACGTCGCGCCGGGGCTCCACCAGGCGCCGTGCATGCGCGGCCAGCGCGGCGGCCAGTAAGAGACAACCCTGCCCTCCAAGGAGCCCTCAACCCCCCTGGCATCGACGGTGAGGAGGAAGCCCCTCGGCTGGAGGGTGCCCCCCAGCCACGTCAGGTTATAGTCGCGTGTCACGACCACCCCCACGCCCGGCAGCCTCAGGAGGAGCTGGTGCTCCATGGGCACCGGTGGACTGAGCGGCGACGGGTTCCAGGCGTCGGCGAGGGCGGCCACAACTCCATCCCCCGACTCGACGACCATGCAGGAGAAGCTAACGGGCTGGCCCGCCCCGGGGGCCGTGCAGCCTATTGAGCGGTGTATCGCCCTGTCGAACACCATGAAGCCCCTGTAGCGGCGCCCCCCTATGACCGCCTAAGCCCTAGCTATGATCCAGAACCCGCTCCAGGAGTCGAACCCCTTCTTGGAGGGGTAGGCGCCGTGGAGTATGTATGTAGTCCAGTTACCCATCCAAAACACCGCCTCCACCCGGCCCCTCAAGAGTATGAGGGGCCTGCCCGTCGACGCGTCGACGACCCCGTGTACTATCGTCCCGTTACCATAGTAGCCGATATACTCCATGTACCTGCCGCTCAAGTCGTACTCGTATACGGTCACACCCCCATCCAGCCGCCTAACATAGACGGGGCCGGCGAAGACGATGGAGGGTATCCTCCATGAGCCGCCCAGGTATATCCTAGGCCTGAACGGCCTCTCCCAGGGCGTGAACGGGAGCCTGCCCTGATAGGCGGCCCAGCCGCCTGGCCCCCTGCCGACGAAGACCACTATGAAGCAGCTCAGCCTCCACCTCGAGTCGTTCGGGTAGACGAGATAGCCCATGGGGGACAGGAGGTAGGTCGTGTCCACGGGCGCCAGCATCCGGGGCGGCGGCGTGACGGTCGACGCGTAGAAGCCCACGAGCCTATAGGAGGTGTTTAGGCGCCCGCGCCTCGGCGGGTTAACGAGCTCAGCGGCCGCCTCCAGCAGCCTCCACGCCGCGCCGAGGTAGTCGCCGTGGGCAGCCGCATACCTTGCCGAGTAGATGAGGTAGGCGGCGTGGACGGTGTCGTAGCCTTCATAGTAGAGCCTCGTAGCCCTACCCCATAAAGCCCTATACACTCCCTCGGCCGCCACGGGGGCTGCGAGGACTGCTGCGAGCAGAGCCAGGAGGAGTATGCTGGCTGAGCCCCTCACAGGGTCGCCCGCCTAAACGGGGGCGGGGAGGACTAAAACGCTTCACAGTACCAGCGACGCTCAGCACCAGAAACCCTCATCACGCCTCAGCCTATCTAGCCCTCATCAGGACTCCTCCATTTCCTCGAGCCTCTCGAGGACATCCATGGCGGTGTCCCTGAGCCTCAGGTCTACGCTGTACCCGGCCCCCTCGAGGCGCCGAGCGAGCTCGAGCGCGAGGCCCGTCAAGTCGTCTATGTGTTGCTCGACGACCTCCCTCGGAGACGGGCTCGTCTCGACCAGTTCCTCGAGGTAGTCGTCGACCCCGCTGGCCTCCAGCCTGACCTCGACACCCCTCCCCGTCGAGGATACGCGTAGGAGGAGGGGCGCTTCAGGGTGGCGGATGACTATGCAGGAGCCCTCCTCCCTCACACTATACCCCCTGCTCCTAGCAGCCTCGGCGACGAGGCTGCGCCACTCCTTAGCCAAGACCACTCCGCCTCATGGGTGTGGAGGAGTTATGTTTGTGGAGCCGGGGCCGGGATTTGAACCCGGGACTGAACGGGTCTCCGCGAGGGCGGCTCCTTCCCCTCACGCCACTGCAGCCCGCCGCCTTAGACCGCTCGGCCACCCCGGCTTCCATTGGTATTGTCGCGTCTGCGGGGGTTATAGGGATTCCCGCGGGGGCTGGTGGCTAGGGGGGTGTGAGTATTATCCTGACCTCCCTGACCGCCGTCCTGACGACCTTCCTCACGCCCCTCGTTCCCGGCCTATACTCCGTCTTTACTAGGCCGGCCTCCTCGAGCCTCTTGACCTGGGTGGAGGCGTTTGCCTTGCTCTGACCTATCATCTCCGCTATCTCTCCTATGTCCGCCTCCCTCCCTATGAGCTCCTGTAGTATCTTTATCCTTGTGGGGCTAGCCAACGCTGACGCCACCCTGTATATGTACTCCTCCCCTACCACTACGAGGGTGCTGTCCTCCTCGTGTATCCCGGGCCTCAGAGCCTTAACGTACTCGCGAACATGTTCAGCCTTCCCGGACATACTTACACACCATTCCGAACCCCTCGCCTATCCCTCTTAATAAGTATTAGGGGTGAAGAGCGGGGGACGGGTGCCGCTATATGGTCTCGGACTCGCCGCGGACGTAGCGCAGCGCCTTCTCCGGGTCTATGTCTAGGTCGAAGCGGCGCTTGAAGAACCTCGTTATATATGTTACGTCCCTGCGGAGTAGCTGCTGGGCTGAGGGGTGCTCCTTTTCCACGTACTGGGGCCAGTCTATAATGTATGGTGTCTCCTCCCCGTCCTCACCTACCCTGACGAGCACATTGTATTCGCTCAGGTCGGCGTGGACTATCCCTACTTCGAGGTAGGCCTTCCTGAGCGTCTCAAGTATCTTAGCCAGAATCGACGCGGGGTCTGCGGGGCTCTTGTACCGGTACAGCTCCACGCCGCCGACGTGCTCTGCGACGACAACGTGGCGGTTGTAGGCCACGGGCCTGGGCACGAGCGCCCCAGCCCTGTGTAGGAGCTCGAGTGCACGGTACTCCCTCTGCCCGGCGAGCTTGGCGAGCTCCATCCATGTATGGTAGTGTTGCGGGGCGTATGCCCTTACTCTGAGTATCTGGTGGAAGCTTGTCCTGCCCGCGCGGTGGAACTTTACTATCACCAGCTCGCCTCCCGGCGTCTCCCCCGTGTAAACATCGCTTTCCTTGCCGACGCCGAGCGTCGTTGCAGACAGTGACGCCAGCACCCCCCTCTTGACGAGCGTGTTTAGCGCCAGCATGTCGAGGCCGCGGTAGGTGAGCTTGTAGCCTATATACTCCCCCGTGAACCTCTTGACCATCTTGAGCGTGTTGAGCTTGTAGAGCGACGCAGCGACATGGCTCGGCGGGATGCGCGCCCTCCTCTCTATAACCTCTAGTGGGACGTACTCGTACCTCTTCATCAGCCTCTCGACTACCGCCAACACTCTGAAGTCCCTGTCGACGAGCCTACGGTAGAGGAGCGGTATCGGCTCCACGGCGCACCTCCCAAAACCACGAGGGCTGCGGCTCGTGGGGAGGAGGGGGTCGGCCTCCGCCTAGAGCTTCACAGCCCCGGTGCCCGGGGCTCCGCCCTAGCGAACGTCCTCAGCCCCTCCTCCCCCGGTACTCCTCGTACCTCATGCCTAGTAGCTTGGCGGCTATTCTCAGTTCCCTCCTCACGTCGCCCTGCATTGCTACGTGGTGGTTGCCGGCCAGCTCCTCGAAGTCGACGTCCGCCTCGAAGACCGCCTGCGTCCTGCACCTGCCTCCCGTCAGCATCCCGGTGGTCTTCAGGTTCGCCTTGGCTGCGCGGATGACCTTGTAGTCGGGGGTCACGGATGCTATGGTGTACTCGCCGGGCTTCAGCGCGCCAGCGACCGCGTAGGGCTTGCCCGTCTCGAAGTGTGGGAGTAGCGTCGCGTAGAGCGTTAGGCTGGTGGCGACCGTGCAGTGGGCGAGCATGAGCCTGCCCCGGCCCGCGTCCACTATGTTCCCTATCCAGCCGGGCCTCCCCGTCAGCCCCTGCGCGAGTACTAGTAGGAGGAGTGAGCGGTAGTCCGCCTCGCATGCCGCGGGGTAGCCCTCGTCTAGGAGGAGTGAGAGGGCGAGGCAGGGCGTGAAGCCCTTCTCCTCGAGGAAGCTGAAGCACTCCACGGCCAGGCCGTGGGCGTGGTATTTCTCCAGCAGCGCCTTGAACGCCTTGTAGAGCGCGTAGGGCTTGGATGCTGCGCCCGGATCCACGCCGCCGAGGTCTATCCTGGAGGAGAGGCGCTCATCGAGGCCAGCCTCTGGCAGCTCGACCTCGGAGGGGTCGACGGAGACCACCCGGGCGCCCGTGACCTCGAGGAACCTCTCCCAGCCCGTCCCGCGGCCGACGTGGATTATCCTCATCCTAGACAGTGCAGCCCTGAGCCTCACAACCTTCAACACCCTCGCCAACTCTATGATGGACTCCCCGCCCCTGTAGGGTAGGAGGACTGTGCTGAACCCCCTGGACGCGAGCCTGGTGTAGGCGGAGACGGCGGAGGCTATACTGTTGTGGTAGAGGTGGCCCACTATGACCACTGGTCTGCCCGCGAGCCTCTCGGCCAGCCTCCTGGCGGCCGCGCTGGTGCCGCCGGTCAGTAGCAGCAGGACGGCCGCGTCGACGCCGGATACGTCGACGGACTCCACGTCCTCGACGCCGGTCAACACTCCGCCCCTACACTCGACACCCAGCCCCCTCAGAACCCTACGGAACCTCTCGAGGACGGGCTCGTAGTATGCCTCCCCGTGGAGCCTGCTGGCCAGGGGGTAGGCGGCCACCCTTACGCTCGACAGGAGCTCGGCCAGCCTGGGCACCACAATACCCCTCCAGTGTACCGGCTCGGCTAGAAGGGGCTAAGGGTGTAGTGGAAATAGTGGCGCCTGCCCCGCGGCGGGGCCCGGAGCCTTTACTCTGCCGAGCCGAGGACGCGTATGAGCTCGGCTTTCGCCTTCTCCAGCTTCTCCTTCTCCTCCCTCTTCAGCTGCTCGGCCTTCTCCTCCAGCTCCTTCTTCATGTCCTCGTAGAGCTTATTGAACCTCCTCCTAGCCTCCTCCATAACCTCCTCCTTGGAGGGTATGGGCAACCCGTCCTCACCCGGTAACACTGCCTCCGCGGCAGGGTAATATCTGAGGCGGGCGTGTATGCGTGAGCCTTTTCTCGCCCTGCACCCCAGCCCAGCCCTAAGCGAGGCGGTTGTAGGCGTGGCTGGCCCTGTGCTCCTAGCCGCCGTGGTGGGGGGCTTGGTCGCGGCCTGCCTCACGCCGCTCTCCTCCAGGAGCGGTGGAATCCCCCTGGCATCAGCCCTGCTCTCCATCGCCGCTGCCGCGTCCTGGGCCTGCATAGTTGTCTGCGCAGGCCTTGTACCCAGGCAGGCCGTAGCCCTACTGGTCGCCGTGACGCCCGGGCTGTACGCGGCAGCACTCCTCCTACTCCTAGACTCGAGGGCGGCGGCCGGCATGCTTGCATACGCTGCGGCGGCTGGGGCGGCCGCCGTGCTCGCACCCCACTGGGTGAGGGTGATGGCCGTCTCGACACTCCACATAGTGGCCGGCATGGTCATATTGATCACCCCGTTCATGGCGAGCTACAGCGCCCACCTGAAGGCGTCCTCTGCCGGCGCCGTGCTCGCGGGAGCGGGCGGGGTTATGATGATGGCTAAGATCCTGGGAGCCGCACCGAAGACCATGACAGGGCTCCTCTCGGCGGCCGCCGGCTACTGCTTCGCCTTCGCCGCCCTCCTGTTACCAGTAGGCCTCCTCCTCGCCTCAAGGGAGGAGGCGGGGGAGGCTGCTTCAACCCCCGTGGAGAGCGCAGGTGGGGAGGCGGGGGGTGTAGAGGGGGTTGCATGAGTGGGCGTTGGCGGAGGCCGTGCTCGAGTACCTCTACGGCGAGCTCGGCTGCAGGCGCGTCGACAGACTTGTGCTTGGGCTGGGCGAGCTACAGGCCATAGACAGGGACGTGTTCGCCTTCGCCCTGGAGAACCTAGCGGAGCAGCGCGGGGGGCTCGGGAGCCTGGAGCTGGTAGAGGTTAAGGCTAGGTTCAGGTGCAGGAGGTGTGGCTACGAGTGGAGCCTTGAAGAGGGGGGCCTCGGCGAGGAGGAGAGGGAGGCGATACACTTCGTTCCAGAGGCAGTGCACGCGTACCTTTCATGCCCCAGGTGCGGCTCACACGACTTCGAGGTCGTCGAGGGAAGGGGGCTGGTGATACTGGAGGTTGAGGGGGAGGGGTGCCGTGTACAGGGCTGACCCGAGGTTCAGCGTCGTCGGGCACAGGCTCTCGACGATCGACAGGATCATAGTCGTCGCCAGTCCGAAGGGCGGGGTCGGCAAGACCCTCGTCTCGACGCTAGCCGCGCTCGCGGCCGCCGGGAAGGGGCTGGAGGCCGGGCTGCTGGACCTAGACTTGACGAACCCCTGCACACATGTCGTGCTCGGCGTGGATCCCGGCCTGGCCCTCGTGGAGGAGGAGAAGGGGGTTGTCCCGCCGAGGGTGCACGGGGTCAGCTACATGACCATAGCGTTCTTCACCGGGGGTAGGGGGCTGGCGCTCCGCGGCCCCGAGGCGACCAATGTAATACTCGAGGTGCTCGCCGTAACCAGGTGGCCGCGGCTCAACATACTCTTCGTAGACACGCCCCCCGGTATAAGGGATGAAGTCCTAGACGTACTCAAC
Organism: uncultured Desulfurococcales archaeon; assembly: GCA_964476405.1. Taxonomy (GTDB): domain Archaea; phylum Thermoproteota; class Thermoprotei_A; order Sulfolobales; family Pyrodictiaceae; genus JAADEY01. The sequence goes on from CAYZCH010000063.1 coordinate 10,327, forward strand.
ATAGCGTCCAGCGTCCATAGGGATACACGAGTCCTAGTCGTAACAACCCCCTCAAGGCTCGCGGTCGAGGCGGCCGGCAGGCTGCTCGACGTGCTACGCGACGGGGGCTTCAACGTCGCGGGCCTCGTGGAGAACATGGCGCGGCCCGGCGGGAGCCCCGTCGATGAGCTGGCAGCAGCTAAGGGGGTTGATGTACTAGCCAGGATACCCTACGACCCCTCCGTCGAGGAGCACCTCGGTAACCCATCCGCACTCCTGAAGACCCGGGCGGGGCGTGCGGTCGAACAACTACTAGGGAAACTGTTTTAGGTTCCCACACCCTGTCCTGCCCTCCTCTGAAAGAGGCCGTACATCTGGAGGGACTACCCTCCCACCGGAGGATACCGCCTTGGCGAGCCTCACAGCCTTGATACTATACACTATAGTCCTCACGGCATCCGGCGCCTTCGCCCCAGGGCCGCTGACGTTCTCCGCGGTGATAGTCGGGGGTAGGAGGGGGTGGAGGACGGGGCTCTCGATAGCGACGGGGCACGTGCTCTTCGAGCTACCATACATAATCACGCTCGGGTTCCTCGAGGCGGCGCTGCTCCAGCTAGTGAAGGGGGCCGCTAGGTTCATGGATATCTTGGCGGCCGTGTTCCTCATCTACTTCGCGTATATAAGCGCGAAGCCCTTCCTCCAGGGGAGACACGAGTTCGACGGCGCAGGCATGCCCGGCGCAGGCCTCATCGACAGACACCCGTTGCTCGTCGGGACTGTGTTGACGGGGCTCAACCCCTACTTCCTGCTCTGGTGGATGACGGCCGGCTACCCGATAATAACCGTGATAATGAGGGGGCCCCTGGAGCTCGGCGTGCTGTACTCCATACACGCCTCGATGGACTACCTGTGGCTAACGCTTATGGCCGGCCTGGGCTATGCGGGCTCCAAGCTGATGCATAGTAGGGCTTACAGGGGCTTCATGATAGGCTTGTCTATCTTCATGGGGCTCTTCGGCGTCGACTTCCTAGCCCGCGGCCTCTTCGGGGCGGGCATACTACCCTTCTAGCGCCCCCGAAACCCCCACCCACCCATATTTCAAGTAGCACCGCGTACACGGGTACACGTGTGGGGAGGGGTGAAGCTCTGCAGAGAGGGTAGCGCGGCTGAGCTGAGGAGGAGAGGGTACCAGGTAACCTGCTGGGAGGAGCCGGGAGAGGAGCCCGAGAGGACTGGGAGGAGGTTCGGCGACTACCTGGACGTCCCAGGGAAGAGTGGGCTTAGGCTCTACAGGCACCAGGTCGAGGCGGCCGACGCCCTTGAGAAGGGCATGAACGTCGTCTTAACCGCTAGGACGGGGTCGGGTAAGACCGAGGCGTGGGCTCTCCCTGCAATCGCGCATGGCTGGAGGGTGTTAGCTGTATACCCGACGCTCGCCCTCAGCGCCGACCAGATACGGAGGCTCGAGGAGTATAGTCGGGCGGCTGGCAGAGGGGGTGTCGTCAGGCTCGATAGGCCGACGATCGGCAGGACGGGGCTCGCCAGCATTTCCAGGAGCTTGTTCTCAGCCTCGATAGTGGTGACCAACCCCGCCTTCCTACTGGCCGAGCTGAAGAGGATCGCTGAGCGCCGGGGTGTGATCGACCACTTCCTCTCAAGGCTAGACCTCATAGTCCTGGACGAGCTGGACTTCTACGAGCCGAGGAGCACCCACCTCCTCCTCGCATGCGTCGAGATCATAGCAAAGCACCTGGCGTCGAGCCCCCCTAGGGTCGCCGTCCTCACAGCCACCCTCGGCAACCCCCGGGAGCTGGCAGAGTACCTTACCACGGTCACCGGGAGGGAGACGGTGGTGGTGACGGGGAGGCCTTTCAGGGTGAGGAACGCGACCATAGTGGTGCTTGGTAAACAGATAGACGCGCTGCGCGAGTACGTGAGGAGGAACGCGGGTATAGTCTCCTCGAAGGCCCCCTGGATACTCGAGCTGCTGGCAGACGAGGACAAGTTCAACAACCATGCCTACGAGGTCTACAAGGCGCTGAAAGCACTCAACCTCAACCCGCCCAAGCCCGTGCTCGACCCAGTCGAAGTCATAGCAGTGACGGGCCTCAGGGAGGGGGGAGAGGGGGTCACACTAGTCTTCACGAGGAGCGTGAGGATCGCGGAGAACATCTACAGGAGGCTGGTCGAGGAGACGGGGGACTCCAAGAGGATAGCAATACACCACCACCTAGTGCCGAAGGCGGTGAGGGAGGAGGTGGAGGAGGCTGCTAGGAGGGGTGAGGTCAAGGTAGTGGTGACTGTGAGGACGCTCAGCCAGGGCATAGACATAGGGACGATAAAGCGGGTCATCCACGTAGGCCTACCTATGGACCTCAGGGAGTTCCTGCAGAGGGAGGGTAGGAAGGGTAGGAGGAGGGAGCTAGGGTACACCGAGACCATAATCATACCCGGCAGCCTCTGGGATAGGCGCCTCCTCGAGGCGGGCGCCGAGACTCTCAAGAAGTGGCTGAGCCTCCCCCTCGAGAAGCTCTTCATAAACCCCGGCAACAGGTACGCCGCGATATTCAAGGCTATGTGGAGGCTGATGAGGGGTGTGCCGCTCGAGGATGACGAGAAGAAACTCCTACTACACTACGGCTTCGCAGACCTCATACCAACCATAACGGGGCCCAGGCCAGCCCTCAATAAGAGGGGGAAGGCGTTCTGGAGGGACATAGGGTTCTACGAGCACGGCCCGCCCTACGGCTTCCACAAGCATGGGCTCAGCGGTGAGCGTCTCGGGGAGGGTGAGGTCTCGAGGAGGGATGTCGTCGAACACTACCAGCCCGGC
>CAYZCH010000064.1:0-11869 GCA_964476405.1 uncultured Desulfurococcales archaeon
AGGTTCAGCCTCGCGGTTATCTTCTCTACGAACTCGCTCGGCTGCCTCGGCCTAACCTTGACCTTGAGGTACTTGTAGAGTATCTTCCGGTAGGCGCTCCATACCTTGTTCTCGTTGAGCTGGAGCCTCGCAGCTATCTCCTTTATCGTGCAATGCCACCTGACCTTACTGGATGCGAGGACTAGTAGTGCGGCGACGTAGTAGTCCATCTCGTTCCTCCTTATCAGCTGGGGTGCTGTCTTTATCAGCATCTTGGCGTACCTGGCTGCAGTCTCTATAACATGGTTCGGCATCTCCAACCTGGCGGCTAGGTCGTTCAGTAGGCTGAGGAACTCGACCATCTTCTTGTTCTGGCTCTCCAGCCTAAGCCTGGCCTGCAGCGCCTGCAGCTTCCTGGCTCTTAGATCCCCGCCACGTGAACGGATGAATGTTGTGAGGCCGCTGTCGGCCACCCTTGCCGTGAGCGGCGCGCCCACCCTACTCCTGCGTATGCGGTCTTCGGGCGTGTAGCTCCTCCACTCCGGCCCATAGTCTATCGGGCACTCCTCGATCACGAAGCCGCATGACACGCACACGACCTTGTGTGTGAAGGGGTCCTCCACTATGCTTGACGACCCACACCTAGGGCATGTGAGCGTCATTTCCTCTTCACCCTGCGTGCGGGGCGCCTCCTCCCAGCGGGCCTCTTCTCGGCCCGTCTGGGCCTCCTCCCTGCGCCCCGCCCCCTGCGCCGCCTCGGCCTAGGAGGCCGAGGCGGCTCATAGTATAGTGTGACTCCCTTCTTGTCTAGCTTCTCCCCCCTCTCGTTCGGCTTTATGACGGCGTATGGTTTTTCGACGGGGCCTATTACGTCGAGCAGTACCCCTACCTCCCTGAGGGAGGAGTCGTAGACCTTGACTCCGAGTGGTGGGGGTTTCTCGGTCTCAAGCCTGGCGACTAGGTAGCCGTTCCTGGCCTTGTGCAGCAATACGCCTAGCCTCCTGACCATGGTGTGGGGCCCGCGGTGCTAAGGGGGCGGGGCCGTTAATACCCATCGCCTTGTCGGCGTTCTTTTAAGGTGTTAGGGGGTTAAGACTTCCTCAAGTGCCTTGACGATCGTGTAGGTGATGCTGTTGCATGGGAGCGCCAGCTTGACCCTGGATGCCAGTGCGAGTAGCGCGCCGTTGATGTAGTCTATCTCTGTCTTCCTCCCAGCCTCCAGATCCTGCAGCATCGACGACCTGTTACCCCTCGTCGCCTTCACGGTCTCGATGAATGCTGTGTATGGGTCCCTTGGTAGCTTGACCCCGATCCTCTCGGCGACCTCCACGGCCTCCCCTATTATGCAGCGGCATAGTTGTAGCGCGTGTGTGGAGGAGAGCAGCTTCCCGTTTGGCACTCCGAGTATGGCTGTCACGGGGTTGACTGCGGCGTTCACGATAAGCTTGTCCCACCTCCACGCATCGATGTCCTCGACTATCTCAGCCCTCCACCCACCCCTCCTCAGCGCGTCGGCGAGCGGGGCTAGGGAGGGGTGTTTCTTCCTGCTCCGCTGCCCGAGGACTACCCTCGTACCCCCCATGTAGAGGACTGTGTTGCCCGACACTCTCGTGGCCGCATAGTATGTTACGGCTGCCGCCGCCCTCCACGCGCCAGCCCTCTCCTCGAGGGCCTCGAGGCACCCCAGGCCGTTCTGTATCGAGACCAGGAGCCCGGTTCTCTTGGCGGCGTTCAGCGCCGCTGGGAGGGCATCCTCGAAGTCGTAGGCCTTCGTCGCGATGATGACCGCGTCGAACTGGCCGCCCGGCGCCTCGACGACTGCTGGTACCCTGGCTTCCTCCAAGCCTCCGTCCGGGTGCTGGATCCTAACCCCCTCCCTGTTTATGAGGGCCGCCTGCTCCCCCCTCCTGCACTTGAGGACTACGCTGCAGCCCCCCGATGAGAGGCGGACTGCGTATAGCAGCCCCATAGACCCGCATCCTATGACAAGTACACGCATCAGCGTCTTCCCAGACTCTAGGCGTGGTAGGGGCTATACGGCCTTGCCCCCACCGGGGGGCTTGGAGGGTTGTGTTGCCTAGGCGTAGGAGGGTGGGTTGCAGGGAGCTGCTAGTGTTAGTTGAGGCGCTCGTGGAGGCTGAGCGGGTTAAGCCCGTCCAGGTGGCTATGAGGGAGGTGTTTAGGAGGCATGGTATCCTCGGCCACCCGGTCATGAGGGTTCTAGCCGCCATAATGTATAAGGTGTACCGCTTCCAGGGAGTGCTTGACAGGATAGTGGATAGTGTAGCGCCCGGCTCCTCGGGCGCCGCCCGCGCCGCCCTGAGGCTCGCCGCCTACATCTACCACTTCGACAAGGTTGCGGGCGGCGAGCTGGGCAGGCTCCTCGAGTCATGCCTCCCCGGCAGGGTGGAGGGGGTCGACCTGGATGTCCTGCTCAGGGTTAAGCGGTTGGAGTATAAGCCGTCTACCTGGGAGGAGTTGATGGAGTACAGGTACCTCGTCCCCGCGTACCTCGTAAAACTCCTACGCTCCTTCCTCCCCGGCTGGGAGGTTGAGGAGCTGCTGGAGGCGCTCAACACGCCCCTACCAATGGGCATGAGGGTTAACACGCTGAAGGCCAGCGTTGAGGAGGTCGCCGAGGAGCTCAGGAGGGCCGGGGCCGAGGTCTTGCCGAGCAGGGCGCCTAACCACCTGCGGTACGTCGGAGCGATAAACTACTTCGCCTTCAAGCCCCTGCTCGAGGGGAAGGCAGTCCCGCAGGACGAGCCGTCGGCCATCGCCGCCCCCCTCCTCGACCCTGGGCCCGGCGAGAGGCTTGTAGACATGTGCGCGGCCCCCGGCGGCAAGACGACGCACCTGGCCGAGCTCTCACGCAACTCAGCGACTATAGTCGCTCTGGATGTTAGCCCGAGGAGGATGACTAGGCTCGTCATACTGGCTGAGAGGACTGGGACGAGGGTGTCGATACACCCGGTGGCCGCGGACGCGAGGACGGTGGACTCGATGCTCGGCGCCGGCTGGGCGGACAAGGTGCTCCTAGACCCGCCATGCAGCAGTACCGGCGTCCTCTCAAAACACCCCGACGCTAAGTGGAGGCTGACACCCGTAAGGCTGAGGGAGCTCGTGGAGAGGCAGAGGGGGCTGCTTGAGGCCGCCCACCGCGTCCTGCGCCCCGGGGGCCTCCTCCTATACACGACATGCAGCATACTGCCCGTCGAGGGCGAGGGCAACATCCGGTGGTTTATCAGGAGGCATCCATGCTACGAGGTCATCCCCCTCAGGGGCCCATACGAGGAGTCCCCCTGGATGCCCGGAGCCATGAGGGCGTGGCCCCATAAACACGGCGTCTCGGGCTTCTTCTACGCCCTCCTACGCAAAACCAGCCCATGCTAGATGCGGAGCTGGTGCTCCTTCCCAAGCTTCCTCTGCTTCTCGGCGTGCCCGCCTATCTTCACGAGCCCCAGGTATACTGCGCAGCTGACACAATAGCAGCGCTTAACAGGGTAGGCCATCACTATGGCTCCGCGCTTCTCGAGCTCCCTGCGCAGCGCGGGGTCCCTCACCACTGACTCCACGGTCTCAATGCAGACGGCCTTATGGCGCGGTATCACTCTCCCGCATTGCTCGCAGACGACAGTGCCCTGCTTACCCGCGTCGCGCCTTCGGATATACTTGTACTTCTTAGGCATAGCCTGACCCAGGAGAAGCAAGGCGGCGCCATACCTTTAAAAACATAGGGGCGGGCCAACACTCCTCCTAGGGGATGAGGAGGGCTGTACTCGCCTAGCGGTGGATGCGGAGTCCTTTAAATACCGACCCTTGCTAGAACACGCCATAGGTGAAGTTTGTCTCCGCCCTACTGAGGGGCGGGCACCTCGAGTCCTTCTCGCTCACTATAGCCTCCCCGGGTAGAGGCCAGGGGATCCCCAGCTCTTCATCGTTCCACGCTATACACCTCTCGTGCTCCGGGGAATACTCCTTGGTTACAAGGTAGAGGACGAGGCTGTCCTCAATAGCCTGGAACCCGTGCGCGAAGCCCGGCGGCACCCAGAGGAGGACTGGTTTCTCTGCGGAGAGCTCGACCGCCACGAACCTGCCGAACCACGGCGACCCCATCCTTATGTCGACGGCAACGTCTAGTATCCTCCCCCTCAGCACCGTCACGAGCTTCCCCTGCTCCATAGGCCTGAGCTGGTAGTGCAGCCCTCTGACGACGCCGCGCCTCGAGAAACTCATGTTCACCTGGACGAAGTCATAGGGGATCCCCTCGGCGAGGTAGCTTGTCCTCTTATAGAGTTCGGCGAAGAAGCCCCTCGGGTCCCTGAAGACCCTGGGACGTATAATCACGGGGCCCGGGATTTCTAGTCTCTCGAACGTGAAGGGCAAGTCACAGGCTCCCCCCGCCTAGGCAGTCTCTTATGAAGCCGTGTATCGACGCCTCGGCGTCATAGAACTTCTTCGTCTTGAGGAGTCTACGCGCCCTGCTCGTGTCCAGGCTCGAGTCCCTCGGCCTCCTCGCAGCCCACCTCATCTCCTCCATCCTGGCCGGCTTGACGAGCTCCTCTGGGGCTCCGAGGGCCCTCGCGACCATCCTTGCGAACTCGAACCTGCTCATACGCGGCCCCGCCACGTGCAGTGTGCCCATCGGCCTCGCCTCGGCTATCTCTGCTATCGCTTCCGCGAGCGCGGCGTTATAGGTCGGGGAGACGTACTGGTCTACGAGGGCCTTCACCTCCTCCCCCCTCCTAAGCCTCTCGACCAGATAGACGGCGAACCCCTTACCAGTAGGCGCGACGCCGTAGATGGCGCTCGTCCTCACGACGCAGTACAGTATATCACTCGACCTGACCACCTCCTCTCCAATGAGCTTCGTTAAGCCGTAATAGTTCACGGGGTTCGGGGTATCCGTTTCACGGTACATGCCCTTCTCCCCGTCGAAGACATAGTCGGTCGACACGTAGACGAGGTAGGCGTTCACCACCCTCGAGGCCCTCATAACGCTCCTAGTAGCCTCAACGTTGACCCTCCACGCGTAACCGCGGTTCCGCTCGCATCCGTCGACGTCCGTGTAGGCGGCCGCGTGTATGACGACGTCGGGCTCCTCCTTGAGTATGAGGTCTTCAAGCCTAAGCGTGTCCGTTATATCGAGCCTCACCTGCTTAACCCCCGGGAGCCTCGGAGGTACATGCCTCCTGTAGACGGCGACCACGCTCCACCCACGGGACGCGAGGAGGGGGGTCAGCTTCGAGCCCAGCAGCCCGCTAGCACCGGTTAGGAGCACCTTCAACCGCGTCACCCCCTGCCCATCCATGGCGTCTCGACGGCGAAGTAGTGGTCGCTTAGGAGGGGGCGCCACCACCACTCGTTTGACATATACCAGTTGATCGTCCTCCTAAGCCCCTCGAGCCAGGGGGTCTTAGGCCTCCACCCTAGGGAGAGTATCCTGTCACCCCTCATCGCGTACCTCCTATCATGCCCCGGCCTGTCCTCGACCTCGACTATGAGGCTCTTGGGTTTACCCATTAGGCTCAGTATTGCTTCGACGACCTCGCGGTTCGTCCTCTCGTTGAACCCTGGTATGTTGTATACTTCGCCCGGCCTCCCCCTCAACGCCACGGCTTCCACGGCGTCGACGAAGTCGTCCACGTATATCCAGTCCCTGACCTGCCACCCTCCCCCGTAGAGGGGGATAGGCTTCCCGTAGAGCGCCCTTATGATGGTCTTTGGTATGAGCTTCTCCGGGTGCTGGTAGGGGCCGTAGTTGTTGCATGGCCTTATAACTATGACTGGCAGCCTATACGTCCTCCAGTACGCCTGGCAGAGCAGGTCGCCGGCCGCCTTGCTCGCGGAGTAAGGGCTGCTCGGCCTGAAGCACTCTTCCTCCCCCGCTGGCGGTAGGCCCCACCGGTCACCGTACACCTCGTCGGTGCTCGTATGCACTAGCAGTGGTGGGTTCTCGACTCTGCGGAGCGTCTCAAGTAGGTGGAAGACGCAGTTTATGTTGGTTCTTATGAAGGGTGCTGGCTGGTTTATGCTCCTATCTACATGGGTTTCGCCGGCAAGGTTGACTATTATGTCCGGCTGGAACCCCTTAATATGCCTGGACAGCTCCTCCTCGTCGCAGAGGTCTGCCTTCACGAACTCCACGGCCCCCTTGTCGACCAGGTCCTTGATGTTCTCTATCCTCCCCGCATACGTCAGCTTATCGTATACTAGAACCTCGTGGCCCTCGGAGGCCAGCCTCCTGGTGAGGTTAGACCCCATGAAGCCGGCCCCGCCTATAACCATGAACCTCAAGGCGGCCCCTCACCCGTGGAGCGTGATGCGGCCCCTCTCGCCTATGATCATCCTGTGGCCGCTTGGTAGGAGGCTCCTCGACGCCACGACAATTGCCTGGGAGCCTATCAGGCTGTCGACGATCCTGCCTGCGCCGCGCAGCTCAGCACCGTCCATGACGACGCTGTTCTCGATCTCCACTCGCTGGAGGAGGGCGCCGACCCCTATCGAGGTGTAGGGGCCGATGTAGGTGCCCGCCCCTATCCTGGCGCCCCTGCATATGTAGGCCGGGCCCCTTATCACGGCCCCCTTCTCCACGACAGCACCTTCCTCGACCACAACCCTCCCCTCTATCCTCGCCCCCTCATCAACACGTCCCTCGATGCGCTGCTCCCTGACCCTCTCGTCGAGTAGTAGGCGGTTGGCCTCGAGGATGTCCTCGGGGGTTCCGGTGTCCTTCCACCAGCCCTTGACGACCATGTAGTCGACCTTCAACCCCCTCCTGAGAAGCGCCTGCAGTGCATCGGTTATCTCGAGCTCCCCCCTCCAGCTCGGCCTAAGCTTCTCTATCTCCTCGAATACCCTGCCGTCGCGGAACATGTAGACGCCGACGAGGGCGTAGTCGCTCGGAGGCTCCCTAGGCTTCTCCACGAGCCCAACCAGCCTCCCCTCCTCGTCGAAGACGGCTACCCCGAACCTCCTAGGATCCGGAACCCTTGCAAGCAGTATCATGGCGTCCGCGTCTCCCTCCTCGAACGCTTTAACGTAATCCCTTAGCCCACTCGCTATGATGTTGTCGCCGAGGCATACTATGAAGGGCTCGTCGCCGACGAAGGGCCTGGCAAGGTAGACGGCGTGGGCGAGCCCATAGGGGTACCCCTGGTAGATGTAGGTTATGTTCACTCCCAGCCAGCCACCGTCGCGGTAATACTCGACTACGCGCAGGGGATTTAGGGTTCCGAGTATCACGGCTATGTCCTTCACGCCGGCGTCCCTCATATCCTCGACTACCCATTGGCTGACAGGCTTCCCAGCCACCCTGATGAGCTGCTTAGGCCCCGTGTGGGTTAGCGGCCTTAGCCTCGTGCCCAGCCCGCCATGTAGAAGCACTCCCTTCAAGACATGCACCCGTCTACGCCGGGGCTTATGCCCCGGGGCCACGTGAGTTATGTGCGCTGAGCGTTAAAATGGGGAGTACTCCTAGGTAGAGGGGGCTGCGGGGGTTGAGCGTCTTCGACCTCGTGTTTTGGGGTGCATGTCTCGGCCTGGGCCTTGTCCTCGTCGATGCGCTCCTCCCAGGGCTCCTGGGGGCCCCTTTGAGGGGGCTTGGTAACACCATCCTTGTCGTATGCCTGGCGGTCACCGTCAGCCTGTTAGCTGTGATGGTCGGGGTGTAGGGGGTGTTGGGTGTGGCGAGGCTGCGCGGGATACTCGGCTTGATAGCAGTCATAGTCGCTCTGGTGCTCTGGCTGCTGGTTCTCATCGGCTGCAGCCTGGGCGTTGTACTGGAGGAGGGCAGGGTGTCGGTTAAGGTGCTAGCCTATGTGGAGAACCCGTACACCTCGACAATACCCCTGGCGTTGAGGGCGTCGCTGACCACCGGGAGGAAGCCAGCCGCGAGCATCCTCCTTCCCGTCAACGTGAGCGGCGTCCTAGAACCATCGGGGGTCTCGGTTAACATGACGGGGGCTGGGGTTGTAGAGGTGTCGCTGCCTGGTGCCTCGGCCAGCCTCATGCTGAAGGGCGTCGCCTCCGCTCCAAGTATGCGTGACGCGCTTGCAAGGATGATGGTCGAGGACCAGCACGCCGAGCTGACCCTCAGGGTGTTGACCCCGCTCGGCGTCTCGGAGCAGCGGCTGGAGGCCTCCATCCCCACGAGGCAGTACTTCTCCTCCACGCTGCGGGGCCTCGTGGAGGCTGCGGCATCCAGGCTTGAGGGTGCCGGCATCGGGGTCGACGGGGCCTACGTGAGGATCGTCTCAGCTAGGCTGGTAGGCCAGGAGATCGACGCCTCGAAGCTGTTGGCGGTCGAGACATTGAAGGTGTGCGTGAAGGCCGAGCCCTCACCGCCACTACCCTTCACTGCAAACATCAGCTTGTCCGCCAGGCTCGTCGACGAGTCGACAAGCCATAGGGTCGCGTACACGCTGAAGCCACTAAACGTTACCATTGGCCCGAGCGTGGAGTGCGGAGTGATGGAGGTCGGTATACCCCTCGAAAACGTCTCAGAGGCGCTCCTCTACGCGGCCTGGATCCTGGGGGTGCAGGGCACCTACAACGCTACAGTCGACCTGGAGCTCAGCGCGTCGGCCTACAACCTCCCGCCCGTCACGGGAACCGTGAGCTACAATATCTCCCTGACGCAGCCCTTCGTGATACACACGAGCATCGCCGTAGGCAAGGCCAGGATACCCGTGACTGTCAGCCTCCTACTCAGCTCCTAGGCTCCTTGTCCCACCGGTGAACTCAAGGCTCAAGACCCGCCACACGCCGCTGCTGGTCTCGGGGTCTACCTTGGCTCCCACAATTATCCCACGAGCCGCTAGGAGGCTACTCTACAAGCTACTACAACTAGACTACTCCACAGGCATACTATCCCTACTGCTACTACCGCTAATCATCCCTGAGGTCAAGAGCGCCGAGACGGTTGAGGAGATGATAAGCCTCCTCTACAGCAGGAGGCTGGCCAGGCTACTACTAGCACCAATGCAGATCAGGGAGGAGCTTGAGGCCCTAGCCGCCCTAGTGGCGGGGGCGAGGCCCTCAACGGTATTGGAGATAGGAACAGCCAGGGGCGGGACACTGGCGGTATGGACGAGGGCTGCGAGCAGCGACGCACTGATAATAACGATCGACCTCCCCGGAGGCCCCTTCGGGGGAGGCTACGGGGCCGCCAGAATACCCCTATACCTCTCATTGAGGAGGGGGAGGCAGCGCATAGTCCTGCTCCGCGGCGACTCCCACTCAGCGGCGACCATTACGCGTGTCAAGGGGATACTCGACGGGAGGAGGGTAGAGTTCATGTTCATCGACGGAGACCACAGCTTCGAGGGGGTCTGCCGCGACTACAACAACTACAAGGAGCTGCTCGCAGAGAAATCCATCCTGGCGTTCCACGATATAGTGCCCGGCCCCGAGCACATGGTGGGGGGAGTCCCCGTATTCTGGAGGATGCTCAAGTCCTCCCTAAAGGAGCCCTGCAAGACATTAGAAATAGTGAAGGACTGGAGGCAGGGGGGCTACGGGATAGGCGTGATCCTTGTTAGGGAGGGGTGCAGGCTTCCGCGCCTAAGCTGTCATAGCCCGTGCCGGGGGTAAGGGTGCGTGGCTGTTGCCGGGTGGCGGCGTGGCCAGGGGCATCCGCGGCGGCGCGTGGATGGCTGGGGTCTCTCTGGCTGTCGCCCTTGTAGGCTTCGTCTACTGGCTTGTAATGGCTAGGATTGCAGGCGTTGCCGCGCTTGGGGAGGCTGCATCAGTTATAAGCGGTGCAGGTGTCGCATCCTCTATTGTTGGCGCGGGGCTCGGCCTCGCAATAATAGCCGTGTCGTCTGAGGGGGCTGCCGGCCTCGCGGCGATCATTGTTTACTCGGTCTCGTTGTCGCTGCTGGCAGGTCTGCTCGCCTACCTACTCTCATTCAGCTTCAAAGGCCTCGCATTCATGGGCCTTCTCCTTGGCTTCCTAGGCCTCCTCTCGGCATGCTTCATGAACCTGCTCGTCTCCCTCTCGGCGTTCAGAGCCTATTTCCTCGTAGGGCTTGGGTCGGCGGTGTCACGGCTAGCGGTGGGCGTGGCACTAGTTCTAGCGGGGCTTGGCGTAGCCGGGATACTCGCTGGCTACCTGGCACCCTCGATACTCTCGCTGCTGCTAGCGGCCCCACTCACCGTGAAGCTATGGCGCCGTGGAGCGCCTGGTCTGAGGAGGGGGCTGTCTAGGCTCGCCTCAGCCCACCTTGCAAACTACCCCTACGGGTTCTCCCAGCAGCTTGCATTAATGCTAACCGTCTACGCCTACTCCGCTCTTGGGGGTGGCGCGGCCAGTGTCGGCTCACTCTACCTGCTCCTCATGGTGGAGCTGGTGCTCGTCAGCCTACCTTTCTCGACAATGCTTGCACTCATACCCCTCACGCAGGGTGGCGGCTTTACACACGAATATAGGGAGTCCTACAGGCTGACAGCCCCAATCAGCCTCCTTGCAGCCAGCCTACTCCTCATTGACCCCTCAGCCGTGCTGTCACTCATAAGCCCCAGGCTTGATGCGTCAGCCAGCCTCCTCCCCCTCCTCCTACTATCGATGACACCACTCATGCACGTGCAGCTTGCCATCACGTGGCTTAACAGGAGGGGTGATAGGAGGGGTGTGGCGCTTGTCGGCGGCCTTAGGGCTGCGGCGCTACTGGCACTAGTACCCCTACTCCTACGATACGGTGTTGAGGGGGTTGCGGTAGCCTGGGTGACGGCCAACCTTGCGGCAGCAGTGCTCGGCGGGGCCGTGACGAGGACGCTTGGAACGCTGGTGAGGCTCCTGGCGGTCAACGCACTCTTCACGGTGTATTACGCGGGTCATCACCTGGCTGTAGCGCTCCCGCTACTGGTCGTCACGGCCCTCTGGATGCTGGGCATCACTTCGCCCGAGGAGATGGTGCAGACACTACTCAGTATAATCACTGGTAGGGGTGGGGGCGTTGAGGCTGCGTAAAAACCAGGATCCCGGGGCTACTTGAGGAGCTTTGAGGCGACTAGGTAGCCTATCGCGAGCGCTATGGCTGTTACTACGAGTGCGGGTATGAGCGGACTCGGCCCTGTAGCCGCCCCCGTCTTCACCAGCTCGCCGCCCACCACGTAGGGCTGGGCGATGGCCTTTATGGCTGTGAAGGGCGCCAGGATCAGCGCCGCGAGCGCGGCCACGCCAGCGAGGAGGCCATACAGCAATACCTTCCTCATACCAGCTGCCCCCTAGGAGTGGGATGACGCGGTACCTAACTATTTAAGCGATTCTGCGGGACGGTCTCTCGCTGCCCGGCAGGGAGAGGGAACGCTGCCCCTTGGGGCGCCGTAGCCTCGTCGCCAGGTATGCTCTAGGCCTATTACTCGTCCTCTCCTCCTCCTACACGGCATCCCTCGGGATCCCAGCGCCCTTCGCATGGGATAGGAGGATCGTGCTCCTAGTCTACAGGGGGCCGTTTACAGGCTCGCTGCTCATGGATTTCGTGGCTTATACGGTACTGGTCGTGTTGTCGTCGCCCCTGCTTGGAGGGCTGGCCGCCCTCCTCCTAGCGGTCTATGGGGCCGGACTCGCGGTTTACGGGGCTGGGCTGCCACAGTCCCTGGGCCTTGTCGGCTTAGCTGTCCTGGGGCTGGTTGCTTGGAGGATGCGCAGAAGGCTCCCCTGGCTCTTCTCAACAATCCTGCGCGGCTACCTCCTGCTCTCGGCTCCCGCGCTGGTCATCGAGGCAGCCTACCTGGCTATTGGCGCCCCGCTTGAGGGTCTTGCCAGGAGGGCGGCGCTACTACTGCATGTGGCGTGGGCGTTGGGGTCGTGGGCTGGGGTCGGCCTCCTGCTCGCTGCAGCCGCCTACAGGGGGTTGCGGCTGGCTATACCCCTGCGCGCTGGGGG
>CAYZCH010000065.1:0-1858 GCA_964476405.1 uncultured Desulfurococcales archaeon
TGTCTCCCCGGCACCCGGGTCTAAGGCAACCCATGATCCTCAGCCCCAGGCTCTCAGCGGGTGTGAGGCTGGCCATGCGTAGGGCATCCTCTAGTCTGTAGCCCAGGGACACTATATTTCTGACAGCGCGATCCATGGTCAGGGTGCTCCCAGCAAGCACGCCGCTGCTCAGCCTTGCCACGCCATGCTTAACTGTGACACGCAGGCCTCCCAGGCTATAGGTGCCGTCCGGGAGCCCCGTGGCGCTTATCGCGTCGGTCACGAGGATTGTCCTGGAGAACCCTGCATAATCAACCACCATCCTCACGGTTGGAGGTGCGAGGTGTATCATGTCTGCTATCAGCTCCACGTACACGTGCCTGCTTTGCAGGCAGGCTACCGCTACCCCGGGGTCCCGGTGGTGGAACCTCCTCATGGCATTGAAGATATGTGTAGCCCTGGAGGCCCCTGCCTCTATGGCCCTCATGGCCTCCTCGTAGCTCGCGTTAGTGTGGCCCAGCCCCACACTCACGCCTCTGCTGGCGGCATGAGGGATCAGGTCTAGGGCGCCCTCGATCTCCGGGGCCACATCGATTATCCTGAGTGTACCGCGGGACGCCTCAACGTATTCATCGAACTCCTCTATGCTGGGAGGCCTTATGTACTCCGGGTTCTGGGCTCCACGCATGTCGGGGTTTATGTAGGGTCCCTCCATGTGAAGCCCCAGGGGCTCTGCGCCCAGAGGCTCTCCACCCGACTCCTCCATATATGCTGACACGGTCTTGGCGACTTTTAGGAGGGTCTCGTGGCCCGCGGTGACGGTGGTTGGCAGGAAGGCTGTGACGCCGTATCTCGCCAGCTTCTCGGCCATCCCCCGTATCCCCGTGGCCGTGGAGGTATTGGTGTCGTAGCCGCAGCACCCGTGGATATGTGTATCTATGAAGCCGGGGGCCACGACGTATCTCCTCAGGTCGAGTCCCCCAGGACTCCATCCACGCTTAAGCCCCACGACGTATCCGCCGCTAATCACGAGCGTGGCCTCAGGTATTCTCTCCAAGGGCGTGTAAACGGCGCCCACGTTTACGACGAGCTCCTCAGGCAAGGTTCGCGGCCTCGCACGGCATATTATAATAGCCTTATACGTGGCCTGTATTTCTCTATCATGCTGGTATTATGCTCCTTCCCTCCGGGGAGATGTATGCTCATCCAGACAGGGGGCTTCACGCCTCTTTCAGACAGCTTCTTGGCGGTCAGGGCCGCGATGCTGTGCACAATGAAGGAATTAGCTATGGTCGACACGGGCGCCACCTTGACGGGGACTCCCTCTATGCTCAGGGAGGCGTCCCCGGGCGGCACCTTGTTGTCTATGGCTACGTCTGCTACCTCGAAGAGCCTTTTTCCATAGGGGTTCCTGGGCTCCAGGCTCGCCGAGTAGCTCTTCGATGTCACCGCTATCACGCGGCATCCCTCTCTCCTAGCATAGACAGCGGCCTCCACGGGGAAGGTGTTGACACCTGATGTGGAGACCACCATCACGGCGTCGCTGCTGAGGAGGCCTTGGGAGCGGAGCAGCGTCTCGGCGTATCCCTTGAGCTTCTCCAGGCCTGAGGCCCTCCTGGCCCCCCTGTGGACCGATATGTCGGTGTCTATCAGGGGATTGATGAATGCCAGTCCTCCGCCGCGGTAGAACATCTCTTCCCCTATTATGGAGGAATGGCCTGCGCCGACCACGTGGAGCACTCCTCCATCAAGATACGTCTCCACCAGGATTTCCGCGGCCGTGTTGATCGTGTCCTCCTCCTCTGAGGCTATTCGCTCCAGGATATCCTTGACGATGCGGAGAAAGCCGGGTATCACGCTGCCCTTGTCCTCGCCCATG
>CAYZCH010000066.1:0-4760 GCA_964476405.1 uncultured Desulfurococcales archaeon
TGTTAGGGGTATTTCGCCTATTGTGGCCGCCATACTCCTGATACTAGTGGCTATCGCGGGCGCCGTCATAGTCTACCTATGGCTGACGGGCTTCGCCGGCACAGCAACATCAACACCCGCATCAATGAAGGCAAGGATAACCATTGAGAACGTGAACCTCACCACGAGCAACGTCACGCTGTACGTGAGGAACGTTGGTGATACAACGATCAATGTAAGCCAGAGCGCGATCTACATATATGACCACTGGAGCGGCAACCTCGTCACAGCCGTTACGAGCACCGGCAACAACTGTAACGATATGTTGAAGCCCGGGCAGGTGTGTGAGATATTCGCGACCTCCGCGCTGAGCGGGATAACGGCGGGCAAGTACTATGACGTGAAGCTCTCGGTCGCCGGCATAGAGGCCTACTACAGTGGAGTGCAGGCCTCCTAAGGCTGAGTTTTTTCCTCCGTGAGCCGGCTGTGGTGCCTCAAGCCCTCTAGCCGGTCACCCATTCTTATCGCTGCACTCCAGCTGCCTGGCTCTCTGGAGTTACTCGTTTATATTTGCGCCGTGCGGCTCCTGCTAAGTCTTAGAGTGTATGCTGAGGGGTGTCGGTGTTTTGGTGTTTAAGGTGCTCTTGTGGAAGGAGCTGCGCAGCCTCTTGTTGAATAAGAGTGCCCTCGTCTCGATAATCCTCATACCGATAGTGATTATCATGGCTAGTCAGGCGAGCGTGCAGCAGGCAACCAAGCTCACGACGGGGAAGACTTGTGTCGCTGTGACCGGCCCGGAGGCTGGCGTGTTGGAGAGTGTTTTGGCGGCTAGGGGCGTCTGCGTCACCTCTCCATCCAGGGCAGACATTGTGATCTACGCGTCGCCCGGCCTCGTCGAGAACCTGTCACGGGGCCTGCCTGTAAAGTTGAAGGTCTATTACCGGCTCGACTCACTTAGCCTTAGTAGCCTCAAGGCCCCGCTGAGCATCGCTAAGCTCCTGGCCAAGCTTGCGGGCGGGCAGGTGTCCGCGCCGAGGGTTGTCGTCAACGCCACCGTTATACTCCCGACCGGTAGGACTATCTCCGGCTCGGTTGCGTCGACGCTTATGACCGTGTTGAACGTCCTCTCATTCCCCCTGATATTCGCCGCGATATTCGCGTTCGCCCCGGCGCTTTCAAGCATGATGATGGAGTATAGCGATAAGACCATAGAGATCCTCTTGAGCCAGCCGGTGAGGAGGACGACGATAGCCCTGGCCAAGTCACTCGCCGCGACCATAACCGGGCTCGTCCAGGGAGGCGTACTGATAGCCGCGATGTTTATCGTGATGGGTGAGATGCCTAAGTCCATGGGTGGCCTGTCCCTACAGGCCCTCGGAACCCCCGGCGCCATGGCCATACTCGCGGCCTCCGTGATAGCCGAGATGGTGTTCGCCGCCAGCCTCGCACTAGCCATATCCGTGCTTATGCCCGGCCCCGAGGCGATGGGCGGGGCGATGGCAATCATAGTGGTTATAGGGATAGGGGTGGCGACGTTCGCGACGAGCTACGGCGTCCCCCTGGCCCCGCTGAAGACCCTCACGCTTTCACCGATCCCGTTGATAGGCCCGATGCTCGTCTCAGCCCTCAACCTCGCAGGCGTCGCCTCCTACGGGTGGGTCGTGGTGCTCGTCAGACTGGCCGAGGCGGGTGCCGTGATAAAGCTGTTCGCAAAGCTCCTCGAGAGCGAGAGGAGCCTCACGGCGGCCGTCCGTTTCATGAGGGGCGTCTCCTAGCCCACGCCTGAAGGAGGTGGCCGTGCTTGGAGGAGGCGGCTGTAAGGGTTGAGAACCTCGTGAAGGTGTACCCGCGGGGCGTGAGGGCCCTCAACGGGCTCAGCTTCACGGTTAACGAGGGCGAGATATACGGGCTCGTGGGCCCCAACGGCGCCGGCAAGACGACGACGCTCAGGATACTCGCCACGCTCCTCCGCCCGACCGGGGGCAGGGCGAGCGTGTACGGCCACGACGTCGTCAAGGAGTCTATGGCCGTCAGGAGGCTCCTCTCATACCTCCCCGAGGAGGCCAGCGCACCAAGGGAGATGAAGGGCGTCGAGTTCGTCGAGTTCATAGCCAAGCTGAGGTACCGCGACCCGAGGGACGTCGCCCGCGTCCTCGAGGAGGCGGCCAGGATAGCTGACCTCGGGAGGGACATGGAGAGGAAGGTCAAGACGTACAGCAAGGGTATGAAGAGGAGGCTCCTGCTAGCCACAGTGCTCGCCGTGAGGCCGAGGCTGGCGATACTCGACGAGCCGACGAGCGGGCTCGACGTGGAGCAGAGCCTCAGGATAAGGCAGATAATTAAGAAGTACTCGAGGAGCCTCGGCGTAACCGTGCTCCTCTCGAGCCACAACATGCTCGAGGTCGAGAGGCTCTGCGACCGGATAGGAATAATCATCGGCGGGAGGATAGTGGAGGAGGGGGCGCCATCCGAGCTCAAGGAGAAGTACGGCGCGGAGACCCTGGAGGACGTGTTCCTCGCAGTCACCCGCGGCCGCGGTAGAGGAGCCCCGCGGCCTCAATGACTCTCCCGACTACAGCGTCCCAGATTTTTTCCCCGAGCCCCCGTGGGTACGTCACACGGCTGGGGTATAGGGCTTCGGCGCCGTAGTCGCTCCAGAGCCACGGGGCGGCCCCGGCCCCCTCCACGCATACGGCCTCCTCCTCCCCGCCAGTGGGCGAGGCGCAGGCCGGCCCATACCCGCACGCCGCCAGCATGCTGGCCTCCACGGGCCCCGCGTGCTCCACGCACCCCTCCCTGCCCGCCGCCCTGACGGCTTCTCCTACGACGTCGACGACCACCACCCTCACCCCCGTGCTCCTCGTCACCGTCCTAGCCACGGTGTATGCTAGGCTGTACGCGCCCCCGTGGGTGACGGCTACGACGACGCCGACGCCGCTTATCCTGGCGGCTGATGAGAGCACGGACTCGAGGTAGGCGGCGGCCCTCCACGCGTCGCCGGCGTCGATGCACCCTCTATGCTCCGGGCATAGCGTGTATGCTACGGGGGGTAGGACGGCTACGTCTCTCCTCCCGCTCATCCTCCTGGCTAGGCATAGTGCTAGGAGGTAGTCTGTCGAGGCGGGTAGGCAGCCGTGCTCCTCCACGCTGGCTACGGGGACTACCAGCACCCTGCCCCTAAGCTCGGCTAGGGCTTCGGCGAACAAGGCTCACGCCAGCCTCGCCGCCAACACCCTGTAGCCGTGCTTCCTAGCCAGCACCTGGACGGAGCCGAACACCTCCTCCATGAGGCTGGCGACCCTCTGCGCCCCCCTGCGCACGACCAGCTCGAGCCACCCCCCGCGGCGCAGGTGGCGCGGGGCTCCACGCACTATGGCCTCGACGACCCTCATGCCGGCGCTCATAGGGGGGTTGGAGATTATGGCGTCGAACACCCTGCCCTCCACGGGGTCGTAGAGGCTTCCCTGAAGCACCTCAACCCTCCCCGCCACACCGTTCAGCCTCGCGTTCATCCTGGAGAGCTCCACGGCCGCCGGGTTGACGTCGACCATTACTACGCGTAGCCCCGGGTACCTCTTGGCGAGCGTCACGCCTATCACTCCATACCCGCACCCCATGTCCAGTACGACGCCCTCCTCGGGCACGACTGCGCTCTCCACCAGCAGCCTGGTGCCCTCGTCGACCCCCCTCGCGGAGAAGACGCCGGGGTAGACGTAGAACTCGACGGTGACCCCGCGGAGGAAGCAGCCTATGAGCCTCCTCCCGCCACCCCTCCGAGGCCTCCTGGAGAAGTAGTGCTGCGCCACGCCGGCGGCTCACCCCTGCTGGCCGCCGCTCCTCCTCCCGCCCCAATACCTCGGGTAGACGCCGGGCTTCATTATAACCCTCCTAATCCTCACAGCTATCCCCCTCCTCGCCTTCATAACCTCCTCGCTGCTCATCTCCGCCCGCCCTATCGCTACGAGCTCCCCCTTGAGGGTGAAGACTGCAACCATGTCCCCCCTCCTGATCCCCTCATGGAGGGCGGCTATCCCCGGCACGGCTAGGTGGGCGCCGTGGGCTATCGCGTCGACAGCCGTATCCCTTATGACTATCTTTGGTAGGTGGCTCACAGCGTACTCCATCGGCAGGATATACTTCCTCAACAAGTCGTCCTTCCCCTCAACCCTCCACCTGTACAACGCCTCGCTCAGCTCCTGCATCCTCACGATACCCTTGTCCTCGCTGAACGGCCCGCTCCTAATCCTCCTCAACTCCCTCATGTGGGCCCCGACGCCCAGCACAAGCCCTATGTCGTGGCAGAGCTTCCTCATATAGGTGCCCGCCTCACACTCGACGATCATCAACGCGTACTTCCCGGTGTACTCCAGGAGCTCAATCCTGTGAATAGTCTTAATCCTTAGGGATCTCTTCACACTACTACGCAGCGGGGGCCTCTGGTAGATGCGGCCGACGAACATGGACACGACGCGCCTCAGCTCCTCCTCGGGCACGGGGGAGTGGAGCTGCATGACGCACACGTAGGCCTTGCCCGTGTGGACTACCAGTCCTATTATCTTCGTGGCCTCCTCCAGGGCGACGGGGAGCATGCCCGTTACCTTCGGGTCCAGGGTGCCGCCGTGCCCCGCCTTGCTGAGCCCGAGCATCCTCTTAATCCACGCCACCACCTCGTGGCTTGTCGGCCCGGGGGGCTTATCGACGGGTATAACCCCCATCCTTATGTGCTTCTCTATAGGCCTCTTCCACGGCGGAGTCCCGTAGTCGGGGCTCGTCTCCTCCTC
>CAYZCH010000067.1:0-27986 GCA_964476405.1 uncultured Desulfurococcales archaeon
AGACCTCATAAAACAGAGGAGGCGATGGTATTACGCGGCGCTCGTGAACAGTCTATGGGGGCCCGGCTCGCCGAGGCTTCGGGGGTTATTCATATTCGCCACTGTGCTATGGAGTCTTGCACCCCTAGGCCTCGTGCCCCCAGCGCTGCTCCTCCTGATAACCGGGGGACTGCCCGCCGAGCCGCTCGCCGCCGCTGTGGGGTGTGCGGCGCTGGGGATAGCCGGGGGATTGTACATGTTGTCTGCCTGGCGCGTGGTGAGCGTGCATCCTTGGAGGCCTCTGCGGGAGAAGGTAGCCTTGATAGCTTCATCACTGCTCCTCTTACCTGTCGTGATCCTCCTGGAGTGCGTGTCTGTGGTGTATACCTGGCTGCGCCCGCCTAAGGTGTTTGAGAGAACTGAGAAGGTTGTTCCGGGTGGTGGGCCCGCGGGGATTTGAACCCCGGACCACCCGGTTATGAGCCGGTCGCTCTACCGGGCTGAGCTACGGGCCCTCCTTGGTGGGCCTCCGTTTTGTCTTGAAGCGTCACGGTGGGGGTTTATGTCTCTAACTCTTCGGGGGCTTCCGGTTATATTGGGCTTACGAGACGTATTAGTTTATGGGTAGTGGTCGTGCCGAGGATAGTTGCCGTTAAGCTTCCCGATGATGTGTACCGGGAGCTTGAGAAGAGGGCTAGGGAGGAGGGCTTCGTACTCGTAAGCGATTACGTACGCGAGGTCATAATGCGGGAGCTTGGGAGGAGCGAGGTCAGCGTCAGGGGCATAGAGGAGAGGCTGTCAAGGATCGAGGAGGGCGTCCTGCCGACCAAGCTGTATGAGAGGATAGTGGAGATAGTGCGCTCGGCCTTCACGGAGCTTGTGCAAGGCGGCGGGGAGGGTGGTGGAGGTATCGACGAGGAGAGGATCATGAGTAGGCTGGAGAGGAGGGTGCAGGATCTGGTCAACCCCTTCACCGCAAAGGTAGACTCCCTGGCAGGCAGGGTTGCCGAGCTCTTTGAGAGGATTGAGAACCTAGAGGAGAGGATATCGAGGATCGAGGATGAATTGAAGAAGGTTAAGGAGCACGCGGAGAGGGGATATGTTAGGCATAGGAGGAGCAGCGCCATCGAGAGACTTAAGAGGGACGGCGTCGTCTTTGAGTCCGAGCTGACGTGGTTGAGGAGTAAGGCCGCGTTCTTCGAGAGGCTCAGGAGGGAGGGGGCCAAGGTAATTGAGGCTGCGGGGGAGAGGATAGCTGTTGATCCTGGCTTCTGGAGGGAGTTCGTGGATAAGCTGGCGAGTATAAGTACTAGTAGTGATGAGGAGATAAGGGATAAGCTGAGCGAAAAGGAGTATAAATTGTTCGTCAAGCTTAGGGAGGACGGCCTAGTCTACTATGACTCTTCAAAGAAGGCCTGGAGGCTTATACGGGAGGTTTAGGGTTGAGCCTTTGAGCCCCCTACAGCCCTGTTAGCAGGGTGCGCTGCGTGGGGGGTAACGGGCAGTCCAGCCTCGGTAGGGTGTCGGTGCTCCTGCAAGTCTACCTGGAATTCGTATTGTTGATAATAATAGCGCTCGTGGTGGCATCGGGGATAGTCGTTGTAGTTATACAGCTCGTTGAGTCCCTCACACTCCACAGCTTCGGGGTGAATGTTAGGGCTATAACACTCAACCTCGTGAGCGTCCTAGACAACATACTCTTGTTGATAATAGCGGTCGATATAATGAGGACTATAGTCGTCAGCATTGATGAGCGCAGGTTGTATGTGCAGGCTGCAGTCGAGGCTGCCGCCCTCGCGATAATCAGGGGTATTATAGGTTCTGAGCTTAGACACCTGGAGCCAATGGGTATACTGATTTACTGTGTAGCGCTGGCGGTTGTAGTCGGCTCAATGATAGCAATGGGTAAAATGTATAAGGGGTGATGTGTCAGGAGGGGCGAAACTCTTCACTCCGTCCGCTCGGCTACGGAAGTCATCATCCACTTAGCGGGCTTTAGTCTATGCGCCAGCTCTCGAGGTACTTCTTCTGCTCGGGCGTTAGCCTGTCTATTTCGATCCCCATTGCCTTCAGCTTGAGCTCCGCGACCCTCGAGTCTATCTCCGGTGGGACTGAATATAGTGCTGGTTTTAGCTTGCCGCGGTTCTTCACGAGGTATTCTACCGATAATGCTTGGTTGGCGAAGCTCATGTCCATAACCTCGCTTGGGTGTCCTTCGGCCGCCACGAGGTTTACTAGTCTGCCCTCGGCTAGTAGGTAGACTCTGCGGCCGTTCTTCAGCTTGTACTCTGTCACGTATGGTCTTATCTTCCTCTTCGATACTGCTAGCGCCTCTAGGTCTGGTATCCATATCTCTACGTTGAAGTGCCCCGCGTTAGCGAGTATTGCGCCATCCTTCATTCTCTCTATGTGCTCCCTCCTTATCACCGCCTTGTCGCCGGTTGCTGTTATGAATATGTCTCCGACCTCGGCCGCTTTTATCATCGGCATTACATCGTAGCCGTCCATAACTGCTTCCAGCGCCCTGAGCGGGTCGACCTCCGTCACTATAACCCTCCTAGCCCCCATACCCCTCGCCCTCATCGCTATTCCTCTCCCCACCCAGCCGTAGCCGGCGACGACGACTACCTTTCCGGCTATGAGTATGTTCGTCGCCCTTATCACGCCGTCGATGGCGCTCTGCCCGGTGCCGTACCTGTTGTCGAACATCATCTTCGTCTTTGCATTGTTGACTGCTATTGCTGGGTATTTCAACACGCCTTGTTTTTCCATAGCCCTCAGTCTTATGACGCCGGTGGTTGTCTCCTCTGTACCCCCCCACACCTTCTCGGCTATCTCGGGCCTCTTCTCGTGTAGGTGTGCGTGGAGGTCCCCTCCATCATCCATTACTATTTCCGGCTCGAACGAGGCCACCCAGTCTATGCAGGCGTTGTACTCCTCTGGCGTCATGCCCCTCCAGGCGCACACCTCTATGCCATCCTCTACGAGCGCTGCTGCGACGTCGTCCTGCGTGCTGAGGGGGTTGCTCGCGGCCAGCCTAACTCTCGCCCCGGCCATCTTCAATGTGCGCATTAGTGCAGCAGTCTCCTTCGTCACGTGCAGCACCGCACCCACCTTTACGCCCTCCAATGGCTTCTCCTTCACCATCCTCTCCCGGATCAGCCCGGCCACTAGGGGCATGTGCATCTCAGCCCATTCTATCTGTAGGCGTCCCTGCTCAGCGAGCTTGATGTCCCTTATCCGGTACTCCACGGCTATAACACCTCCCTTGGGGCGGGGGCTTGATTGATCCTATTGACTGTTTCTTTCCTGGCTGCACGTCTTTCCTCGCTAAGGCTGCACTAGTTTCGCTTGACTCTGCGGAGGGGGCTATGCCGGCTTATAGTTGCTGATTCCGGGACGGCGTTGATCACCGGCATACCATGGTTCGGCGTCATCGAGGGCGTCGTCTCGTCTCTTGGTGTTAGGAGGGGGGTTCTCAGCGTGTATACTAGGAGTGATGGCCGGTGCGGGTTCCTCGACCTCGGCGATCCACCGTCCTGGACGGGTGCTAGCTGCCTCGATGCCAGCCGGTATGGCTGGGTGAGGGGCGATGGCCGCGTATTCAACTTATTTAATGGAGCATCCTACGAGACTAGTGACAGTGTGCATGCGTATGGGTGGAGCGTTATAGTTGTTGAGCGTCAGGGGAGGTTCGGTAGAAAGCTGCTCAGCCTATTCCTCCCAGGCGGTGGCAGTGTTGACGGGCTGCTGAGGCTGCAGGACTCATGGATATCCTACTGGGGCTCAACGCTCTTGCTGCAGGGCCGTGGTAGACGCTGCGTCGCGGTAGTCGATGTATCTGGATCGCTGAGGGTCGAGGAGTCTGAATGTATTCCCTCACGCTCCGCCTGCCTCCCCGGGGTAGTCCTCCTCGAGTCTAAGGAGTCTACCCGCCTCATTGGCGCCTGGGGGGTCTACAACGTACCCCTCAACCCGTCAAGGCTTCTCCTCGTCGAGTGCAGCCGGGATGGCGGACTATGCCTGCTCTGCGGTAGGGGGGAGGTCTGCCTTGTCGCCTCCAGCTCCGGCATCTCCAGTGTACGTGTCCCGGGCGGCGTCACGCAGTACCTGCCACTGCCAGGACACCGTATGGTCATGCTTGTCCCACGTACACCGGGCCGGGACTGCATCCTCATCGACGAGGAGGGGGCCCGGAGGGGTGGCTGTAGGGGGCTGGTCTACGCTGAGGCCAGCGGCGGCCTCTTCATGGCCGCGTTCCACGGCGGCGGCGTCCTTAGGGTTGACGGGGTTAAGGAGATGGTATCCATGTATCCAAAACTACTACTACTCAGGCTGAATGATGGCGTCGTAGTAGACTTCTCTAGAAGGATATCTGCGGTTGTGAGGCTCGTTGAGGGGAACAAGGTGTCCGTCTCAGTAGGCTACGAGAAGCACAGTATACTCACGGGGCCGGAGAAGTTCCGCGTGTCGGTCTGCAGCGTGGAGGGGAGAGGCTGTATCGTGGAGGACTCCGAGGTGGGCTCCGAGCTTGAGCTCGTGCTACCACCAAACCACAATCCACGCTCGCTCATACGGGTCTTCCTTGAACCTTGCCACGAGATAGCGGGCGTGATAAGGGAGGAGGTTGTGAGGCATAAGGAGGCGCATGTAGTCGTCGAGAGACACACTGTGAGGAGGATCACGCTGAAGGGGGTCGAACCCGGCGAGCTATACCTGCATGTCGTGGATCTGCGTGAGACAAACCCCTACAGTGGGATGGATATACGTTACAGGGTCGAGGGGGCGTTCTACGAGAAAACGGTTAGGCGCCCCGATGGAGCTAAAACGCTTATAATAGTCTCCAGAGAGCCGAGGCTAAGCATACACGCAGCACTCGGGCCGGCCAGCATACCAGTTCTCGGGCTAGACCGTGTGGAGATGCTGGGCAGCGTAGTGGTAGACTTATCATCCAGCAGCGTCACGCTCGTAGATGATAACACGGTGAAGGTGACTATAACGGATCAGCACGTAGTGAAGGCGAGGTGCCTGGCCCGCTGCAGAGACTCCGAGGACGGGATAATATGCATGCCTGGCTGCAGGGTACAGCTCACACTCAGACTACCAGGCCCCATCTACACTACTATCGAATCAAGCCTCGACAAGCTGGTCACAGCCACGCTGAGGAGGCTCTCCGCAGACTACATACTAGACGACGTAGACCTCGTGAGGGCGTGCATAGCATTGAGAATATCCAGGGAGGGCGCCCTGGTGCTAAAGTCCATGAATGGGTCAGAAGTAGTTCATGCCGGGACAGGTGAGAGGGTTGTAGTGTGCAGACCATATGTGCAGATAACAACCCCCGCTGGCCGGGCACTGACCGTGCCGGAGAGCACGCGGCCTCAGCCACGCATGTGGATTGACGGCGGAGGTAGGCTTACAGTGAGCGCCCCTGGCGCCATACTGATGTTGATAGACGCTAAAGACTACAGTATATCAGCCAATGCTATCCCGGTTGACCCAATACACGTAGTTGGCGGCAGGGCAAAAGTAAAGGTCTACTATCCGGGCGGCGTAGCCACAGTTGAGATACCAGCCAGCAAGCTCCTACTCCTCGCGGCAAGAGCGGCACACGTCCTCGCCCAGGCCTGCAAGCTGGCTTAGCACATACCTCCGGATCTCCTCAACCCCTGGGAGATCCTCAACGATCCTACCCCCCTCCATGTAGAGCTTGAGGAGCGGCTCAGGCTCACCGCACCCCTCGCTGCAGGAGGGCTCAGCCCCCCACGGTACCACAACGTGGTTTAACGGCCTACAGCAGCGGTACAGCATCTTGAAGCCAGGCAGTTTACCCCTCTTGGAGGCCGGCACCCATCTACCATCACGGTAGACCTCGACTATGTCCATGCTAAAGTCTATGTTTGGCGGTGAGGCAATGCTAGTCCCGACACCAAACGCGTCCACTACGTCTCTGAGCCTACACACCTCACACTCGTCCAGGCCACCGCTAACAACTATCTTTATATCCCTACCGCCAGCTAGGTCGAGCACCCACCTAACTTCCTCAACTATAGCCCTCATATCACCCCTCCTACTACTGGGGGTATCCAGCCGGACTCCATAGAGCCTCTTACCCAGGCTGCGGAGCGCCTGGAGAGCCTCCATACGCTCATCACAGAATGTGTCAACTAACGCTATACGTGGTATCCCCTCATCCATTGACTCGTCGAACGCCTTCCACGCCTTCACGGGGTCGCCAAAGATTATTATCATTGCATGCGGCATCGTCCCGACGGGCCTGACACCAATATACTTCTCGGACTGCAGCCCAGCTACACCGTCTACACCACCTATATAGGCCGCCCTATCGGCCATAGGGGCGATCGCGGGGTGTAGGGCACGGAGACCAAAGAACAACACCTTCTTATCGCCAGCCGCCAGCTTCACCCTAGCAGCCTTAGTAGCTATGCTTGACTCGTGCCTAAGTATTCCCAGCAACGCTGTTTCATAGACTGCAAAGGAGCAGTAATCGCCCTCAATCACCATGACTGGGTCACGGGGCCCGATCAACGTGCCCTCCGGAACAGCATACACCCTAACATCCAGCCCCTGCAGCAGCCAGAGAGCCTCCTCAAGCCCAGCAAACACGGCCCAGCGATAACCCCGTGGGAGCTTATAGGAGTGTATCTCAGCCCTAACCCTAACACCACATAGGCCATGATCCCGCAACACCTTCACTGTACGCTTGAAGTATACGTCGGTCACAAGACCAGCCCTTATCTCATCGGGCGAAGCCGCATAGAGCCTGGGCTCAACCACGGCGATACACCCAGGGGCATGCTTGGAGGCGGCTACTCTCCCATAACCTCGACAACAACCCTTCTATAGCTGCGCGGCCCATCCATCTCTATGAACAAGATGTTCTGCCACGTACCCCTCAACAACCTCCCATCCTTCACAGGCACAACCCTAGTTGATCCTATGACTGCAGACGCGAGATGCGCGTGGGCATTATCGTCTATCATGTTGTGCCTCCAGTCACCACCAGGCTTGAAGAGCTCCCTTATCAACCGTATAATATCGGCAAGCAGCCCCGCCTCATGCTCGTTGAGAACTATAGCCGCCGTCGCGTGGGGGGCGTGCACCACGCAGATGCCATTACTAACCCCGCTCTCAGCAACCAAAGCCTCAACCCTTTCAGTGATGTCAACTACCTCGAAGCGACTCCGCGTAGAGAACACAAGCTCCTTGAAGAAAACCTTCACACAGACGCACCCCCGAACCCAGGAGCCTGTAGAAGAACCCCTCCAAAAAACATAATCAAGCCAGCCGCCGAGCCCACCCCAGGGATGAAGACACGGACGCCCTTGCCGAGAACCATGAGGGGAGAGGATGGCGCGGACCCCTAGCCTCGACTTCAGGGTTAAACCAGTCATCGGAGTAATACACCTCCCACCCCTCCCAGGCGCCCCCCGGTACCGGGGAGATGATGTAGACGAGCTCGCCGAGTACGCTGCAGGGGAGGCCTCGAAGCTGCTAACAGCGGGTGTGGACGGGGTAATAGTGGAGAACTACGGCGACAAGCCATTCAGCATACGTGTCCGAAACCCACTCACACTAGCAGCGATGACGGTGGTCGTGAGGAGGGTGGCTGAGGAGGTACAGTACCAGATACCAGTGGGTGTTAGCCTCCTGAGAAACTCGGGGCCAGAGGCTATAGCTGTAGCGTTCGCCTCGGGAGCCTCATTCGTCAGGGTAAACGCGTACTGTGAACCCAGGGTGGCCCCCGAGGGTATACTAGAACCAGTCATGAGGGAAGTTGAGGAAGTGAGAGCACTGATACCGAGGAGGGTGCAAGTCCTGGCAGACATAGACTGTAAGCACAGCAAACCACTGACCCACGCATACAACGCGATTGAAGCTGCAAGGGAATGCGTCGATAGAGGCGACCCAGACGCAATAATAGTAACCGGGGGCAGGACGTCGACGCCCCCACCACCAGGATACGTAGCAGCAATCGCAGCCTCCCTAGCAAAACCAGTCCTCGTCGGAAGCGGCATAACACCAGACAATATAAGACTATACTGGAACATAGCATCAGGATTCATAGTAGGCACGTACCTCAAGGAAAAAGGCGTGACAAGAAACCCGGTAGATGTATCCCGGGCCAAGAAGCTCATCACGCTAGTGAAAGAGCTCAGAGGCCGCCACGATAGAGAAGCGGAGAAATAAGCGGTAGGACGAACAAGGGAGACCCGGCGGGCGGCCCGCCCCCGTGACACGGAAGCCCGGCGTCACCGGGGCGGATGAACGGGGGCTCCGTCGGGCGGCAAAATCAAAGAAGCAATACTCACAGAATCAACTTCAATAATGAAGGCGGCGAGACCGACGTTTTCCAAAAAACTGTTTCCGCAGAAGCGCCCGGCGAGAAGAGTGTAGTGTGCTTCACTCGCCAGAAGACTCCTGCTTAGACATGCCGAACGTTAGGTCGAAGAGCTCCTTGAGCTCCTTCCTTATCTCGTCGCGTTTCTCCTTGACAGCCTTCACCACAGACTCCAGCACCAGGTAGGCGCGGCTCGGTATCTTACCCTTGAACCACGATGTATCCTTAGCCATCCCCACTCCGAGCTCCTCATAGGTGATACCGGTTAACGGATCCTCCTCACGCCCATTTATGAGGCGGTCTAGCTCAAGCACCAGCGTTCCCCTCGGTAGCATGTAGTCGCCGTAGGGGTCGACGAGCTTCAGCACCTGCTTCTTTATCTTGCTCAGCGCCCTTATACCTAGTATCCTCTCTGGGGTCGGCCTTATCTTAGCGGACTGCAGGGCTCCCAGCAACGCTATTATGCCGCTTAGGTCGCTGAACGGCTCGTACCATGGCCTCCCCTTACCCACTGGGGGCAGGGACTCTGCAGCCGCCCTCATTAGCGTCTGGCCGCTCAGCGCCAGGTTGTAGCCACACGCCTTCCTGAACCTCTCATCAAGCGCTATGTTCACTATGCTCCCCGACTTGCTCCCAACGAAGAGTGCTGCCCGCGCCGGCGTGTCGAATACTATGCCCATGTAGAAGCTGAACATGACGGAGGCCTCGGGAGACTTAGCCGCCTGTATAACGGTGTCGCTCAGCAGGGTTCTTGACAACGCTATGTCGTTGAGCCTCCTAGGGGTCTCGGTTAGCGCGACTATACGCGCGACGCCGAATGCCTGCAGCATCCTGAGATAGTAGAGTAGGTCGCTCATACCGAAGTTCTTCAAAGCTATATACTTCTCGCCGAGCATCTCAACCCTCACAAGCCCGCCGACGATATCGCTCACACGCCTAGGCTCCTCGCCGGGAGCAGCAGCCCCCATTAGCATGTCCTTATAGAACTCTATTAGGCCGACTATGCCTCCTAGCTTCCCCTGCGCGGCTGCTGCCAGCTCCTTAAACCTCCTGGGAACCCTGGCTTCCAGGGTTAGAGGAGGTAGCAACATGCTCCCACCGCTCCAAGAACGAGTATACATACTCGCTGGAGATAAAGGTTGCCCCTAGAGAGCACCATGCAGGCCAAATCGCTAGGCGAAGGCTAGTACTCCACCATTTTTAATTCAAGAATCCGTATTATGCATCTCAGAGTGTATTACCCCATGAGGGGGGAGAGTATTTCACTTCTTACCCGCAGGAATACCACTCCATGGTCGAAGACGCTTGCTGACAGAAATACTGAGGCTTATGAGGAAGGCAAGGGTTACTCGGCAGGGCGCCATACTCCTCGGCGACAACACCAGCATCGATGGGCACGAGCCGGGCAGGAGCACGCGTGTAGTCACCCACATCCACAGCGACCACGTCACCGGGCTTAGAAAGAGTATAAAGGAGTGCAGCATGGTTGTCGCCACACCCATAACACATGAGATGCTTCGAGTCCTCGGCTACCGTGTTCCCGAGCCGAAAAAGCTACCACTAGAATACGGCGTAACCGTGAGCATTGACGGAGAGAAGCTAACCCTACTAAGGTCAAACCACATACCCGGCACCGCGCAGGTCCTCGTCGAGACCGAGGATGGCGACAGACTCCTCTACACGAGCGACTTCAAGCTACCAGGGACACCCATAGTGAGGGATGCGGACGCCATAGTAGTGGATGCTACCTACGGCCGTGCGGACTGGATGAGGCCGTGGCAGGAGGAGGTAGAAGACCTCCTCGCAGACATAGTGAGGGATGCTCTGGCTTTGGGCTCGGTCGGGGTCTTCGGGTACCACGGGAAGCTCCAGGAGGTTATGCTTGTACTCAGGAGCCGGGGGATAGACGCGCCATTCGTAGCCCCAAGGAGGGTCTACCAGCTGACAATGGTTCTGAAGAGGCATGGGTACCCGATAGGGGATATCCTGCTCCAGGGGACTAGGGAGGCCCAGGAGGTCATGAGGGATGGGTGGTACATATACTTCGGCCACATACTCTCAAGGAACAAGGCGCCCTGCAGGACGAGGCTAATATTGTCGGGCTGGGAGTTCAGGGAGCCCTTCCGCAGGCTGGGGCCGGGCGAATGGCTCATCGCCTTCAGCGACCACGCGGACTTCCGCCAGCTCGTGAGCTATATAGACGAGGCCAGGCCGAAGCTCGTCATAGTAGACGGGTTCCGCGGCGGCTCGGCAGCGCTAGAGTTCGCCAAGTATGTTAGGCGGAGGCTTGGGATAGCGGCAATCACCTCCCCAGCTCCATGAGCTCAGCCATGGCGTCCGCCTCGACCCCCGCAGCCCATAGAACCTCCCTAACGTCTATACGCTCTGCAACGGTATGCGATAGCCTCGAGTCCCCGGGCCCATAGGCTGCGAGATCCGTGGAGACCCTGCCGTAGAGTATGTTCATGTCGCTCGTCCCCCTCTTCACCAGGAGCCTGGGCCTCACACCCCTCCGGATGAGGGCTCGCATGAGCGACCTAGGAGTCGGGGATTGAGGCTTCACGCGAACCGGGGGTGTATACTCCAGGAACACTGCCTTACAGCCATCAACCAGGGATCTCTCCACGCAGCTACGCACCGCTGAGGGCTGCACCCCCGGCGCCAAGCGTATGTCGAGCCTAGCCCACGCCTCCGCCGGGAGCACGTTAGGGTACTCCCCGGCCCGTACAATAGTCGCGTTAATACTCACGCCCTCCCCCCTACACCTCCTCACAGCCAGCCAGGAGTCGACCAGCTTCTCGAACGCGGACTCATCCGCCGACGCCCCCGCCGCGTGGCCGCCGCTCCCGATACAGACTATGCGGCAGGGCATGGAGCCCCGGTACCCTATCACAACGCCAGCCCCGCCCGTCGGCTCAGAGACTAACACGTGATCCGCTCGAACCCCCTCACTAACCACGAACCAGGCCCCACGACTATCAGCCTCCTCCCCCACCAGGCCGGCGACGCAGACCCTGCAGCCCGGCTCGGCGAGCCCGGCTACGGCGTACAGGTAGGAGAGCAGGGGGCCCTTGGCGTCGACCGCACCCCTGCCATGCAGCACAGTGCCCTCTACACGCACCTCGAGACGACCCGGAACCGTATCCACGTGGCCTGCCACGAGCACGCCCAGCCTACCAGACCCCCTACACGCCCACGCGTTGCCTATAGCGTCCCGGCGCGCCTCTAGCCCCAGGCTAGCCGCTATGTCAAGGAAGACGCCCACCGCCTCGTCCTCGGCGCCGCTCGGACTATAGGCCTCCAGGAGGCGCGTCAGGTGGTCTACAGCCTCATCGAGGCCTACTGGAGCCCTCCAATACACTGCCTAAGCACCTCGACCGCGGTGGAGGCGTCATCCTCCGTGACCATGTATGGCGGGAGCATCCTAACGACCGTGGCGCCCGCCTTCAAGGCGAGCACCCCCCTCTCCTGCATACACTTCACCACCCTCGTTGGGGGACGCCGCAGCTCGACACCTATCATCAGCCCGACGACCCTCACGTCCCTTACAAGCCTCAACCCCCCGACCCTATCGGCGAGGAGGTCGCTGAAGACCCGCCCCATGCGCGAAGCCTTCTCGACGACGCCGTCCTCCTTAAGCGCCCTAGCGGCGCCGGCCACGGCGCTGCACGCCAGCGGGTTGCCGCCATAGGTTGAGCCATGCATGCCCTCCCAGAGACGCCCGTAGACTTCATCGCTGAACGCCACCAGGCTCACCGGGAACCCGCCCCCGATCGCCTTACCGGCTACGAGGATGTCTGGGTCGACGCCAGCTCTACTATGAGCCCACAATACGCCTGTCCTACCAAACCCGGACTGTATCTCGTCGACTACGAGCAAAGCCCCCACCTCCCTACACCTCCTCCACACAGCCCTGATGAAGCCCGGGTCTAGGGGCAGCACCCCGCCCTCGCCTATCACGGGCTCCATGAACACCGCTGCGGTGTCCTCGTCGACCACGCTGTCGACTAGGTGCTCGTCGCCGGGCCTGAGCCTCTCAACCCTAGGGTAGAGCAGCTGCTCGAAGCCACGCCTATACCTCGGCCCCCATGTAAGGCTCAGCGCCCCAAGCGTCCTGCCGTGAAACGCCTTCGTCAATGCCACCAGCTTCGCTCTCCCCGTGGCCGCGACCGCCGCCTTAATTGCAAGCTCAACGGCTTCGGCCCCGCTATTCAACAAGAAGAGCCTCCTGAGCCCCGCTGGTAGGAGCCCGTCGAGCTCCTGCAGCATGCGCTTACGCGCCGGGCTATCAAACACCATTGAGGTGACCATTATCTTATCCAGCTGCCTCCTAAGCTCCTTGACGACATAGGGGTTCCTATGCCCGAGGAACGCCGCGCCATAGCCCGTGTGGAGATCCAGGAAACGCCTACCCGTGCAATCCCAGACGTACTGCGCCTCGCCACGCTCAATGCACAGCCCCCTACCCTTGTAGAACTCGGCGAAGCTGAGCACCACAGCTCACCTCTTCACTAACTCAAGCAGGTACTCGACTATGTCGCCGGCCAGGTTATAGCCCGTCACACGCTCAGTGTTCCTAAAGTCTATGTTGGAGTTGACCTCGTTGACGAGGTACCCGCGCTCCGGGTCCTCGAAGACGTCGACGCCAAGCACGCCCCCGCCAACAGCCCGCGCCGCGCGTAGGCATAGATCCTCGAGCTCCGGGTCGACGTCCGCGGCCTCAGCCCTCCCACCCAACGCGGTATTCGTCCTCCAGGAGCCGCTCACCCTGTAGATCGCCGTGGCTACATGATCGCCCACAACAAACACGCGTATGTCGCGGCCAGGCTTCCTGACATACTCCTGCATATAGACAACCCTGTATATACTACCCCCCAGCAGGAACCTGTCCTCGAGTATAGACTCAAGCGACTCCGGCGTATCGGCCCTAGCCACGAGCCGCCCCCAGCTGCCGACCACCGGCTTTACGACGACAGGGTAGCCGAGCTTCTCAGCCACTCTAAGCGCCTCACCCCGCTCAAACACCGTCACAGTCCTCGGGACGGGGACACCGTGTAGGTGGAGCATTAGCGTCGTCAAGAACTTGTTACCGCACAGCATCTGGGTACGCGAGGAATTAACCACCCTACCCCCGAAACCCTCGATGTAGGCTGTGACCGTGAGAGCCTTATACATGCTGAGTGAACGTTGGAGATAAACGTCAGCCTCGGGTAACTGGCCGTCACGCGGTATACTTAGGGCCAGACGGTCGACGTTGACGAGCCTTGCCTCAAAACCCCTGGCCTCAGCCTCCCTAAGCAGCCTCTTCTCCTCATACCTCGGATGGTCATAGAGTATCGCCAGACGCGGCAAGAGCTACTCTCCCCAGTCCTCCTCAACACCGCGGAGCTCCTCAAGCTTCACGCCGCCATCCTCAACCCTGACCACAAGCATTGCCCCGCAGTCATGCTCTATAATCTCGCCGTCCAACACGTCGTCGGGTACCTCGACCTCGCCCCCGCATACGGGGCACACGGCAGTTCTAGGCATAACGCTCACCAGGGTGGTGTGGCGGGCCCACTACAGTCTCTAAAAAACCTAGCCATGCTGAGCAGTCCTCTCCCCAGCCCCTTCACGACCGGAAGACGCATAAACACTGGCATAGAGCCGGGCCATCTCAATGGCGCCGGTGAGGAGCTGGAACGCCTGGAGGAGGTCGTTCTTCGATATAATCAGAACCGTGTCGGTGTGACAGGACTCTATCTGTGTTATGTTTATCCCGTTCCTGGCAAGGAGGCTGGAGACGTAGGCTATGAACCCGGGGGTGGAGACTATGCTCTTAGGGCTTACTATCACCAGCGCCGCCTGATCCCTATAAATATCCATGATGTCGTCATCGTCGAGAACCGACTTGACCATGGGGAGGTGTTCATCATCAATTATTATAGTGACGCTTGTAAGGCTCTGCATCATCGCGAAGAACCTTGCCGAGCCGAGCAGCTCGGTCACCATGGATGCGAGTTTCCTCAGGGCGCTAATCCTCACGGTCAAGACCGTGATACCTGTCCTGACCTCAAGGGCGCTCATTGATAGGAGGCTGACTATACTCCCCTCGACACTATCCACGCTCCTGGAGAGCCTCTCAGCGTACCTTATCGCGGCCATCTTGACGGACTCGACGCTGGGCCTGCCGCCCGTAAGCTTCTCCACCGCCGCTCTGATCCTACGCGCAAGCTCACTATAGTTAACAATCCCCTTAGCCAGGCACTCGCGAAGACAGGGGTCGGAGTCCACCACCCTCCTCACTGCCTCGGCGACGCTCGTCATCCCGCCGGCCACCCGGATGCAACTATCCCGTTCCATATATAACTATATCCTCGGCGCATGAAACATATGAAACACACTCTTCAAAGACTTGTTACCGCCTAGCCTGGCAACGGGAAGAAACGCTTGAAGGTAGTGCTCGCGTACTCGGGCGGCCTCGATACATCCACAATCCTTGTACTCCTAAGGAAAATGTACAACGCCGAGGTAATCACGGTGACGGTGGACGTCGGGCAGGAGGATGAGCTCGAAGGAGTCGAGGAAAGGGCATACAGGCTCGGGGCCTCAAAACACTACACTATCGACGCCAAGAAGGAGTTCGCAGAGAACTACATAGCCCCGTCGATAAAAGCGAATGCGCTCTACGAGGACGCGTACCCGCTAGGCACCGCGCTAGCCAGGCCACTCATAGCCGCCAAGGTAGCCGAGATAGCCGTAAAGGAGGGGGCGGACGCGGTAGCACACGGATGCACCTCCAAGGGCAACGACCAGGTGAGGTTCGAGCTCACGTTAAAGGCGCTGCTGCCAGACGACATCAAGATAATCGCCCCAGTCAGGGAGCTAAGGCTCACAAGGAGGCAATCGATCGAGATACTGAGGAAGTACGGCTACACAGTACCCTCAACACACTCGAAGTACAGCGTCGACGAGAACCTCTGGTCACGGAGCATTGAGGGCGGCGTACTAGATGACCCGCTCGCCGAGCCTCCAGAAGACGCGTTCGCATGGACGGTCGACCCCTCCAAGGCGCCCGACACGCCCCTAAGCCTCGAGATAGGCTTCGAGAAGGGCGTCCCGACATCAATAAACGGGGAGAAAATGGATCTCGTACGGCTCGTAGAGACACTCAACAAGCTCGTAGGCTTCCACGGCTACGGCAGGATAGACCACATAGAGAACAGGGTAGTCGGGCTGAAGAGCAGAGAGGTATACGAGGCCCCAGCAGCACTTACACTGATAAACGCGCACCATGACCTCGAGAAGCTGATCCTCACACCCAGGGAGCTGAGGTTCAAGAAGCTAGCAGACACCGTCTGGACCGACCTGGTGTACTCTGGCCTATGGATAGAGCCGCTGAGACTACACCTGCAGAGGTTCATAGACTCCGTCAACGAGCATGTAACGGGGGTCGTCAAAGTCAAGGTATACAAGGGCTCGATGAGGATTGTCGGCAGGTGGAGCCCCTACACGAGCTACTCGAAGAAGACCATAGACTATAATGAGGGCTGGTACCCCTCCGACGAGGAGGCCCGGGGCTTCATAACCCTACATGGCCTACACTCGCTCGCGAGCATGAAGGCTAGGGGGATGACTGGCCTGCTATGATCAGGTACCGGAGGTTCCTCGGGAGGGAGGACAGGGAGGCCGCGGCGTACACCTCTAGCCTTGGGAGAGACGAGTGGCTGGCACCATACATAGTTAGGGTTATGGCTGCACATGTAGTTGCGCTCGCCGATAACAATGTCGTGCCGAGGGAGAAGCTCTCCTGCACGGCATCCGTGCTCCTGAAGCTACTGAGCAGCGAGCCTTATAGCGTGGTCGTGGAGGCGGCCCCGGACGCCGAGGACTTCTTCGAGGCGCTCGAAGCCTACCTATACAAGCTATGCGGCGAGGACGCGGGCTACATACCTATAGGCAGGAGCAGGAACGACCAGGTCTCAGCGTCACTCATACTGGCCGTCAGGAGCCTGGTCGTAGAGGTGCTCCGGGAGCTCATAGGGCTGCGGAGGAGCCTCATCACGAAGGCGCGTGAGCACCGAGGCATAGTAATACCCGTCTTCACCCACCTGCAGGTGGCGCAGGCCGCTTGGGCCTCAGACTACCTCCTATCCTACGAGGAGGCCTTCTCAGACGCCTGGAGATCCCTTTCATCAGCGCTGCGCATGCTCAACAAGAACCCTCTAGGCTCGGGGCCGGCTGCAGGCACCATGGTAGGGTTTAGGAGGCGTTCATGGCGGGGCCTCCTCTGCTTCGAGCGGGACTTCACCGAGCCCTACTACGCCACCTCCTCGAGGCTACTCATCCTACTCGCCGTCGCGCAGACAGCCGTATTGATGGTGGAGCTGTCGCGCCTCGCAGAGGACCTAGTCGTCTTCTCGAGCCAAGGCTACGGGGTATTCGAGCTACCCGACGAGCTCGTCGCGACCAGCAGCATAATGCCACACAAGAGGAACCCCGTGGCAGCCGAGGTTCTAAGGGCAAGGGCTGGCGGAGCCATAGGAGACCTCGCAGCCGCCCTCTCGATGTACAAGGGGCTCCCATACGGCTACAACCTCGACCTACAAGAGATCAACGACAGGCTAAGAGCCGTGCTGGAAACAACACTTACAAGCGTGCGCGTTGCTTCAAGAATGATTAAAGGGTTAAGGATATCTAGGGAGCGGGCTGCGAGGCTTCTGCAGGGTTCAGTGTACTGGGGGCAGGAGCTAAGCGAGTCCCTGGCCCTCAGGACGGGTAAGCCGTTCCGAGAGGCCTACTTCTCGGTCGCAGCAGCCCTAAAGGAGGACTCCTGGAGGCCTGGAACCAACACCTCACGCCTGCTCGATGAGGCCGGCATCAACCCCGACAAGCCAGACGCCCTGGTAAGGGCGAGGAGCGGCGAGCCAGACATGCGGATCACTGCGGCGGAGGAGAGGCTGGCGGCCGACGAGGAGGAGCTGGCCAGGATCGAGGAGATGCTGCGGGGCTGCGAGGAAGAGCTCGTGGAGAGGCTCAGGGAGATCTCGGGAAGAGGTGAGGCGGCGTGAGGATCATCAAGTACCCCTACCTCTCCTGCCGCACTGGTAGGAGGGGGAGGCTACTCCTCGAGAACGGCCTCGGGTTCGAAGGCTGCGGCTTCGGGGCTGAGGGCATCCGCGTCGGGGAGGTAGTCTTCTCGACAAGCATGACCGGCTACCCTGAGAGCTTAACTGACCCGAGCTATGAAGGCCAGATACTCGTCTACACGCACCCCATGGTCGGGAACTACGGTGTTCCCGGGAGGGGGTTTAGCGTCGAGGGGATCCCTGCATGCTACGAATCCGATAGGATACATGTAGAGGGGTTCATCGTAGCCGAGCTCCCTAGACCCAACCACTACCTCTCAGTCATGAGCCTCGATGAGTGGCTCAGGGAGGAGTCGGTACCAGGGATCTACAGGGTGGATACACGCATGATAGTAAAGACTATCAGGAGTAGGGGTGTGATGATGGGGGTTATAGCGGTCTACAGGGAGGGCGACGAGCCCCCAGCCTGGGAGAAGCTGGCATCAATACTCTCTAAATCAAAGAGATACGACGAGCTCAGACTAGCCTACAGGGTGTCCCCGAGGGAGCCGCTGGAGCACTCACCGAGGAGCAGGTCTAATGGTTACAGGGTAGCAGTCCTAGACTGCGGCGTCAAGTATGGGATACTGAGGGAGCTCCTCCGCAGGGGCTTCCACGTTATAAGGTATCCCTGCTGGTCGAGGGCGGGGGATGTAGCAGAGGAGGCGGACGCAATACTCCTCAGCAACGGGCCCGGAAACCCCTCGATACTCAGGGAGGCTGTCAGGGCGGCCAGGGAGCTAGCCGAGTACGGCTTACCACTGCTAGCGATATGCCTCGGCATGCAGATACTCTGCGTAGCGAGGGGGGCCAAGACATTCAAGCTCCCCTACGGGCATAGGGGCCCCAACAAGCCTGTGGTCGACCTAGAGACTGGAAAATGCTTCGTAACCACCCAGAATCACGGCTACGCCGTAGACTCCGAGACGCTGAAGGGGACGGGGCTGAAGCTCCGCTTCCTCAACCCCGACGACAAGACCGTAGAGGGCGTCGTCGACGAGACTGGAAGGATACTCGCCGTCCAATTCCATCCTGAAGGTGGGCCAGGCCCCCATGACTCTACATGGATGTTCGACTGGCTCTCCAGGAGGGTAGGCTTGACTTGATGAGGACTGATGTGAGGAAAGTATTAGTCCTCGGCTCGGGCTCGATAAAGATAGCTGAGGCCGCAGAGTTCGACTATAGCGGCAGCCAGGCCCTCAAGGCACTCAGGGAGGAGGGTATAGAGACTATTCTCGTCAACCCCAACGTCGCAACCATACAGACAAGCCACAAGATGAGCGACAAAGTGTACCTGGGCCCGCTCAAGCCCTGGTTCCTGGAGAAGGTGATTGAGAGGGAGAGGCCCGACGCGATACTACTGGGGTTCGGCGGCCAGACGGCACTAAGCCTTGGAGTGGCGCTGCACGACTCCGGGATCCTAGACAAGTACGGCGTAAAGGTATTGGGGACGCCTATCGACGGGATAAGGAGGGCGCTCTCAAGGGGCCTTTTCAGAGAGACTATGATCAAGTGGGGGCTCCCAGTACCGCCGAGCAGGCCTGCCAGGAGCGTCGAGGAGGCACTCAAACACGCTGAGGAGATAGGGCCGCCCGTGATAGTCAGGGTCAGCTTCAACCTCGGTGGCGGCGGGAGCTTCGTGGCATGGAGCATGGAGGAGCTCCACGAGTACCTCAGGAGGGCGTTCGCACAGTCCGAGATAAGGGAGGTTCTCGTAGAGAAATACCTCTACCACTGGAAGGAGATAGAGTTCGAGGTCGTGAGGGACCAGTACGGCGACATGGTGGCAGTGGCCTGCATGGAGAACGTGGACCCGATGGGCGTCCACACCGGGGAGTCGATAGTGGTAGCCCCCTGCCAGACGCTCACAGACTACGAGTACCAGCTGCTGAGGGACGCCTCCCTCCAGGTCGCCGAGTCGATAAGCCTCATAGGAGAGGGGAATGTGCAGCTAGCCCTAGACCCGAGGGACAGCACCCACTACTACGTGATAGAGACGAACCCGCGCATGTCCAGGAGCAGCGCGCTTGCAAGCAAGGCTACCGGCTACCCCCTAGCATACATAGCCGCGAAGCTCGCCCTAGGCTACAGGCTCCACGAGCTACTCAACAAGGTTACATGTAGGACGTGCGCCTGCTTCGAGCCAAGCCTAGATTACGTGGTCGTGAAGGTGCCCCGCTGGGATCTAGACAAGTTCGAGGGGGTTGAGAAGAGCATAGGGTCTGAGATGAAGAGCATAGGAGAGGTAATGGCCATAGGGAGGACATTCACGGAGGCACTACAGAAGGCTATAAGGATGCTCGACATAGGCGAGCCCGGCCTCACCGGGGGGCCAACATACAACGCCGAGTATAGCCTCGAGGCTGTAATGGAGAAGCTTAGGAGGAGGGAGCCCTACTGGCCCCTCTGGGCCGCTAAAGCGTTCCAGCTGGGGGCTAGCGTCCACGAGGTATCGAGAGTGACCGGCATAGACCCCTACTTCCTCTACCAGGTGGAGGACGTGGTGAGGCTGACAGAGGAGATAAGGAGGAAGGGGTTGAGCGATGAGAGGCTCGCAGAGGCCAAGAGGCTCGGCTTCAGCGATGAGCAGTTATCAGCCATAAGTGGTGTAGAGGAGTCGAGGATAAGGCGGTGGAGGCGCAGCATAGGCGTAACACCATACACGAAGCAGATAGACACCCTCGCGGCAGAGTGGCCTGCCGAGACAAACTACCTCTACATGTCATACAACGCGTCGGAACACGATGTCAAACCCTCGGCGGACGGTAGATCGATACTTGTCATAGGCGCCGGCGTCTTCAGGATAGGGGTGAGCGTCGAGTTCGACTGGGCGGTAGTGAACTACGCGGATGCTGCGAAGAGGAGGGGCTACGAGGTTATAGTAGTCAACTACAACCCGGAGACCGTGTCAACCGACTGGGACATGAACGACAAGCTCTACTTCGAGGAGATAACCCTCGAGAGGATACTCGACATATATGGCTACGAGAAGCCGCGGGGCGTAGTCGCGTTCGCCGGCGGGCAACTCGCCAACAAGCTCGCCCGCCCACTAGAGGAGGCCGGGGTAGTGCTCCTAGGCACCCCCGGCAGGAGCGTCGACCGAGCAGAGAACCGGGCGCTCTTCAGCGAGCTGCTCGACGAGCTAGGCATAAAACAACCCCCCTGGGTCGCCGCCACGAGCTTGGACGAGGTTCTATCCTTCGCCGAGAAGGTCGGCTACCCTGTTCTGGTGAGGCCTAGCTACGTGCTGAGCGGCTCAGCCATGAACATAGCGTGGAACCAGAGGCAGCTGCTCGAGTACCTGAACCGTGCAGCCAAGGTCTCGCCCAGGTACCCCGTCGTGGTCTCGAAGTTCATCCAGGGCGCTATCGAGGCCGAGATAGACGCTGTCGGGGATGGGGCGACCTCCATAGGCACGGTGATAGAGCATATAGAGCCGGCGGGAGTGCATAGCGGCGACTCGACAATGATAATCCCTTACTACAGCCTCCCCGACTCGATAGCAAAGAGGATGATGGATACCGCCCAGGCGCTTAACGAGACGCTCGGCATAAAGGGGCCCTTCAACCTACAATTCCTCTACGACGGCAGGGACGTCTACGTTATAGAGCTAAACCTCAGGTCGAGCAGGTCGATGCCGTTCACTAGTAAGACTACAGGATACAACCTTATGGAGGCGGCGGCGGAGGCCTCCCTGGAGGGCGTTATAAAAAGCGCGCCGACGCCGGGAGTATTCAACTACCTCAGGCCAGCGGCGTGGGGTGTGAAGTCACCCCAGTTCTCCTGGTCTAGGCTTAGGGGCGCCTACCCCCACCTCGGCCCCGAGATGAGGAGTACTGGCGAGGTTGCTGCGCTAGGCGACACCCTCGAGGAGGCCCTCCTTAAGAGCTGGCTCAGCGTCCACGGCAACAGGCTGCCGGCCGAGAACGAGCTCGTACTAGCATACGCCCCGGTGGAGTACGAGAAAGAGTACGTTATGGCTGCCGCCGAGATACTCTCATCCCTAGGCTACATAGTATACACTGTGAAGGGGATGGAGGCCGACGGGATAGACTCCATAGGCAAGACGGAGGCGTGCAAGATGATAGCCGACGGGAGGGTCGGCCTAGTCATAACGACGGGGCATGCACCAGAAAAGGACTACTCTATAAGGAGGCTGGCCGCCGACATGAACACCCCCCTCGTACTCGATGGCAGGCTAGCATACTACCTTGCGAGGAGCATCCGCTGGCTCCGTGACGGCGGCGAGCTCAAGGCCAAGGAGCTGAGAGAGTATTGGGGTGGTGCATAGGTGGACTTCCTGCTAGTCTACGACTACGCTAGGGAGGAGGAGAAGAGGATCAAGAGGGAGCTTGACAGGAGAGGGGTCAGCTGCCGGGCCGTGAACGTGCTACGGACATACCTTGATCTAAACGCGGAGGAGGAGGGGGACGGCGTGGCGATAATACGGCCTGTCGCCATGTACACGGCAGCATACAGCGCCGCCGCCCTCGAGGCGCAGGGGTATGAGACTGTGAACAACAGCTCAACGATAATAACGGCCGGCGATAA
This sequence comes from uncultured Desulfurococcales archaeon, assembly GCA_964476405.1. Classification (GTDB taxonomy): domain Archaea; phylum Thermoproteota; class Thermoprotei_A; order Sulfolobales; family Pyrodictiaceae; genus JAADEY01. Next base: position 22,000 of record CAYZCH010000067.1, read on the forward strand.
GGCGCTGACATACGCGGTTCTCCGCAGACACGGCGTCCCAATACCACACACGATACTCGTCCTTGACCCCAAACCGTTACTCGACGCCGCCAGCGAGCTCGGATACCCCCTCGTCGACAAGCCCCCAATAGGCAGCTGGGGGAGACTCGTAACGCTGATAGAGAGCGAGCACCAGTTGAAGACGATAGCCGAGCATAGAAGCATACTGGGCTCCAAGCAGCTGAGGGTACACCTACTCCAGGAATACGTGGAGACGGGCTCGACGGACATTAGATGCATAGTAATCGACGAGGAGCTGATAGGCTGCATGAAGCGCATAGCTGCACGGGGGGAGTGGAGGAGCAACGTAGCCCTAGGCGCCAGGGTGGAGAAGTACCAGGCCGACGGAGACCTCGAGGAACTCGCCATAAAGGCCGCCGCCGCGGTTAAAGGGTTTTTCATATCCCTCGACTTCTTCCACCACCCGGACAGGGGGTACCTCGTGAACGAGGTGAACGGCGTACCCGAGTTCAAGGGCTTCATGCATGCAACCGGCGTGAACGTAGCCTCAATCCTCGTGGACAAGCTGATACAACACTATAAGAGGTGACCCGGGCAGTGGTCGAGGCATGCATAGTCGGGGCCTCGGGCTATACCGGCGGCGAGCTGCTCAGATACCTGGCCCTCCACCCCGACGTCGAGGTAGTCCTAGCTACCTCGAGGGAGTACGCCGGCCTCCCGGTAAGCTACGTCCACATAAACCTGAGAGGGTTCTACCGGCACCTGAGGTTCAGGAAGCCCGACATCGACGAGATATCGAGGAAATGCAGCGTCGTATTCCTGGCGCTCCCCCACGGCGCCTCGATGAGGCTCGTCCCCGAACTGCTGCGCGTCGGACTGAAGGTGCTCGATCTAAGCGCCGACTACAGGCTGAAGAGCCCAGAGGCGTACGAGTACTGGTACGGCAGGAGACACGAGTACCCGGAGCTCCTAAGCGAGGCCGTCTACGGCCTCCCAGAGCTCCACAGGGATGAGATCAGGGGGGCAAAGCTGGTAGCCGTGCCCGGCTGCAACTCCACCGCAGCCATACTAGCCGCCGCCCCCCTGGTGAAGCACAGGCTCATAGACCTCGACCACATAGTGGTCGACGTAAAGGCTGGGAGCAGCGAGGCGGGCAGCAAGCCGTACCCAGGCAGCCACCATCCTGAAAGAGAGAACGCGATAAGGCCGTACGACCCGGCGGGCCACCGCCACGTAGCCGAGGTCGAGCAGGAGCTTGGGGCGCTCGCAGGCCGCGAGCTTAGAGTTGCCTTCGTCCCCCACGCGGTCAGCGCGATAAGGGGGAGCCTCGCCACCGTGCACGCCTGGCTCCTCGACGGTGTGACCGAGAGGGACGTGTTGAGGGCTTACGCCTCGATGTACCACGGGGAGCCGTTCGTGAGGCTCGTAAGGGTAGGAGTCCTCCGCTACCCCGACCCCAAGTACGTCATAGGCAGCAACTACGCCGACGTCGGCTTCGCTGTCGAGGAGAGGGTGGGTAGGGTGGCTGCGTTCGCCGCGATAGACAACCTAGGCAAGGGGGCCGCAGGGCAAGCCATACAGTGCATGAACATAATGCTGGGGTTCGAGGAGACACGCGGCCTCCTAATACCCCCGCTGAAGCCGGCCTAGGGGTGCTGCACGGCTTGATCGTGGTGAAGGCTGGCGGGAGGGCGCTCCTATCAAACATGGACTCCATACTGGAGGATGTAGCCGAGCTGGCCAGGAGGGGGGAGAAGCTCATACTGGTGCACGGCGGCGGAGACCTAGTCACCGAGTACTCCAGGAGGATGGGCATCGAGCCGAGGTTCGTCACCTCCCCAAGCGGCATAAGGAGCAGGTATACTGATGAGAAGGAGCTAGAAGTATACATGATGGTTATGGCCGGCCTGCTCAACAAGAGGCTGACGGCCAGCCTCCTGGCGAAGGGGGTGAAGGCTATAGGGGTCAGCGGCGTAGACGCGGCAATACTGACCGCCAAGAGGAAGAAATACATAGTCATAGTCGATGAGAGGGGGAGGAAGAGGCTCATACCCGGAGGCTACACGGGCAGGATAATCTCGGTCAACGCCACTGCCCTGAAAAGACTACTAGACGCCACTCCAGTACTAGTGCTGTCACCGCTAGCAGTAACAGAGGACGGGCAACCACTAAACACAGACGCCGACCAGGCAGCCTCAAGAGTGGCTGCGGCGCTCAGGGTGGACAGACTCATCCTCCTAACAGACGTCGACGGACTAATACTCGGCGACACGCTGGTGGAGGAGCTGACCGCCGAGGAGGCCAGGGAGGCGGCGAGGAGGACGGGGCCGGGCATGAACAGGAAATTGATACATGCAGCCGAGGCTGTCGAGGCAGGGGTCGGGGAGGCGATAATTGGTAACGGTATAAAGAAACACCCGATACAAAGACTACTGAGCGGGGCCAAGGCAACAAGGATACACGGAGCATAGAGGCGGGAACCGTGGCGAGGGATAGGCAGAGCGTCGACGAGAAAGACATCAAGATCCTCGAGATACTAAGGGAGAACGCTAGGGCCAGCTACGCCGAGATAGCGAGGGAGGTCGGGCTAAGCGAGAGCGCTATAAGGAAGAGGATAGCCTCGCTCATAAGGCGCGGCATAATCAGGCGCTTCACGATAGACTACAGCATAGCGAACGAGATAAGGGCGGCGGTGCTCATAAAGGTGAAGCCGCCAGCCCCCGTACCCGTCGTATCAAAGAACATTATCAGGCAAGTGAGGGGCGTCGACAGGCTCTACGAGATAACAGGCAACTACGACATACTCGTCATACTGAGAGGCTCCTCAATAAAGGACATCAACGAGAGCATCGATAAGATCAGGAACATCGACGGTGTAGCCGACACAAACACACTTATAATATTGAAGTCCTGGCCGTAAACCGGGGCCCTGGATGAAGGAGGGTAGGGTAGACGTCGACCACTTAGCCTGGCTAGCCAGGCTCAGCCTAAGCGACGACGAGAAGGAGGAGATAAGGAGATCGATAGAGAAGATAATGGAGTTCATAAACAGGCTCCTAGAGGCGCCGGTAGAGGACGTCGAACCCCTATACCACCCCCTCGACAAGGAGGGGCTGCTACGCCCCGACGAGCCCAGGCCGGGGTTGAGCCAGGAGGAGGCGTTGATGAACGCTGCGGAGACCGAGGACGGCTACTTCAAGGCCCCCAGGACGCTGGAGGAGTAGGCACGGCGCCCTAGAGACCCCCCTTAAGCATCTCGATGACCCGCAGCATGCAGTCGATGTCGCCGGGCGACGACACTAGAACACCGTCCAGGAGCCCAGCTACCGATGCTGCGAGCTCCACGGCCTCTCTGGGGGCGTGGACTGGCTGGCCGTTAAGCATGGATTTGAGCCTCGCCAGCGACTCGCCGCAGCCCACTATAAGGTAGCCTATGAGCCTCTTACCCCTAGCCCTGGCCTCCACGGAGACCTCCGACAAGTCACTTAGCCTGCCCGGCCACCTAGTCACCAGGAAGAAGTCGAAGGGGCCTCCAAGCCTTTCGAGAACCCTAGGCAGGCCATGCCTCAAGCTTAGGAGGGCGCCGACACGCACACCCGGCACAAGCCTCCTAATGAGCGACGCTGCCTCCTCGCTACGAGTGCCGGTCGGCCTACCATACGCCGGGGGGTCGCCACGCAGCACAACCACCTCCTCCACGCCGCATGCACGCAGCCCCTTAGCTACCGAGACGGCGGCGTTCAGGTTAAGGTCTAGAACCCTGACATGAGGCACTGTTCTCGCACCCAGCCTCTGCCTGAGCAGGCAGGCCAGTATGGGGGCGTAGCCCCTGGGGGTTCCAAGGGGCGCCTCCGGGATGTCTATAGCGTCCACGCCGGCATCCAGCAGGGCCGCGGCCCTAGCGCCGAGCCTCTCCCACCTGCTGCTCGGCTCCAGCTCCGCCCAGACCTCCACGACTATACCACCCTTCTTGCACGTTCACTTGCCCACAGGTAATCCTCCGGCATATATCTCTGAGCCTTAGCTTCCGCGGCAACGATTACAGTAATTAATATATATCAGCGCTCTCGACAAGAAAAACACGGAGTTCTCAGGAGGTGAGAAGGAGATGCCCTCGGCGAGGAGGGGTGTAAACTGGGCGGTCGAGGTCCTCAGGAGGCTCAAGGGAGTAGAGTTCCCTGTGAAGAAGGAGGAGCTTAAGGAGAGGCTGAAGGGGCTATACGGGGCCGGCATGCCGATAGAGAAGATACTCGACGAGGTAGAGAAGGAGGAGTTCAGGAGCCCCGCAGAGCTGCTGCACGAGCTAAGCGAGGCTATAAGGAAGCTGGAGGAGAGGGGAGAGCTTCCGATAACCGCGCGCCGCGGCATAAACTGGGCTGTTGAGGTGTTGAAGAGGCTGAGGGGAGCAGAGTTCCCGCTGAAGAAGGAGGAGCTAGCCAAGAGGCTTGAGGGGCTCAAGTGGCACGGGCTGGACATCGAGGCGGTATTGAAGGAGGTAGAGAAGGAGGAGTTCAAGAGCCCGGCGGAGGTACTCCACGAGCTGAGCGAGGCCCTACGCAAGCTAGAGGAGAAGGCAATCATACACTCGGCCTAAAACACGGTTTTTCTCCCCACGCGCCTCCACACTCAGACCCGTGCCCCGCGGGCCACGCTCCTGGATGATAATGCATAATTTACCCGCCTCCCTCATGAGGCAAGAAGGGTAGAGGTATTGCCGAGGCAAGCCTTCTACATAACGACACCCATCTACTATCCAAACGATAAGCCGCACATAGGGCACGCGTACACAACCGTGCTTGCAGACGTGTTAGCCAGGTGGAATAGGCTGCTAGGGAAGGACGTGTTCTTCCTCACGGGCACCGATGAGCACGGCCTAAAGCTCCAGCGGACCGCGGAGAGGCACGGCGTCGACCCGAAGACCTTCGTTGATAAAATGTCGTCTATTTTTAAGAGCTACTGGAGGAAGCTTCAGATAAGCTTTAACCGGTTCATAAGGACTACGGACCCCGACCATGTAGAGACCGTGAAGCTCGCCCTGAGCCGGATATATGAGAAGGGGCTTATCTATAAGGGGGTGTATAAGGGCTGGTACTGCACCAGCTGTGAGAAGTTCTACAGCGAAGGCGAGTACATAGAGAAGGATGGGGTAAAGCTCTGCCCCCTCCACCTCAAACCCCTCGAGTGGGTCGAGGAGGAGTCATACTTCCTCAAGTTATCCGAGTACGAGGACAGGGTTGTAGAGGCGTTGGAGTCCGGCATAGTGTACCCGCCCCAGTATGCGAGGGAGGTGCTCGGGAGGATTAGGAAGGAGGGGTTGAGGGACGTATCAATAACCAGGCCGAAGGAGCGCGTCTACTGGGGTATAGAGGCCCCATGGGATCCCAACCACACTATATACGTGTGGGTCGACGCCCTCCTCAATTACCTGACCGCAATAGGGTATGGGAGGGATGAGGAGAGGTTCAGGAGGTACTGGAGCACCGTACACCATATCATAGGGAAGGACATCCTCTGGTTCCACACAGCGCTATGGTTCGCGATACTGGCGATGCTGGAGCTTCCGCCCCCTAGGAGGCTCCTAGTCCACGGCTTCATCCTATGCCGCGGCGTTAAGATGAGCAAGACTATAGGTAATATAGTTAGTATAGATGAGCTCCTGGAGACCTATGGGTCGAGCGACGCCGTCCGCTACCTCCTCGCTAGGTTCTCGACATTCGAGAAGGACATGGACTACGACCCCGACCTCTTCAGGAACGCGTATAACGCGGAGCTAGCAGACACCTACGGCAACCTCGTCCGGCGCGTCGGCGTCCTCGTGAAGAGGAAGCTCGGGGGTAGGGTTAGCCGCGGCGAAGTAGACGAGGCGCTCGCGAGGGTGGCGGACGAGGTTGTGAGGGACTCTATGCGCCTCATGGACTCATACAAGGTGAGCGAGGCGCTTGTAAGGATATTCGACCTCCTCCGCGAAGCCAACGCCTACTTGAACC
>CAYZCH010000068.1:0-3998 GCA_964476405.1 uncultured Desulfurococcales archaeon
TGAGCCATGGCCGGCGGCGAGCTGGTCGGGGAGGAGGAGAGGAGGCTGCTGGAGAGGGCGGGGCTTAGGCTCCTCTGGTTCGACAGTATGGGGGCCAAGTCCTCCTCCCTGTTCCTCGAGGACGGGGTGCTCATAGACCCTGGCGCCGCAGCGATGCAGCCGAGCTACCCCCTCAGCGGCGACCTCAAGGAGGAGCTCAGGAGGAGGGCCGTGAGGCTCATAGAGCTCTACGCCGGGGCCGCCGAAGCCATAGTGATAACCCACTACCACCACGACCATTACACCTCCCCCCTCGACCCGGCACTGGGCAGGCCTGGGAGCATCTACCGTGGGGCGCGCCTCCTCGTCGCGAAGAACCCTAACCGCTTCATAAACCATAGCCAGTGGGTTAGGGCTAGGAGGTTCTTCGAGGAGCTGGCTGGTGTTCTGGGCGGGTCGGTCGAGGAGGCTGAGTGCAGGGAGGCGTGTATAGGCGACCCCGTCGAGGAGCTCGTGGAGAGCAACTCCAGGGATTGGGGCGGCTACGCTGGGCGTAGGGCCGAGCTGCTGGCTAAGGGGAGGAGGTGGTTTGAGAAGCTGGTTGAGGTATGGTCTAGGGGGCCCTGCCTGGCCGAGAGGTTCAGGCTTGGGGGGCTCCAGGTTGTGCTCGACGACGGCTTCTGCTTCACCGTGAGGAGCACAACCGTGTGCCTCATGGGGCCCTTCTTCCACGGCGTCGAGTACGATAGGACTGGCTGGGTCACGCCCGTGCTTGTCGAGGCGCGCGGCGTCAGGGTGCTGTACACTAGCGACCTGATGGGCCCGATAATAGATGACTACGCCTACTGGGTTGCCGGCCTAAAACCGGACATCCTTGTAGCCGATGGGCCGCCAACCTACCTGTACCCCTACATGCTTAACAGGGTTAATCTTAGGAGGGCTGTGGAGGCTATGAGGATCATATTGCTCGAGTCCAGCGGCCTCAAACTGGTGGTCTACGACCACCACGTGATGAGGGATCCTAGGTGGAGGGCTAGGGTCGCGCCTGTTCTTGAGGAGGCTGAGAGGGTTGGCGTGCCCGTCGTGCCCGCCTCCCTTGTGAGGCTGTCCGCCCCTCCATTGATAGATGTCGTGGGCTGAGGACAACACTCCTATATTGCCCCGGCCCCAGACCTATCAAGGGTGTCTTCATGAGGCATGGGCTACTAGTGATGGCAATCCTGCTGTTCATGTTGGCGGCGGCCGCTTCCCCGGCCTCCGCGGCGGGCCTTGAGAAGGTCGAGGCGTGGTCTAAGCAGGTTAGGGGCGTGGTGTTGTCGACCGCTGTGGGCGGCCAGGGCTACGTGGTCGTCGGCACCGGGTGGGGTGATGGCCTGGCCTACGGCGCAGTCTACGTCTTCAAGGCGTCCAGCGGGGATCTCGTCTGGTACAACGCCACCGAGGGGGGTGTATCCAGCGTGGCTGTCACGGCCAGTGGGTGTTTCGCCGCGGCCACCGTGGACGGCATAGTCTATATCAAGTGCCCGGGCGAGGCGCCGGTCAAGGTTAACGTCTCTAACCTCTATCCGAGGCTGTCCATGAGGGTCTACTGGCCACTCGTAGCCGCCGGGGACACGGTGGTGACGGAGTATGCGGTGACCAGCCTCAAGCTCACGGGGTCTGGGGAGTTGTTCGAGTTCGGTGTGGAGGGTTTGTCGGTCAGCGGCAGCGTCCTATGGAGCTTCAATACTAGTAACTTCGTGACTGCTCTGGCCGCGTCGCCTAACGGGACGCTCGTGGCTGCCGGCGACTACTCCGGGTACCTCTACATATACAATACCGAGACGGGGGCGCTTACGACGGTCAGGCTGTGGCACCCGGTGCACAGTCTCGTCTTCAGCGGGGACAGCGTCTACGCCTACACTTACGACGGGCTGCTGTACAGGGTCTCGCTTGACGGGCGCGTAGAGGCCTCGAGGACGCTTGAGGGGGCTGCTGCGCCTGGGAGGCTGCTAGCCAGGATGGGGGGCTACGTCGTGGTGGGGACTGCTAAGGTCGGGTACCTGCTCGACGAGCTGAACGCGACCAAGTACATAGACCTCGTGAGCGGCGGGAGCGGGGCCGTCTACGCGGTGGCTGGAGGCTCGGTCGCATGGGGGCGCGGCGTGGGCGCCGTCTACTGGGTCTCGGGTTCGCCGGACTACGTGGCCGTCGTCGGTGGTGTCGGGGGGCCGAGCGGGGGGTTCAACGCCACAGTCGAGTTGTTCAACGCGACCGGGAGCCTTGTACTGAATAAGACGCTGCCCGGGAGGCTCGTGTTGTCGGCGTCGCTGCTGGAGTCGTCCCCCTCCCTCGTCCTCCTGGTCTACGGGGACTCGCCCTACCAGAGCCTTGACTGCAACAGCACGGTTCACGCCGTCCTGGTGTATAGGCCGTCAACGGTGACGGCAACCGCCACGACCACGAGTAGCCCGGCCGCCGGCCCGGCTATCCCGGTGAGCCTGGGTGTTGTCGCGCTGGTGGTGCTGCTGGTCGTTATAGTGTTCATCGTGTTGCCGCTGTGGCTGCAGAGCCACCATTGAGCGTGTTTTTAACTCCTATAGCCTCCTCGCCGGGGCCATGTGGCCTACTGTGAGCGGAGTATCCTCTCCGCGTTGTATAGGCGTAGTGCTAGGAGCTCGGCCGCCGGTATGTAGGCGGCGGCCGCCACCGTGTGCAGCACCGCCCCGATCCTGTCGCCGACGACGTAGGCTGTTATCGCGAGGACTGTATGGGTGTACGGTATGGCCTGCATCGCTACCGAGACGAGCGGCTGCAGCTTCGTGAAGTCGACGAAGAGGGCTGACATGAATATCGCGGCCGCCACCGCGGTTACTAGGCTAGTTGTCGTGGAGGCCGCCCTCGCGGAGGGGGCTATTATCGATGCGAGCTCTATCAGTATGCACGTCACAAGTATCGCTATGAAGACTTGTAGGCTGTGGAAGGCGGCGAAGCCTAGATCCAGCGTGAGCCCCTTGTAGTAGACGCTCAGCGTGGCAGTGAGCACCGCGACGCCGGCGAGGTCTATGATGGATGCGAGCGCTGCCAGGACGACGCCGGTGACGAGTTTGCCTAGGAGTATGTCTGATGGTGTTGCGGGGGAGGCTGCGAGCATCTCGAGAGTCCTGCGCTCCCTCTCGCCGACTATGCTGTCGACTATTATCGCTGAGGCGGGCGCCACGAGGAAGAATATGGCCATTGAGAGGAAGCGTGCCAGCCACGCCTTCTGCTCTATGCCGGCGGGGGCTGGTGCACCCGTGGGGGTGGCGAGCGACTCGAGTATCCTAAGCGGCGCTAGGACGTTGTCCGGCTTCAACCCCTGGAGGCCTGCAAGCTCGGCGAGCCTGGCCACCCTATACTTGGCGAGCTGGGTTGTGAACTCTGAGAGTCCCTGGGAGAGCTTATTGTAGGCCGTGTCCGCGGCGGGGCTACCAGCCGCCTTGACCACCTCGATGTAGACGGGTTTTGTGAGTGATGAGGCGTTCTTGTTGAACCCCTTCGGGATGGTGAGTATTAGGTCGTACTGCCTCGTGGTCAGGTTCTCGATGCATGAGGCGACTGTGTAGTTTACGTGGCTCTTCTGGAGGGCCTCCTCCACGTCCCTGACTAGGCGCTCGACCCAGGGCCCCTCATCACACGCCTTTATAGCGACGTTTATCACTTGGCTGGAGGACAGCAGTGCTATGAGCGCGCCTAGTAGGGGGTAGGCCAGTACTGATAACAGCATAAGGGCTAGTGCCCTCCTGTCCCTCAGTACCTCCTTTACCTCCTTCCATGCTATTAGGCTGAGCCGCCTACTCATCCCCGCATCCTCTCCCTGACGGCTTTCACGAAGGCCTCCTCTAGGTTCTCGGCCCCGTACCTCGCGGTTAGTTCCTCGGGTCTCCCCTCAGCTATTATTGAGCCGTTCATGAGGAAGCCGACTCTCTCAGCGACCTGCTCGACCTCCAGCATGTTGTGGCTTGTTAGCAGTATTGTCGTCTTGCCGTGGAGGCTCCTTA
>CAYZCH010000069.1:0-4335 GCA_964476405.1 uncultured Desulfurococcales archaeon
CGGGTGGCGTCGTCTACGTTGATAGGGGTGCGCCGGCCGCCGAGCTGGTCTGCAGGCTGGTGGGGTGTAGTGGCGTCGAGGAGAGGGTGGCGGCTATAGGGTCTATGGATGACAGGTGCGTCGCCGACCCCGACGGCCTCGTGAGGAGGTGGAGGCTCGTCCTCAGGTACGCTGGTTTCAGCGGCATGGTTAAGGCCGTCGAGTCGCTGGCGGGGGGCGAGCTGTGGCCTGGGTGGGCTGAGGAGGTCTACAGGGAGCATGTAGACGAGTACGCCGCGCTGCTGGAGTCCGTGAGGGTCGAGGGCTTCGAATACGACGGCGTACGCGTAGACGTGGTGCAGGCCCCGCCCAGGCTCAGCGCCTGCGACCTCGAGCTCTGGGGGAGGCTGCCCAGGGGCGCCGACATAGTGCTCATCCTCTACCCCAGGGCGGTCAGCATAAGGGCGCTCAGCCCGTCGATAGACGCGGCGTGTATAGCGAGGAGGCTCGGCGGGGGCGGCCACCGGGGGGCCGCGGGCGCGCCGAGGCTTACCAGCCAGGGGCCGGCAGCCCTCGCAAGGGCCGTCGCCAGGCTCACGGCCTACTGTAGGAAAACCTAGGGTTAATGGAGGCGGCCCCTCCCCTCCACCCCCCGGGGGATGAGTGGCCGGTGATTATGCTGAGGGGGTGATGTATCCAGCCGAGTGACGACCCCCGCCTGAGCCCGCGTGTCCCCGGGTTGGAGGGTGTGGGTTTGAGGGTTGTGCTTGCGAGGTTCAACCCTGTAATGGTGGGCGTCATCCTCGGGTTCTTCATAGTCGTGGTGGTGCCGTTCGTGCTGGGGTTGCTGAGGCTCGCGGCCCTGCCGGGGAGCCCGGTCTACTTCGCCGTCCTGCTCCTCGGGGTGGTCGATGTATCGCTCTGGCATGAGCTGCTGCACATCGCGGCCGCGGGGGCTGTCGGCGTGCCTGGGTTGAGGTTCAGGTTCAGCGGCAGGCTCCTAGGCTTCGTGATGGACTATGACTACATGCAGCTCTGGCAGTACGTCGTTGTAGCCCTCGCCCCCCAGACACTCACGCTCCTCCTACTACTCGCTGGCGTAGCCGTCCGGGGGGCCGCCGGCGGCGTGCTCGCCGTCATGGGGCTCGGGAACCTGGCCGGGGGAGTAGTCGACATAGTCAACGCCGTCTACTTCGCAGCCAGGCACCCCAGGGCCAGGAGGCTACTCCTACTCTACGATGAGGACGGGAGGGTTGTGGGGGGAGTAGTCGAGGAGGACGACAAGCTCGTCGTCTACCAGTTCGGGGGCGCCTGGAGGGGCACGGCCGGGGGAGGAGGCTGAGGATATGGTGGGCCCGCGGGGATTTGAACCCCGGACCTCCGACTTGTCAGGGCGGCGTCCTAACCAGGCTAGACGACGGGCCCAGGCCGTCGCCGGCCTACTTGACGGCCTCCACTCACCGTTGGTGAGTAGGGGAGGGGGTAAAACCCTTACCCTCGGCGGGGTTCATGCCCGTAGACCGGGTGTTGGGGGAGGGTAAAAACAGTCTAGTGTTTCGTTGGGTGTGCAGTCGCCTTCTTGGATGGGTGTGGTGGGGCTGTGGGGTGCGTCGGTATGTATTCTACTGATGGTCTTAGGGCTGTGGGCTGCGGGTAGAGCTCCATTAGCCGGTACACCTCCTCGGGTATCTCCGTCTTGACGGGTATCCCCATCTCTTTGAGCTCCTCGACCGTTATCGGGTAGTCGTGCGTGTAGTAGCCTGAGACGAGCCTGTCCGCTATCTGCTCCGCCTTCTCCGGGCCTAGCTTGTCCTCTAGGAGGCTCTTCACGAGCCTCTTCATCTGCCTTATCGCCTTCTCGGCTATATCCGCCAGTATCAGCGTGTCGTCGTTGACCTTGGTGGCCCCCTTCGTCTTAACCGCCTTTATGATTGACGGTGCTGGTAGGGTCTTGTCGCCGAGCATTAGCTGCGGGTCTAGTGGGCCGAGAACCGCGTTGGGGTCCATCCATATCTCGTCGGCCGCCAAGGCTATGAGCGTGCCGCCGCTCATGGCGTAGTGTGGTACTATGACTATCTTTTTCGCCGGGTGTCTTTTGAGAGCCCTTGCTATCTGGCTGGCGGCTAGGACGAGGCCTCCTGGGGTGTGTAGTATCATTGCTATGGGTGTGTCGGGGGGCGTCGACCTTATCGCCCTGAGCACGGCCTCCGAGTCCTCTATAGTTATGAACCTGTGGATCGGTATGCCGAAGAGGGTTATCTGCTCCTCCCTGTGTATCATTGTTATGACCTTGGCCCTCAGCTTCTCCTCGAGGAGCCTTATCATCTTCAGCCTCATGTCCTGCAGCATCTTGTACCTTAGCTGTGGGGTCAGGAAGGTTAGGAACAGCCATAGGAAGAACAGCATCCATATTATGTCTCCTAGGCCGAAGCCCCAGTAGTATCCTGGCGGCGGCTGGTATGCTGCTGGGTTAGCCATGACGTTGTCCACCGTTGGGTTATTGGCTAAGGGTATCCGCTATTATCTTTGCTACCCTCCTACCCGAGAGCAGCATCGAGGAGAACACTGGCCCCATCCTGGGCAGCCCGTAGACCGCCGCCACCGACATCCCCGCGGCGTAGAGGCCGCATGCTATCCTCCCGGTCTTCTCGACGACCAGCCTCTCTGCCTCCTCCACGCATCCTGGCCCGATGCCTCTTAGGCCCCCGAGCCCCAGCTTCTCGTACGCTATCCTGGCCACCTCGGCGTCGTGCCCCGTCGCGTCAACAACTGCACGCGCCTCCACGAACAAGGGGTCTACGTGGAGGCCCGAGTAGCCTATCGCAGACCACCTGACCATGACCCCCCTGACGCACCCTCCCTTGACGACGACGTCCTCTACCTCGACGCCGGGGATGACGAGGGCGCCCGCATCTATAGCCCCGGCCGCGAGCTTCGCCATCAGCTCGGCCGCTAGGACTACGTGGAAGCCGTCTATAACCTCGCTCCTCACGCCGAAGTCGCGTAGTATGCGTGCAGCCTCGTCACCCATGCAGACAACCCTGTGGAACAGCATCCCGCCGCCGCCTATACCCCCACCGAGGCGGAGCCTCCTATCGAACACGACGACCCTCAACCCTGCATCAGCTAGGTACTTTGCAGCGGTGAGGCCGGCGGGGCCGGCGCCCACAACGACTACGTCGGCGTCCGCTACTTCTAGCCAGTCCCTGACAGCCCTCTCGATGATAACCCTGGTGACTCTAGACTCGAGGCCCAAGACCAGGCTCCTCCAGGAGGGCTAGCGGCGTGGGGGTGGTTTGAGAAGCTTGTGAGTGGGGCCGCCGCCGGGATTTGAACCCGGGACCTCCGGGTCCACAGCCCGGCGCTCTCCCGGCTGAGCTACGGCGGCCACTCACCCGTCACCGTTCCGGGGGCTTCGTGGCCGCTGCCTCTCACCGCCCCTCGCGGGGCTCGGTGGCGGCCCTCTCCTACCGCCTGCCTGGGGTGCCCCCTAGGGGTTCCGCGGCAGTCTTTAGGTTATAGGGTTTCCTCCTCCGCGTGCCCGGCGTCCTAGTGGCCGAGCATTATCTTTGTCTTGCAGCCCTCAGCCGTTATGATCGGCTTGGGGTGCCCGGTGACCGTGTAGCCGTAGTAGCGTAGGAGCTCCACTAGTAGTCTTGGGATGGGGCATGCTGTCCCCTGCAGCTTCGCCCCCCCAACCCTCTTGGGGCAGTAGTAGCACTTCTTCACGGTCACCACCAGCGTGTCGCCCCTCCCCTCGACCACGTACACCCCCACGTTTATCGCGTTGAGCAGGCCTGCGATGAGGCCCGCGGGGTCGCCCCCCTGCCTGGTGGATGGGAGCAGGCCCCGCCTAATCATGTACCCTATGAGTTTCGGCGCCATACTCCTAACCAGGAGGTTCATGACGCCCTGGTTGAGCACCCCGAGCGTGTTGAGGCCCCCGAGTATACTTGCGGTGAACACGTGGATGGGTGTGGGCTCCTCCACGGCCCCCACTCCTTCACCGGTGGTATGCTCCGCCCACGCCCCGATATATCATTTTCCTGCACGAAAATGTCTTCACCTCCAACAATACGTCTTGTGAGGGTTTAGGCTCGATCATATTCGCCGGCGAGTACTAGGGAACACCTACACAAGGTAGTATGAAAATAGACCATGCACGGTACTCTTTTTAAAGGGTTTTCGGGTAGAGGCCTAGATGAGGAATAGTAGCAGGGTGGTTGGTGTATGGTTGGTGGTCGTGTTAGGGGTATTTCGCCTATTGTGGCCGCCATACTCCTGATACTAGTGGCTATCGCGGGCGCCGTCATAGTCTACCTATGGCTGACGGGCTTCGCCGGCACAGCAACATCA
>CAYZCH010000070.1:0-1504 GCA_964476405.1 uncultured Desulfurococcales archaeon
GCTGAGACCAGGCATGGCCACCGCGGCGGCCACCGCGGCGAGAGCGTCCTGGAGCACACAATAGAGGTGATACGCAGGCTAGAGGAGGTAGAGCCCAATGCCCCTCCATGGGTGAAGATAGCTGCCCTGCTCCACGACGTCGGGAAGCCGGCCACGGTAAAGTACGTGAACGGCGAGCCCAGGTTCTTCGGCCACGAGACCGTGGGGGCCGAGAAGGCCAAGGAGATAATAGCCTGGAGATGGAGGCTCCCCCTCAGACTAGCTGAGAAGGTGAAGAAGCTAGTGGAGGCACACATGGTTCCAATCCAGATGCTTGTGAGCCGCGTCAAGCCCAGATCCATGGCGACCAGGCTTGCAGGGAGGTACGGCAAGGAGATGGCGTACTGGCTCCTGGTGCACGCGTACGCTGACACGGGCAACAGGGTGTTCCTCGAGGCGGCCAGGGAGGCGATGAGGCTGTCCTCGGCCGAGAAACCGCTGGTCGACGGGCGCACGATAATGAGGATCTACAGGCTGAAGCCAGGGAAGATAGTCGGGCTATACAAGAAGATACTGTACCTAGTCCAGGTGGCCACGGGGGCTTCGACGCCGCAGCAGGTGATAGAGGAGGCGTGCAGGATGGGGATCCTCTGCCCGGGCGTGGAGACCGAGGTGTCTAGGATGGCCAGGGAGGACATGGAAAAAGCGTACAGGCTCGCGGAGGAGATACTGTCGGGGAGGATCAGTCGACGATCTTGAGCCCCAGCAGCCTCAGGTACTTCTTCAGGTACTTCGGCATCCTCCTTGCCCTTATCTCCTCCTCCCTGCTGAAGTATATCGGCTTGTAGATCCCGGGCCCGTCCCTTATCACCACGCCCGCTATCTTGCGCGCCTTCATGTCTACTATTATCTCTATGGTGTACTTACCGACCCTGCCGCGGATGGCCTTGTACCTGCTCCCGAACGGGAACGGCTCGAAGGGCGGGAGCGGCTGGAACTTCACCGACACCTCTATCCCCGTTTCGTGCCGATGGAGGAGGAGGGGATGCTCAAACATTTCCCCCGGCGAATCATTCAAATATCTGGCAATCGCCTCTACAGCCGTGGTGGCGGCCATGGCGGCCACGGAGGTAGTGATCTCCCTGAGCCCCTCGACGGCGAACGTGCTATTTACGTTGACGGTGCTGACCCTTGATGTGATCTACCTGATGTTCAGGATGGCGACGACGCCGAACTATAATCCGTTCAGCATCGACTCATACGACATAGCCTTTATCGTAGCGGTGGTCGCCGCTTCCTTCGCTGTATACATGTCCTAGCCCGGTACGGTTTTTAGCTGCTGCATGTCCCCCATGTTCTCCATGGTGATCTGCTTGCATGCCGTCAGGCCGCCCTCTGCGGAGGAGCCGTTGTCGGTGCTGGCGCCCTTCTCCAGGATATCCTATAGGATGAGGGGGATATGCCTGGAGCTCTCCACGGTACTGCTGTACGAGAAGACCGTTGACATTATAGTGACGGGCAGCAG
>CAYZCH010000071.1:0-7907 GCA_964476405.1 uncultured Desulfurococcales archaeon
CGGCCTCTACGACGCCACCGCGGCACGTGAGGTTGACCAGCCTATAGGGTGTCGTGACGTTCCACCCGCCGTGCATCAGGAGGCCTGTCTCCGCAGCGAGGGCTACGAGGCTAGCGCCCCGCGGAACAGGGATTGTGAAAAGCGTGTGGCCAGCTACACTGGCCGCCAACACGCCCCCTCTCCGCACAGCCACGCCGGCGCATGACACGTTCACCCCCCTCACGTATACATGGATGACCACAACACCCCTCGACGCCCCAGCCTCCACCCTGACGACGAGCCCCCGGAGACCGGTAACAGGCACCTCGGCGTGCACGTAGACGCTGCCGCTGGCCGAGGCCCGCGCCGCAGAGCACTGAGCCGATAAGAGGAGTAGCAGTGCTAGGAGCGTGAGGAGCCGCCTCACAGCCGCCACCTAGCCAGTAAGCCTACCCCCAACCAGGGAGAGGGGAGGGGGGCGCCCGGCAGAAATAATGCTGGCCCAGGGAGACGTAACCCTCTCCGGAGCAAAGCCTACCCCGGTGAAGCAGCCCGGGGGATGGGGTACGGGCTATATGCTGAAGGCCTATGATGAGGTGCCGCGGCTCACCTCGTGGAGGGGGACGAACATGACCCTCCTCCCGGAGCCCTTCAGCCTGCTGTAGAGCGTCCTTATCTTCGAGGAGTCGCCCGACACCATTAACACCTCGACGCAGTATCCTGACTCGTGCATGTGGAGGTGGGCTTTGACTACTTCACCGAACTCAGCTACAACCCTCCTGGCGGTATCCACGCTGCCGCAGCCCTCCACGGGGCCAGCCACTATGAAGACGCCGATGCAGTGATGCCTGCTTGCAAGGTGCTGGTACCTTGAGAGGTACTCCTCTATGGCCTCCTCGACCACCCGCGACCTCGACACCCCGAGCAGGCTGCAGAGCGCGTCAAGCATCTTGGCTGAAGGCTCGTTCACTGAGACCCCGAACCTCTTCCTCCTAGTCAAGGCACACCACCCGGCAGGGGGATGCGGGCCCTGGTCACGTGGTTTGGGCGGCGCGGGCGCTACGCCAACCAGCCCATACCCGGGTAATAGGGTTAAAACACGCCCCTTCTCAGGCCGGTGAGAGGAGCGCCGCGACGTAGGCCGCTGAGAGTATGAGGCCCGTCGAGCCCGAGGGCGAGATGTTCAGCGCGAGCCCGGCCGCCAGCCCGGCGAGGCTCGAGGCCGCGGAGACTAGGAGGGAGACTCTGAACGCCTCAGAGGCTGACCTTGCAAGCCTCGAGGCTATGATCCCGGGCACGAGTATGAGCACGTGCTCGAGCACGAAGCCGGCTACGCGCAGTAGGGAGGTCGAGACGACCGCTAGGAGGAGTACGGATGCGAGGTCGTAGAGCCAGGCCCTGACACCCACCGTCTCCGCGAACCCGGGGTCGAGGGAGACGAGCACCACGCCCCTGTACATCGCAACGGCAGCGGCGAGCGCCGCGACGGAGACTGCTACGGCGAACACGATGTCCGGGGTTGAGACTAGGAGGGGGTCTCCAAGGATATACGCCCAGAGGCTCTGGTGCACCTCCACGTGGCTGAGGACGTAGCACGCCGTCATCACAGCCAGCGACGAGGCGAAGGCGACGTAGACCGCTGCCGCGCGTTCAGGGTCGACGCCCAGCCTGAGAAGCCCCCAGGCCAGGAGGGAGAAGAGCGACGCGAAGACCACCGCTAACACGTAGACGCTCAGCCCCGTCAAACGAGACGCGAGGAGAGCCACGAGAACCGCGAGGAGAGCCGTATGGGGCATGCCGCCGGCGAGGAAGTAGAGGCGCCTAGCGCTCACAATGCTGCTGACAGCCCCGAACCCGAGGCCGGCCGCCAGCGCGACAAGAGCCCAGTAGATGGGTAGGAGGCTCCAAGCAGTCAACCAGCAGCCACCCCCACGGCCTCGTCGACGAGGACGCGCAGCTTCCAGATGACGCTGCCGGGGTAGGTGGGCGAGTAGACGTAGAGTACTGGCAGGCCCCGCTCCTCAGCAAACCACCTCAGCCATGTCGAGGCCGGAGACTCCACCGGCGCTGTCACGACTACCAGGCTGACACCACTCTTAGCCAGATCCTCGATGACGGCAGGGGTGACCGGCAACCCGTACCCGGGCCTCAGGAGGCCGACTACACGGACACCGAGCCATGAAACCGCATACAGTAGGGCCGGGCTGTCGGCGACAGCCCTAGCGCTCAGCCTTGGCGCCGACCAGTACAGCCTCATAGCCTCAGAGGCCAGCACACCAGCCTCCGAGAGGTAGTACCCCCTGCACTCCGGCCTCCGCAGGGCCAGCACGTGTGCCAGGTACTCTATGAACGCGGCGTAGTTCCTCGGGTCATACACGGGCATGTGTAGATCCAGGGAGCCCGTCACAGGGTTCCGGAGGAGCCTAACCCCCGGCACGCGCGGAACCTCCACCAACACACCCCCGATAAGCCCCTCAGCCCACATGCGGCGGATCATGAGCTCCAGGGGTGTGTGGCCGAGGGAGACTATGACGTCGGCGGCCCGCAGAACCCTCAGCCCCCACGGGGGCAGGTAGTAGTCATGGGGATCGACGCCCCTCGGCACAAGCGACACGACCCTATCACCCGGGCACGCAAGCATCTTCACGTCATCCAGGAGGCCCGGGAAAGTGACCACCACCAGTAGGCCATGCGGCCTACGCGCCGCGCCGAGCACCTCTGCCCCCGCCGCGACCGAGGACACAAAGAGCACTACTACCAGCAGGGCGAGGACGCGGCAGAGGCCCCGCAAGACCGGCCACCATGCCGGGGCGCCCCGGGCACCGCTAATAAACACTTGTGCACATTCACCCTTAACCCGGGCCGTGAAGCATGCACAAGGAACCCTCCCTCGAGGTCAAGAACGTCACCGTGGTGCTGGCGGGGAGGCCGGTGCTGGAGGGGGTGAGCTTCAGCGTCGAGGGGCCGGGCCTCGTGCAGATCCTCGGACCCAACGGGGCGGGAAAGACGACCCTGCTGAAGACGATAGTCGGGCTGGTTAGGCCGAGGCGGGGCAGGATCCTACTATGCGGGGTCGACGTCACCGGCAACCCCAGGCTAGCGACAAGGTACGCCGCCTACCTGCCCCAGCTCCCCCCAAGCATGCACGGCTACCCCCTGACACCACTAGAGCTCCTCTCCTTCACGGGCGTTGATGAGGGCCGGGCACGTGCGGCGCTGAGGCAGCTCGGCATAGACGAGGAGTACTGGGGCACGCCGATAGACAGGCTCAGCGCAGGGCTGAGGCAGAGGGTCTTCATAGCCCAGGCAATAGCACGCGACACACCCATAGTGCTCCTAGACGAGCCGCTCTCATCGATAGACCCCGCCGCGAGAGCCGAGCTGGCAGACACGTTACGCGGCCTGGCCGAGGAGAGGCTCCTGCTCATAACCAGCCACGACCCCGCAATACTACTACCATACACCAGGCTCCTCATACTACTCAAGAGGAGGGTCTACGCCGCGGGCCCGCCGAGGGAGGTGTTGACGCTCGAAAACGCCCGCAAGGTATACGGTAGGGCCGCCCTACTACTCGGCGGGCACCTACACATAGCCGATAGCCATTAGCACACAATAACCCTGCCCCGGCGACTGCATAGATTCACGGTGCACGGGATTTGAGCGGAAAAGAGGTGGACTCGTTCTTCAACCTACTCAAGAGGCTAGCAGACGCCTTCGGCATACCGGGCTACGAGGAGGAGGTAAGAGCACTGATAATAGACGAGCTCAAGCCCTACGCCGACGAGCTATGGGTCGACAGGCTAGGGAACGTGGTCGCCGTAAAGAAGGGGGCACGCGACGCCAAGGTGATGCTGGCGGCGCACATGGATGAGATAGGCCTCATGGTGAAGAGCATAGACGAGAAGGGGTTCATCTACATAGCGCCTGTGGGCGGCTGGTCCGACATAATACTGCCGGGGCAGAGGCTCAGGATAAGGACTGATGGAGGCAACCTAGTATACGGCGTCGTCGGAACCAAACCACCGCACGTTATGACCCCCGAGGAGATGAAGCAGGTAATACCGGTAGACAAGCTGTTCGTCGACGTAGGGGCCTCCTCAAGGAAGGAGGTTGAGGAGATGGGGATCCGCCCAGGCTCCCCCATAGACCTGGACAGGGAGGCTGTCAGGCTTGGAGGGACGAGGGCGACTGGCAAGGCCTTCGACGACAGGGTCGGAGTAGCGGTGATGATAGAGGCGTTCAAACGCCTAGCCGAGGCAGGGGCGGAGGCAACGGTATACGCGGTGGCCACAGTCCAGGAGGAGGTGGGGCTGAAGGGAGCGAGAACCATAGCATACTCCCTCCAGCCGGACGCCGCGATAGCCATAGACGTCACCATAGCGGCCGACGTGCCGGGGGTCGAGGAGCCAAAGTACATAACGAGGCTCGGCGAGGGCCCGGCGATAAAGATAATCGATGGTAGGAGGGGTACAGGGACGATATCGGATAGGAGGATAGTAGAGCTCCTCGTCGAGGCCGCACGGAGAGAGAACATACCGTACCAGTTCGAGGTGGCCACGGGAGGGACAACAGACGCGACAGCAATACAGCTTACTAGGAGCGGGGTACCCGTCTCAGCCGTCTCAATACCTACAAGGTACATCCACAGCCCAGTCGAGGTTCTAGATCTCAGAGACGCGGTCAACGCAGCCAAGCTGATAGCCGCTGCAGTATCCAGGATGACGCCCTCCTGGTTCAGAGAGGTTCTGCCGCCACGCCGTGTATACAAGTAGGTGTGGGAGAGTACTGGTATTACCCAGGCGATGTCCCCGGTATTATCGTCTAGGTGACGTTAACAAGCGCGTCACTCCCCTACATCATTTTAACTAGGCATAGTTAACGGTGGCCGCTATGGCGCAGGGGGAAGGCCATGTATACGCCGCTTAACTGGTGATACTACTGAGGGACTAGCCGTGCCGGTTGTCTACAGGTGCAGCCGCTGCGGCTACATCCTGGACGTCTTCGTGAGGGTCGGGCAGAACAGCTACGGTGTCCCCACCCCCCGTGAGCTCGCCAGCCGCTATGGGGGTATATGCCCGAGGTGTGGCCACAGGCTCAACACTAGCCCAGACCCCGACAGGGACATAGTGATCGACATGCATGGCGTGGAGAGGCTTGTCGAGGTGCTCGCAGAGGCAAGGAGGACTATGAGGATAAGATTCAGCACGGTCGTGTCGCTGCTCCCCGAATGGGCTAGGCAGAGGCTCGAGGAGCTCCTGGCAGAGGAGGAGGCGGCAGCCTGGCAGACTACAGCCCCTGCACGCCAGCTGGCCGAAGCAGAGGCTTAGGAGTGGAGGGGCTCAGGCGGGATCAAGGATCCTCACGCCCCTCCTCGGTGCAGGCTACAGTCGTCACCGCCCCCACCCCTACCATCACGCTACCCCACCCAAAGCTTTCTTTCCACGCTGGCCAGCCCCTGCAGCCGAGGCTAGGGGTCAAGGTTAATCACACCCCGTGCTCCACGAACATAGCTGATCCACTGTGAGCGCGGAGCTGATGGCCCGGGGGCTTGAAGAGGAGGGGGTTCTGCTCGAGGCTATTGGTAGGGGAGAATACTGCTGCCTCAGGCATGGCCTACCCTATGTGAGGGTGTCGATGCTCGTTAGCCAGCTCGTATGCGAGCGTAGACTCGACCTGGATCTAAGGGAGGGGCTTGTCGAGGTCAAGGCTAGGGAGTTGCTGAAGCTGCTTAGGCCGCTTATGGATTCGAGGAGGAGGCTCCTGTCGTGTAGCGGCCGCAGGCTCGTCGTCTCACTCCCCCTCGCCGCAGTGGTTGAGGGCGTGCCTGTCGTTGGTAGGCCGGATGCGCTGCTCGTGGATGACTGCCGTGTCTCCGCAGTTATACGGGTCAAGGAGTCTGGGAGGTTCAGCAGGCTCGACGAGGCCAGGCTGAGGCTCTACGGTCTCCTCCTAGACTACTCGCCGCTCCCCCGGAGCAGCGTCCTGAGACTAGTCCAGGTTTATGGTGACAGGGAGTGTATAGCTGAAGCGGTTCTCCGTGCACGGGAGTCTGGAGTGGAGGCCCTTAGGGGGCTGAGGGGCTGTAGAGCCTCTATCCTAGTGTATGATAGGGGTTCCGCGCTCAGCCTCTTCTCGAGGCTCGCCGGGTACTGGCTCGGGGCGCGTGACGCTGTTCCCCGGCCGGGGTGGCCGTGCAGGGAGTGTAGGTGGAGGGGTGTCTGCGGTGCTGGGGGTGTTTGAGAGGAGTGATGGGTTGGGGAGGAGGCTTGTGGTCGTGCTGCAGGGCTTCCCCTGCGCGTGGGGGAGGTGCGTGTTCTGCCCCTTCTCGAGGGAGCAGTCATGCGATACGCGCGTGGTGGTTGAGACGAACAGGAAAGTGATCAGGGAGGCTGCCGAGAGGCTCGCGGGGGGAGGGTTTGAGAGGATCACGGTGCTTAATGGCGGTAGCTTCTGGGAGCTGCCCTACGACACCGTCGTCAAGCTCTCGGGGATAACGAGGGGCCTCATAGTAGACATAGAGTCCAGGCCTGAGTACGTTGACGAGTACTCGGTGAAGGCGGCCGCCACGGCTCTTGCCGCGAGGAGGCTTGTTGTTAGACTGGGGTTCGAGGTGTGGGACGAGGAGCTGCGTAACAGGGTGCTCCGTAAGGGTATCCCGCAGAGCGAGGTCGAGAGGCTGGCGAGGCTGCGAAGCAGGCTCCAGAGGGAGGGTGTCCCCGTGGAGTTCCTGGTCTACGTGCTCTTCGGTATCGAGGGGGTGGACGAGGATAAGGTGGTTGAGAGCGTTAGGGAGTTCAGCAGGCTCTTCGACGGGGTGATAGCAGTCCGGTACAGGAGGTACCCTGGTTTGAAGCCTAGGGAGGCCCCTGTAAGCGGCAGGCTGCTCCGCTTCCTCAGGGACAGCTGCGTCCTCGTCGACATGGCTGAGGGCGACGAGTGGGTTATCGGGCAGCGACAGCAATGATTATGAACGGTATACAGCCTATGCTCGCGGCGTATACGCTTAGGTAGTATTCATGCAGCCCGCGTGGCATCACCTTGACGAGCCTCTCAGCAGCGTCCCGGAGCACCGTGACCGGATCCGTACCGTTCCTCACGTATACCACTGCTAGGTAGAGGAGCGTGTTGTTGATCTTAGTGCCCGCCACGCCTCCGCCTGTGAACGCCTCCTCAATGAGGTTGAGCGGTACATGTGAGGTGTAGGTGGCGAGGCTCCTGGACAGCGTCAAGCCGAGCCTGTTCTCTATCATGGACTCTATTATCCTGGATGCATCCGCTAGCTCGCCTGGCTTGACGCTGGCCGGGGGAGGCATGTAGGCCACCGCTATACATGCCCCCGGAACCCTGACCGGCTTCTCCATGCCCGGCAGCGACTCGAGCAGTGTGCAGGGGGATGCCGCGTACCAGGCAATGTCTCCTCTGAGGGGTGGCGAGAGCTGCGAGAGGGATGCCGCAAGCGCGCCGGCGGGCTCCAGGTGGAGCCAGGGGGTTGGGACGGAGTAGTAGCGTGCATCTATGGGCGCCGGGCTCCTAACCCTGGGCGTCTCGCCCCTAGCCTTCAGCACTGACTCGGCGAAGAAGCCGAGTATGCTCGACTTGACAGGCGTCACCCCGAGCTCTGCCAGCAGGTGGAGGGCTGCCCGCTCGAGCCATGGCTGTGGGGGACTCGTGAAGTTCAGTGGCACACACGCCTCCCTCGCCACCGGCCTGATGGACGTGAGGTTCCTCGTGACGGCGTAGACCTGCAGTACGCCCGCCTTGGATCCCGACGCCCTGAGTATGAGCGTGCACGCGTCCTCGGCGGTGAGCAGCATGCCTGGCCTCCACCAGGCTACAACATAGTGTTTCTTCGCGATCCTGACGCCGGCCAGCAGTACGGGTTTCTCGAGGTTCGTCGCGTTGACCAGGTAGAGTAGCGGCGTGTACCC
>CAYZCH010000072.1:0-1660 GCA_964476405.1 uncultured Desulfurococcales archaeon
AAGCCTTTTCGAGAGCCTCCTCCCGACAGCTGAGACGACGTAGGCCCTAAGCCTCGCCCTGTAGAGGGTGACACCGCCGCCGACAGCCTCGGCTGAGGAGAGGGCCTCGTCAAATCCCCTATCGACCTCCGCACACACCTCTGCCTCCCTCGCCGCGAGGTACCCGTCCCTCAGCACTGCCCACACACCGCCCTCCGCGAGCTCCTCCCTAGCGATGCCTATGCATGCGTAGTCAACGGCGCGGTAGCATGAGTTCACGTACCTCGCTGCCCTCTCGAGTTCCTCGGCCCTCAGCCCGGCCCTGAAAGCGGCTGAGAGTAGGTGAGGCTTCATAAGCAGCCCGCCGAAGCCCACGTCGCCGTAGACGGCGAGCGCTGCCAGCTCCTCCCAGCCCTCCGGCCTCATCCCCGCGGCCTCGGTTATCACGACAGCCGCTGCCGGCCAGTCCCCCCATCCATCCCCGTAGCTTATTGGGTTGCACTTCACCTCACCCTCCACTCCTGAGGCGTGGTGGTCGAGCACTATGACCTCCTTACCGACGGCCTCACCCACCTTGGCGACCTCCTCCGGCGGTATGCCGTAATCAACGAGCACGAGCTCGTCGATGGGATGCGGTGGCGGTCTCACTGCGGATGCTGAGTACCCCCCTATCTCGGGCACCGCGTAAGTGGCCTCGCCCTTCCATGCCCGGAGGTATCTCTCAATAATCGCTGCTGAGGCTAGCCCGTCAGCGTCCCAGTGGTGGACGACGTGGACGGTGCTCGCGGCCCTCAGCCTAGCGGCTGCCTCGGCGCACGGGCTAGTGTATGAAGGGGTCTCCATGAGCTATTATCACCTCAGCGACCTCCGGCCTCATGAAGATCTCCGGTGGTCTCTCACCCTTCCTCAGCATCTCCCTCAGTTTTGTGCCGGAGATCCTTACCCTGTCCTCCGGGCCGTGCGGGCATATCTTGGCGTTTACGTACCCGCCGCACCTCCTGCAGTAGAACGCCTCCCTTATGAAGAGGGGCTCTATGCCCAGGTCCGGGAACTCCTTGAATATCTCCCAGGCGTCGTAGGGGCCGTAGTAGTTCCCGACACCGGCGTGGTCCCTCCCGACTATGAAGTGGGTGCACCCGAAGTTCTTCCTCACTATGGCGTGGTGTATCGCCCCCCTCGGGCCGGCTTTCCTCATCGTTACCCTGAGCACCGAGAACACGACGGAGCCCTTGGGGTAGTAGTGGTTTATGAGGGCCTTGTAGGCCGCCACTATCACCTCGTCCTTGAAGTCGCCGGGTTTCTTCCACCCCACTAGTGGGTTGATGAAGAGGCCGTCCATGAATGTGAGGGCGGCTTTCTGCACGTACTCGTGGCCCCTGTGTGGGACGTTCCTCGTCTGGAACCCTGCTATCCTCTTCCACCCGAGCTCCCTGAACAGCACCCTAGTCTCCACTGGCCAGAGCCTGACCTCCTCAAAGGGTTCGGGTATGTCTCTTATGAGGTCTATTGGGCCGCCTATTAGGAGCTCCTTCATCCTGTACGTTTGGGCCACGCCGGGGTGGTCCGGGTCCGTGGTGCGGTAGACAGCCTCAGCATGTTTCCTCTTGTTCCACCCGAAGATCTGCTCGACCCTCATCACCGCTATCGCTTCCCCGTTATGTGTTATGGCGATGTCGTCCCC
>CAYZCH010000073.1:0-7115 GCA_964476405.1 uncultured Desulfurococcales archaeon
TCTATGAATACTATCGCTGGCGCCTTCCTCCTAGCCATCTTAAACACCTCCCTTACTATCCTAGCCCCCTCACCGACATACTTCTGCACAAACTCCGACGCCACGACACGTATGAAGGTCGCCTTCGCCGTCGTAGCCACAGCCTTCGCCAGGAGGGTCTTACCACATCCGGGCGGCCCGTAGAGCAGCACGCCGCGCGGAGGCTCTATGCCGAGGTCGCGGAAGAGCTCCGGCTTCGTCAAGGGGAGTATGACCGCCTCTATCAGCTCCCTCTTCTGCTCCTCGAGCCCACCTATATCATCGAAGGTCACTCCAGGCCTCTCAACAACCTCCATGGCCTTGACGTAGGGATCCTCCCTGCCGGGCAGAACCTCCACTATAACCGAGCCGCGTTGGTTGAGGGCAACCCTGGCCCCGGGCACCAACTTAGACCTATCAACAGTGTTGGCGATGTAGACCACGAGGTTCGGGCCCGCAGTGCTCTTCACAACAGCCCTGCCGTCCGGCAGGAGGTCGAGGAGTATGGCCTCTATGAGCGGTGTCGACCTATACTTGTCTATCTCGACCTTATACCGCCTAAGCTCCCTCCTAAGCTCAGCCCTCTCCGCCTCAAGCTCCTTAAGCCTCCTCTCGAGATACTTAATATACTCCATCAAGGCCTGGAAGTCGGCGCCAGCACTGCCGATAGCGCTAGCCATACAGCAGTACCCCCCGCCTATATTCTTCAAGGGATTCGAAGTCTAAATAATAGCTTACCGGCCTATAACACCACCGAAGACACACCCGGGAGGAAAGGGTGCCGAGGCCTTGTCCTATGGTCGTCGGAGGAGGGAGGTACAGTACTGCGAGATGTGCGGCAGGCCGATCACAGGCAAGGCGTACCGCGTAGTGATAGAGGGCGCCGTGATGACCGTGTGTCAGCGGTGCTACAGTAGGTACGCCGACAGGACGCTACCAGAGACCCCGGTGAGGCTGAGGGGGCTAGCCACGCCTACACAGGCACAGCCCCGCAGGGCGGCGCCCACGGCGAGAACCACGACCAGAGCCTCCCCCCACCCCACCCGCGGCAGGAGAACCAGGAGGGGTGGGGGGCTGGGCGCCGTCGAGAGATACGAGGTGGTTGACGACTATGCCTCGAGGATAAGGAGGGCCAGGGAGAAGCTAGGCTGGACGCAGGCACTCCTAGCCGCCAAGGCGAGGGTCAGCGAAAAGGTGATCAAGAGGATTGAGTCGGGGAGCCTCAAGCCAACAATAGACCTTGCCAGGAGGCTTGAGAGGATACTCGGAGTCAAGCTCCTGGAGCCCGTTATAGAGGAGGAGGAAGAGGCGGGGGGCAGGGAGGAGTTCTACTTAACGCTGGGCGACATAGCCGAGATTAAGGAGGAGTAGCACACCCCCACACGTCAATGGGGGTGCCGCCGCACCTGCCGAAGCGAGCAATACTGCTAATACCTAAGGGTACACCCGCCTGGCTCATACGGGAGGCAGAGGCGCTCCTCTCGACGGCAGGCTACACCGAGTATGGGAGGGTGTATTACAGGAGGCGGGGTAGCAGGCTGCTCAGCAGGGCTAAGCTGAGGGAGGTCGCCGAGAAGGCGGAGCCGCTGAGGGGGGACGAGGACGCCAGGATAGTGGTGTTTGATAGGGTCAAGCCCTCAGACTACATGGACATAGTGCTTGAGGCCGGCGTCGAGACGATAGACAGGACGCTACTGATACTCGAGATATTCGAGCTACACGCGGGCAGCAGGGAGGCCAGGCTGCAGATAGAGCTTGCGAGGCTGAGGCACAAGCTCCCAATAGTCAGGGAGATGATTAGGAGGTCGAAGCTGAGGGAGCTGCCCGGCCTGCGGGGCCCGGGAGGCTACGCTATCGACGCCTACTACCGCTACATGGTCTCGAGGATAGCTAGGATTAGGAGGAGGCTTGAGGAGCTGCGCGCCAGGAGGAGCATGTGGAGGGAGAAGAGGCGTAGGCACGGCATACCCCATGTAGCGATCGTCGGCTACGCCAGCGCCGGTAAGACAACCCTCTTCAACGCCCTCACCGGGGAAAACAAGCCGGCGGGCCCCGAGTACTTCACGACGATATCGCCCAAGACCGGGGTGAGGCCCCTAAACGGCGGCCTACGCGCGGCGTTCGTGGACACCGTGGGCTTCATAGTCGACATACCGCCCGAGATAATAGAGGCCTTCCACGCTACGCTGGAGGAGGCCGCCGGGGCCGACATGCTAGTCTACGTGGTCGACGTGACCGAGGAGGAGCATGTGCTGAGGAGGAAGGTCGACGAGGGCATCGACACCCTCTACAGGATAGGCGCGGTGGGCAAGCCACTCATAGTAGCAGCCAACAAGGTCGACCTCCTCGAACCCGGCGCCGTCGAGGAGAGGGTCTCGATGCTGAGCAGGCTCTTCAGCGACAAGTACCCCGGCTTCGAGAAAACCATACCAACCTCCGCGAGGAAGGGTAGGGGGGTGGAAGAGGTACTATGCAGTATAGCCACCCTGCTGAAGCGTATGGGAAGGTATATGTTCTGAGACTAGGCCACCGCCCCGCCCGCGACAAGAGAATCACCACGCATGTCGGGCTCGTAGCCAGGGCGTTCGGCGCGAACGGGTTCGTTCTAGCCGATGTATGCGACGAGAAGGTGATGGGGAGTCTGAGGGGGGTTCTCGAGAGGTGGGGCGGCGTCATGGAGCTCGCCTGCGGCGTTAATGGCAGGCGGTACGTGCTCGACTGGAAGAGGATGGGTGGGGAGGTGGTGCACCTCACAATGTACGGCCTCCACGTCGACGACGTGATAGACGAGATAAGGAGGAGTAGGAGGCCGAAGCTCATCGTCGTAGGGGCCGAGAAGGTGCCCCCCTTCTACTACGAGGCAGCCGACTACAACGTGGCGATAGGGAACCAGCCCCACAGCGAGGTGGCGGCGCTAGCAATCTTCCTAGACCGCCTATACGGGGGGAGGGAGCTGAGGATAGAGTTCCCCGGGGCAAAGCTTAGGATTATACCGTCTCCGAGGGGTAAGCGGGTGGTCGGCGTCGAGGAGTAGGTATGACGTGGTCGTCCTAGGGGGCGGCGTGGGAGGGGCGACCGCCGCCAGGCTCCTGGCTGAGGCGGGGCGCAGCGTCCTCCTCGTGGAGGAGTCGCTCATCGGGGGCGAGTGCCTGAACTATGGGTGCGTCCCCTTCAAGACGCTCTACCGTGCGGCCGAGATCCTCCACTCCCTGAGCCTCTACGGTGCAGGGAGCCGCCCCCCGCTGGGCTACGCGGATGCGCGTGCCAGGGCGGGATCCATTGTTGGGAGGCTGCGCAGCCTGCTCACGGAGGAGCTCGAGGGCCTCGGGGTCGACATCGTCCAGGGGCGTGGAGTGCTCCGGGGCGGCCACGAGGTCTACGTCGCTGGTAGGGGCTGCGTGGGGTACGGGAAGCTGGTCGTTGCAACGGGCTCCGAGCCCGTGGTGCCGAGAGGGGTGAGCATCGACGAGGAGGTAGTGGTAACTAACAGGGGCTTCCTATCCATGGACGAGCTGCCCGGCAGCATGGTAGTCGTCGGCGGCGGGGCCATAGGCATCGAGGCCGCGTCCATAGCAGCCTACTTCGGCTCAAGGGTGGTAGTAGTCGAGGCCATGAGGGAGATACTACCCTTCATGGATAGGCTGGTGGCGCGGAGGCTCAGGCTACTGCTCAGGAGGAGGGGGGTCCGCTTCATACTCGGGAGGAGGGTCGCCTCGGCTGCTAGGAGCGGGGCTGGGGCGGCTCGCGTCACGCTCGACGACGGCACCGTCCTGGAGGCGGACGCCGCGCTCATAGCAATCGGGAGGAGGCCGAGGACTAGGGGGCTTGGACTTGAGGAGGCGGGGGTCGAGCTGGACGAGAGGGGCTTCGTCAGGGTCGATGAGAGGTGCAGGACGAGCAACCCTGACGTATACGCAGTCGGCGACGTCACTGGGCCGCCGATGCTGGCTCACAAGGCGATAGCCGAGGCGGAGGCCGCCGCACTCGACATACTCGGGGGATCCGGCGGCCCAACGCCTAGAAGGCCCAGGCCCGAGCAGGTACCGGTTGTCGTCTACAGCATACCGCCGGCAGCCTCCATAGGGCTGACCGAGGATGAGGCCAGGAGGAGGTATGGGGGAGCATCGAGGATCATAATACCTTTTGGCAGGTCGTCGAGGGCGTGGATAGAGGGCTGGGGGGAGGAGGGCGTATTGAAGCTCGTCGTAGCCGGCGGCGTGCTGGTAGGGGTGCACGTCCTAGGCCCCGCGGCGGGCGAGTTGGTGGCAGCCGCCGCCCCGCTGCTGGGTAGGAGGCCCGAGCCCTACACGTACCCGCATATGTCGACGCTGGAGCTGCTCCACGACGCCCTCCTAGAAGCCTTGAAGGGAGGCTAGATAGGGGGCGGCGGCGAGCATAGTACCTGGAGAGAGTTAATGCCTGCAGGGAGGGGATCCGAGGAGAAGATATACGAGTTCATCGAGCGGCTCTTCGACCAGGACTGTAGGAGTGTCTTCCAGGCCCTATACGAGGAGGGGAAGGAGCTCTCGGACGAGGAGCTGGCGCAGAGGACGGGGCTGAGGCTGAACATAGTCAGGAGGTCGCTCAACATGCTCCTAGAGAAGAGCCTCGTGACCTACAGGAGGGTCAAGGAGCCCGACAGGTTCCGGTCAGAGTTCTACTGGAGGGTGAACGTTGAGGGCCTGCAACAACTACTGCTCAGGAGGAAGAAGCTGGTACTCGAGAAGCTTAAGACGAGGCTGCGGGTCGAGAAGGAGACATACTACTATGTATGCCCGCTAGACGGGTCCCGCTACAGCCTGGACGAGGCCGCAGAATACGACTATATTTGCCCGAGGTGTGGAACCCCCCTTATGCCCGACGAGAACCAGGATAAGATAGTAGCCGTCCTCGAGAGGATAGTGGAGAAGCTCGACGAGGAGATCAAGCGTGAGGAGGGTCAGCGTCGTTGACCTCTTCTGCGGAGCCGGGGGGTTCTCGCAGGGCTTCCGCGAGGAGGGCTTCAACATACTACTCGGGGTCGACAACGACCCCTCAGCGATAAGGAGCTATAAGGCCAACTTCCCCGAGGCCCTAGCCCTCGCCGAGGATGTAAGGGACGTGACTGGCAGGCTCATAGAGAGGCTCGTAGGGGACGTAGATGTAGTGATCGGCAGCCCCCCATGCGAGCCCTTCACAGCCGCCAACCCGGGCAGGAGGAGGGATCCCATCGACCGCCTCTACCAGGATCCCGTCGGGCAGCTCGTACTCCACTACGCCAGGATAGTGTCGGAGGTTAGGCCAGCCGTCTTCGTCATGGAGAACGTCCCGGGTATACTCGAGGACGGGTTGCGCGACGAGCTACGCAAGCTCTTCATGAACGCGGGGTACCGCCAGGTATACTTCAACGTACTCAGGGCAGAGGACTACGGCACCCCCAGCCACAGGACGAGGGTCTTCATCTCAAACATAAGGATAAGGCCTAGGGCGAGGAGGGGGCATGTAAGGGTCATCGAGGCCCTCAGGGGCCTCCCACCACCCGGCTCGGGGTGGCCGCCCAACCACGAGGAACCCCCCATGAGCAGGAGGAAGAAGAGGAGGATATCGAGGCTCAAATGGGGAGCCCCCCTAGTCCTCTACGAGGGAGCCGAGGGGAGGCGGCTGCCTAACATGGTGAGGCTCCACCCCTACCGCCTAGCGCCACCCGTGCTGGGCTCCAGCAGGTTCATACATCCATTCGAGGACAGGTTCCTGACCGTGAGGGAGCAGGCGAGGCTGATGGGGTTCCCGGACGACCACGTCTTCCTCGGCGGGAGGGATAGCCAGTACAACCAGGTCGGCGAGGCCGTGCCCCCACCCCTCGCCAGGAGCGTGGCGTCATGTGTAAAAGCCTACCTGGAGGAGGTTCTATAGGCGTAGAGGGCTAGCGAGGCCTCTGCTGAGGGAGGAAGCCTCGAATCCACACCCTTAAAGTACACCGCCCTACCAAGGTTGACGTCCTCCCTGCTCGGGGCCGCATCTATACCCCCGAAGACGACCATCACCCTGCCACCCCTCATCAAGCCCCCGAGCTCATCCAAGCCCAGCCTGTCGCCGTACTCGTAGCTGAAGACTATCACCTTGTCCGGGTTGAAGAGGGAGACTGCATCCCTCAGACCCGGCAAGACGACCAGGGAGGCCTTATGCTTCATCGCGATCCTCCACGCCTCAGGGACACCGTTCGTCGCAGCCGAGCCATACACCTTGGCAGCGACTAGTAAGCCGACGCCGAACCCATAGACGGTCTTAGCCATGTCGAGCAGCCTCTGCGCGCTCGACACGTCAACAACCACGGGTATTACGCCTGGAGCCTGCAGGGCCAAACCCAAGCACCTGGTATGGGGAGAGGCCAGCGCGAGGGTTTAGAAGGCGACGCGCACCCTCCAGGATGGAGAGGAAGGGCAAGCCACCGCCCCCTCACCAAGGCGCCCCTAAAAAACTTGGTAAGATTAGCTGAACGCCGCCCCCTCCCCTTACTCCTCGGGAGGCTACTTGATCTTCCTGTACACCAGGGCTATCGCGACGATGGCTATCAGCAGACCGATTATCGCGAGCGCGTAGGCCACCATGAGCTGGCTCACTACACCCTGTATACTCTTGCTGGTCTCACTGGTCTTCGCGCTCAGCTGGCTTATCTTGGTGGTGAGCTCGGATATCTTGCTGTTAAGGCTCTTTATCTCCTTCGGCAGGGACTCGAGGCTCGCTATCCTCTGCTCTAGGCTGCTGACGGTCGACTTCACATTGCTTATGCTGGTCTTGAGGTTGCTGACCTCTGACTCGACGCTGCTAATCTTGTTGTTAAGCTCGCTCTTGACCATCTCCACCTCGCTCTTGTCAGCCTTCTTAGCCACCTCGGACTGTAGCTCCGATACCGATGTCTTCACGTTGTTGAGGTCGGCGAAGAGGGCGGCCACCTTGTCCTCGACGTCCTTCAGCTCCTT
Organism: uncultured Desulfurococcales archaeon; assembly: GCA_964476405.1. GTDB lineage: Archaea > Thermoproteota > Thermoprotei_A > Sulfolobales > Pyrodictiaceae > JAADEY01. The sequence goes on from CAYZCH010000073.1 coordinate 6,978, forward strand.
AGTTATCTTCAGCATGCTCTCCGTTATACTGGACACAGTGGCTATGGTGTCGCTCAGCTTGGAGCGGAGCTCCTCGAGGCTCTGCTGGATACCAGTGACAGCGCTCTGCAGGGTGCTTATCTTGTCCTCAGTGCTGCT
>CAYZCH010000074.1:0-23110 GCA_964476405.1 uncultured Desulfurococcales archaeon
CAGCGTCTCTCATCGAGGCCTCCTCCGGGCCGCGGGCGGGGGAGGATACAATAATCTCGCCCACACTAGCCCCACCAGCACTGGGCTTAAACCCTTCCGGTGACCGGGCGTGACGCACGCATGCAGGCTCGTGAGGAGCGGTGAGAGGAGGAGGTTCCGCATAGGCTGGGTGGAGGTCGGCGCATCACCGGTGATAATAGCGGGCCCCTGCAGCGTCGAGGATAGAGACATGATACGGAGGGTGGCGGACTACCTAGCCAGGGAGGTCGTAGACGGGCTCGGCTTCAAGAGGCTCGTGCTGCGCGGCGGCTGCTGGAAGCCCCGCACAAGCCCCTACAGCTTCCAGGGGCACGGGTGGAGGGCCGTCGAGTGGCTCAGGGAGGCCGGTGAGAGGGCCGGGCTCCCCGTCGCCACGGAGGTCATGGACCCCAGGCACGTCGCGAGGCTGGCCGGCATGGTCGACGCCGCGTGGGTCGGCGCGAGAAACATGCAGAACACTCCACTACTCCTCGAGCTAGCCTCCTCCTTCCCCAAGCCCGTGCTCGTGAAGAGGCACTTCGGGGCCAGGATAGAGGAGTGGCTCTGCGCGGCGGAGTACCTCCTCTCCAGGGGCAAGGAGGACGTAGCCCTTGTCGAGAGGGGTACGCGGGGCATAAACGAGTACGCTAGGTTCACGCTCGACGCGACCGTCGTGCCGATAGTGAAGCAGGAGGCCAGGCTACCAGTAATAGTCGACGTCAGCCACCCCGCCGGGAGGAGGAGCCTGGTACCCCCGCTGGCGAGGGCCATGCTCGCCGCCGGCGCCGACGGCCTCATGGTAGAGGTGCACCCGGAGCCCTCAAGGGCTCTAAGCGATAAAGACCAGCAGCTTAGACCCGAGGAGTTCCGGAGACTAGTGGAAGAGCTTATGGAGATGAAGCTGCTTTGAAGAGGATAGAGGCCCACATAGTCGACTTCCTGGACACAGTCGTGCTCATAGGCTCCGGGTCTACCAGGGTTCTGGGCAGGCTACTCCACGGGCTCAACACAGGCAAGGCCTTCATAGTCGCCGACAAGGCTGTCTCGCGGATGGCTAGGATGGTCGAGGCCTCGATCAAGGGGGCTGGGCTTGACACCGTCTACATGGAGGTCGAGGCAGGCGAGGGATTCAAGGCCGTAGACAGCGTAGTCTCGCTCTGGGAGTGGATGATAGAGAATGGTGTCACGAGGAGCGACTTCCTGGTCGCGGTCGGGGGAGGGACGCTGAGCGATGCAGCAGGCTTCGCCGCAGCCACCATACTGAGGGGTATCAGGTGGTGTAATATCCCGACAACCCTCCTCGGCATGGCGGACGCCGCGGTCGGGGGCAAGACCGGCGTCGACTTCCACGGGAAGAACATGGTGGGTGCCTTCCACCACCCAACCATAGTGCTCTGCGACACCAGGTTCCTCGAGACGCTGCCCGACAGGGTGTACCGCATGGGGTTCTCGGAGATAGTCAAGCACGCCCTCCTGGCGGGCCACTCGTTCTACAAGTGGCTCAGGGAGAACGCCCGCGAGCTCAGGGAGAGGAGCATGGATAGGGTTGAGGAGGCCGTGGCGCGGAGCCTGAAGTACAAGCTTGGGGTCGTCCAGAGGGACTACAGGGAGTTGACGGGGTATAGGATGGTGCTCAACCTCGGCCACACGGTGGCGCACGCGCTAGAGAAGGCCTCGGGCTACACCATACCACACGGGGAGGCTGTAGCCATGGGGCTTGTGGTTGAACTCGAGGCGTCCAGGATGCTCCTCGGGCTGGACGAGAAGATAGTGGCCGAGACCGGGAGGCTGCTCAACGAGCTCGGGCTCCCCTCGACACCCCCAAGGGACATCGACCCCGGCGAGGCGCTGAAGAACATAGTGCTTGACAAGAAGCGGAGAGGGGGCGGCCTAATAGTCCTCCCCCTCCTCGAGGCCCTCGGGAGGCCGAGGCTCATAAACATGCCCGTCGAGGACGCCTACAGGCTCCTCCTAGATGCTTGGAGGAGGTCGCTATGCTAGGCCTCGACAGGGTGTGCTGCGTGCTCACAACCCCCTCGATGCTGGGGGCGGCGCTCAGGGAGGGTTGCAGGGTCGTGGAGGTCAGGATGGACTACACTGGGGTGGCGGAGGGCCTGGGGCTGGTCGAGGACGCCTCCGCGGCTGGGCTCAGGGTGGTGGCGACGCTGAGGGAGAGGAGCGAGGGGGGTCTCTGGGGCGGGGGTGTGGGGGAGAAGATAGACGCGCTCCTAGCAGCCCTTGACAGGGGGGCCTGGATGGTCGACGTGGAGTATTCCTTCAGGGGGTTCGACGAGGTGGTCGGGTCGGCCGGGGGTAGGGTTATCGCCAGCATGCACCTCCGCGACTGCACCCCGGAGCCCACAGAGCTGCTCGCCGGCCTCGTCGGCGTCATGCTCCGGGACGGGGCGGCCGTGGCTAAGCTAGTCACGGCCGCCAGGAGCCCGAGGGACTCGCTGAGGATGCTCGGCCTCAACCCCCTCCACCCTGGAAGGGTTATAGCGTTCGCCATGGGGAGGGCGGGGGTGTTGTCGAGGGTGCTTGCCCCAGCCTACGGCGCCCCCTTCACCTACGCCCACCTCGGGGAGAGCGTCGCGGCGGGCCAGCTCAGCGTAGGCGAGCTGCTGGAGCTCTGGAGGAGGCTCGGCCTACTCGATGGAGACGCGTAGCAGCCTCGACAACGCTTCCCAGAACCCCGGGTACGACTTCGACACCGCCCCGGCGTTCGCCACGGAGACCGGGTGCCTGGAGGCTGCCGCCAGCACGGCTGCAGCCATGACAACCCTGTGGTCCGGCGCGGGGTGTAGTGTGGGGGGTGGGTCTAGCTTACCGCACACGCCGTGGACGGTGATGCAGTCCCCGTCGACCTCGACGCCCACGCCCGCCTCCCTCAGCAGCCCGGCTATCGACTCGACGCGGTCGCTCTCCTTTATCCTGAGCCTGGAGACGCAGCATATCCTCGACTCGCCGCACGCCGTTGCCGCGAGGGCGGCGAGCACGGGCGCCAGGTCGGGGTGGTCGTCGACGCAGGCCTTGACGGGGCCCAGCGGCCCCCCCGGCTCCTCCGCCGCGACGCCCCGGTCGGCTACGCTGACCCGCGCACCCATCATTGAGAGGTAGTCGGTGATGGCTCTGTCGGGCTGGGGGTCGGCCGGGTCGACGCCCCTCACCTCAACCCTCCCTGCGACAGCCCCCACCGCTAGTAGTGGGGCTGCGCTGGACCAGTCACCGGGTATCCTCACGGTCGACGGCCTCGGCGGCCCCTCAACGGTGAACGTGTCGCCGGCGGCGGCGACGCCCACCCCGAACCATTCGAGCACCCTCAGGGTGACGTCCACGTAGCCCCTGGAGGAGAGCGCCTTGGCCCTGACTGTTGAGGGGGGCCTGGCTGATAGGGCTATGAGCAGCGCTGTGAGGTACTGGCTGCTCTGCGAGGCGTCGACCTCGACGAACCCCCCGCGTATCGGCCCCCTAACCGCAGCCGGGGGGCAGCACTCGTTGGTGAGGAGGGTGCCGGCGCCGAGCTCCTCCAGGGCCCTGGCTAGCGGCGCAAGCGGCCTCTCGTGGAGCCTGCCGCGGCCGTAGAGCACTACCGGCCTGTCCTGGAGGGCTGCAACCGCGTAGAACACGCGTAGCGTCGTGCCGGACTCCCTGCAGTCGATGGCCGGGGCCCATGAGGGGGTGCCCGTGGAGTATACTTCGAGCATCCCGGGCGACTCCTCGACCCTGGCGCCTAGGAGCCTGGCGGCCTGGATCGACGCGCGGGTGTCGTCGCTGTAGAGCGGGTTGAGTATCCTGGAGACGCCGCGCGCTAGGAGGGCGGCTGCCACGGCGCGGTGCGTGTAGCTCTTCGAGGGGGGAGCCTTAACGGCGCCCTCCGCCCTCCCAGGGTATATGGTGGCACGCACCTCCCACCATCCGGAGGGGGCCTGGCCGGGGGAGAGGGTATTACTGTTCCCCCTCCACTCCAGCGTGGAGAAGTGGCTTGCTGGCCGGGAGGTACGTGCTCGGGGGAGGAGTCGTAGTCTACGAGGTCGACCCCGAGCCCTGGGGGTTCACGGGGGTTACATCAGCCTACATAGTGTCTAGGGGTGGGAGGGGCTTCGTCGTCGACCCGGGCTTCCAGTACACCTACACCAGGGTGCTGGAGGCCGCGGCCGCCCTTGGAGTGAGGATCGAGGGCGTAGTCGTCACACACGTCCACCTAGACCATGGAGGGGGTGCCGCCGCGCTCAGCCACGCCACGGGGGCGCCGGTCTACGTGCACCCGAGGGGCGCTAGGCATGTGGCGTGGCCCGGGAAGCTGTTCGAGGCCGCCTGCAGGGTCGTGGGCCCAGACGCGGCCGCGTCGGGGGCGCCGCTGAGCCTAGACCCCGAGCTCGTCGTCGCCACGCGGGACGGGGCGTGCTACATTATAGGTGGTGTGGAGGCGTGCTTCCACCACACGCCCGGCCACGCCAGCCACCACCAGGTGGTGTCGGTGGAGGGGGCGGTGTTCACGGGGGACGCCATGGGGCTCAGGTACGGGCCGTGCTACGTGCCCTCGACGCCCCCGCCGCTGCACCTCGACGAGTACGTGGAGAGCGTGGTCTCGATAGTTGCTGGGCTGAGGCCGAGGCTCCTCCTCTACACCCACCACGGGGCCTCCAGGGAGCCGGGGAGGGCAGCTGCGGCCCTGCTCGCCGAGCTCGCTAGATGGGCGTCCTGCAGCAGCCTCGGCGAGCTGCTCGAGAGGAGCAGGTGTGCCTCCCTAGTCTACGAGGAGCTTAGGGACGTGCCGTACTTCCGGGGGGAGGTCGAGAGGAGCCTCGAGGGCATACGGCTCGCGGTCACCCGCCGAGGGTGACGAGGCTGACTATACCAGCCACTATGAGGGCTGACCCCGCCAGCTCGTGCCTGGTCGGCCTCTCCCCGAGGACTAGCGCTGAGAGGGCCATGGATGCCGGCAGGCTTATCGTCGAAATTATCGTCGACCTCGCAGCCCCTAACACGGGCAGGCCCGCGTAGAAGAGGAGGTCGCCGACGCCTATACCGAGGATCCCACCCAGCATCACCCACCAGAGCCCCGTACGGGTAGCCCTGGCCGCCCTGGGCGCGGCGTAGGGGGCCAGCAGCACGAGTATGACTAGGAGCTTGACGATGTTGAGCTGCAGGGGGCCCGCCTCCTCGGCGGCAACCTTAGCAGCTAGGACGCCAAGGCCCCATGACAGGCTGGCGCCAAGGACTTCGAGCACGCCGCGTATCCTCGTTGAGCCCCCGCCGCCCCTCGAGGCGGCGTAAACGCCGGCCATGACCAGGGCGACCGATGCGAGGAGGCCGGGTGTTAGCTTCTCGCCGAGGAGGAGCACCGCGGCCGCCGAGGCTATGACTATGTAGGTGTAGGCTATCGGGTAGACCGTCGAGACGCTAGCGTCCCTGAGGGCGGCCATGTAGAGGCCGTCACCAGAGACCCCTATGAGGATGCCTGCGAGCACGCAGACTGGGAGCGTGGAGGGTGGGGGAGGCTGGGCCGAGGAGGCCAGCCAGGCCGCGGACATGACCAGCAGGGCGAGCGGCGCCCTGGCCCAGCAGCCAAGGAGGGGGTCGGTCACCGACACCATGCCCTTCCTGTACAGTATGGCTGCAGCCGCCCAGCAAACCGCCGCGGCCGCCACGAGCACGCCGCCGAGGAGCTCAGGGCCCAAGCCCTCCCGCCTGGCGGGTTGGGGCCCGGGCTGCTAGGCTTTAACCCCAAAGCCGCTGAGTATGTTCTTGACGTCGTCCTCGAGAGCCACGTCATAGGAGACGAGGATCGCGTCCCCCGGCTCTATCCTGAGGCCGTGTATATTGTATGGTGTCACCGCTATCCACTCCCTCCCCCTCTTGACCGCGAGGATTGCCGCCCCCACGTCCTCCAGTTTCTCCTCGAGGACGTCCAGGTCGATACTCCGGGTGCACTTGAACACCCTTATCCTCTCACTCCCCTCCTCTATCATCGATGATAGCAGCTCCCTGCACTCCTCCTCGGCCGGCATCATTATTATGTATGTCAGCGAGTCTGAGGTGTCCTCGAGCCTTGTTATGAGCGTCAGTAATGCTAGCTTGTCGTTCTCGTTAAGCCCGCTCATCCCTATGAGCTCCTTGGAGGCGTCGACTCTAAGGTCGTCAAGGAACACCTCCATCTCGAGTAGCTCCTCGGCGAGCATCGGGTCCTGGGCCTTGAGCTGGTAGTGGGCAAGGTCGTTCATTACTAGGAGGAAGTCTATCATTGATGTTATGCTTGATAGTATCCTCTGCATCTCCTTCGGTGGCTTGAGCTCGGCCAGCCTCTCCTCGCCTATGTCCTCCAGGAGGTCGCCGACGTTGTCCTTGAAGCCCTTTATGTAGAGGGCGTCGTACTCCCTCACGACCTCGTCCTGCGGGTTTAGTATCCATTTTCCTCCCCTAAGTATCGCCAACACCTCGACGGCGTACTTCTCCCTCAGTTCCTCGACGCTCCTCCCCGCCAGCCTATCACCCCTCACCCTGGTGACGACAACGTTGCTTATGGCTACGAGCTGGTGGTAGAGGGTTTTGCTCGGCGCAACCCCTTTTATGACCAGCGAGGCTAGGTCCTTGAACGCGTCCATTATCTTGTCTACCCCGAAGACGTACGTGTATATCGGGGCCGCCCTCGGCGCGCTGTCTATATCGTGTCCAACGACGACCGCCATGTGGATGAGGAGCTGGTATGCCAGCTCATCCACCGTGCTCTCCAGCTCTATTATGTGCCTTGCAGCTAGCTCGTCGCCGGCGAGGTAGGTGAAGCTCCCGAGCTCTATCACCGTGTGGAGGTATAGGCGTAGCTTCTTGAGGACCTCGGCGACGCTTACAGGCTGGTACCTTACGAGTTTTAGCTTCGCGTGTATGCGTTTATGGATATCCCTCTCCTCGAGGGTAGAGGACATTGCCTCGGCTAACCTGGTCTCTATGTCTGAGAGGTGCACCCCTATAAAACGCCTAAAGCCGCCGGGGGTACTGGCAGCAGGCTAGGGTTTGTGGAGAGGCGGGAGAGTGGCATGGCTGAGGGTGAGCAGGGAGACGAGGAAAGACCTACTGGAGGGCACTGTATCGCTGATGCTCTGCAACGTCGGAGACTATATATCGGGTTTCTTCCTCCAGGCCTCCGAGCCCATCATTAGATCCGCGCACGCGCTCCTCGCCCTACTCCCCGCGGCTAGTGATGCGCGGGGAGACGTGTACTCGAGCTATGGGTCGAGGCTCGGCACGCTCCTCCACCTCGGCCTCTTCAAGAAGCATTATAGGGGGGAGCTCCTAGCACTGATAACGCTCCTTATAGCGGTCAACCTCTGGGTCGGACTACTAGTCGTCGCCATAAACGACCTGCTCGCAGGGCAGAAGATGAACCCTGTCGATATACCATTCATAGCGTTGTTCTCGGCTGTGCTCGCGGCAGTCCTCATGGTTCCGTCCACGACGTGGCTGGCTGAGGCCTCGTTTAGGAGGGGGCTGGACCCAGACAACCTCGTATCCCCCATAGCGACCCTCTTCGGGGACATGGTGACCATACCAACTATCATAGCCGGGTACCTTGTCGCGGTCAACACCCCCCTCGAGGGGAAGGAGGCGTTCATAGCAGCCTCCTGCGTAGCGCTCGCAGCCTCCCTCGCCTACCTGCTGGAGGGGGCTAGGAGGGGCAGGTCTGACCTCAGGAGGGCTGTGAGGGTGGTGAAGGAGAACTTGTCGATAATCATGTTCTCCACCCTCCTAAGCGCACTGGCCGGCGTCGTGCTCATCGACAACATACAGTCCATATTGTCGTGGAAGGGCATACTTGCCGTCGTCCCAGCCTTCCTAGAGGACGGCGGCGCCATAGCCTGTAGGTTCTCCTCGAGGCTGGCCACCATGCTGCACCTCGGCAGGATCCGGCTCGGCAGGCTGCCGAGGGACAGGTGGGTGTTGGTGCAGTTCGGGATAAACATGTTCCACGCCCTGCTCATATTCACTTCGCTCGGTGTATTCGGCTCCCTCATCTCGCTCGCGTCTGGCGGGGGTGCTGGTGAGGCCGCCGTCGTCTTCCTCGTCGTCCTCGCGGCCGGGCTACTGCTCGCCGTCGCGGTCTCTCTGCTGACCTACTACCTCGCCATAGCATCCTTCATGCTAGGAATAGACCCCGACAACACCCTCGCACCCGTGTTGACGAGCATAGCAGATATACTTGGCACGAGCAGCCTGGCCGCCATGATAATACTGGCGTCGGGGCTCCTCCCCTAGCCCGGTATCCTCCACGCCTTCACTATCCTCCAGAGCGTCTGCATCATCCTCCCTATGTTCTCCTGTGTCGCGCATGCGTATATTATCGCAGTCCTATCCCTCGACGCGTCGTAGTAGGTTATGAAGAAGCCCCTTAGCCTCACCTCCTCGTAGGGCTTCACATCGCTCCTACTGACCATCCCGCCGTACATGAGGTATGCCCTGTGGCCGTGGAAGTCTATGACTGTGACGTTCCTCACGAGGTCGACATACGTGTAGGGGTTGGGGCACCCGTGGGTCCCCAGCCAGAAGTTCTGATCCCAGACGGCGAACGCTGAGACGACGCCCACGTCGGCCGGGTCGTAGCGCCCCTGAACCCAGTACATGCCGATCCATACCTGGTAGCCTGGGGCTCCGCGCTGGAACCTGGTGACGGGGTAGTAGTAGTTGTTGATCCCCTTCGCCCCGAGGGGCAGCCAGACAAAGTCCATCTTGTGGTGGAACTCGAGGTAGCCCCTGAAGCTGGGGAACCAGGATGCCGACGCCCAGCCGTTGGCGGCGACCGCCGCGTACGACGCCGCCGCGACCGCTGCGAAGGCTATACATGCCGCCGCCAGCGTCCTAGTGCTCCTCCCGCCGAGTAGGCGGCTCCACGTATACCCTATCGCCATTGAGGCCAACGCGTCCATGAATAGCGTGATGTAGCCCCTTGAGTGCAGGAGCAGTGGCAGGTAGCTCCAGAGGTGGCCGAAGGAGACGTATACTATGAACCATGAGGTAGCATAGGTGAAGGCTGGCGCGAGTACCGTGAGGACTGGCAGCCTGCTCCAGGCCCTCCTAGCCGCTAGGAACACTGCCGCCGTGAGCGGGTAGACCCAGATGGCGACCAGGTACGCCTTGTAGTAGAGGGTGAGCAGGAGGGGGGTTACCAGGCTCTCGATGAGCGCCAGGGGGGCTGGTAGGGCCAGGCACGCCATGTAGACTCCCGTGGTGTCGTAGAAGCCTGGGACGTGTAGGGCGTCGGAGAGTATCCTCGTGGCGAGGCTGAGCAGGAGCGCTGAGGCGAAGACCGCTGCCAGCGCCGCACGCCTACCCGCCACACTACCACCCTCCCAGAGGATGTGAGGTGCGTCGGGGTAAAGACCCCCTAGCCGGCGGCGGGGGCTGTGGGGCCGGGAGCGTTGCTGGGGCTGCTCCACTACGTTGTCGCGGGACTGCTGCCCAGCATCGAGCCCCGTTACGCTGTCCCTGTATGCATAGCGGCTGGGTACCAGCCGGCCGCATGCATAGCCGTGGGCCTGGTGGACGTGGCTGTGCTGGCGCTGGCTCTGCCGAGGCTGATTAGTGTGGTGGACAGGGTGTTGCCGAGGACGAGGCTTGCGGGGCTCTATGCGAGGTATAGGGCGAGGGTTGAGCGTGTCGCGAGGAGGCATGAGGGGCTCACGCTGGCTGGCCTCATCGGCTTCATAGCCGTGCCGCTGCCGGGTACGGGTATGTGGACGGGCGCCCTTCTAGCCTACATCCTCGGCCTCGGCGAGAAGGCCTCGACGCTCGCCCTCCTCCTCGGAGGCCTCGCGGGGCTCGCCGCCACGCTCACACCCACCCTTCTCGTAGGAGGAGTGCTTCAACGTGCTGGCGGCTTGCCGCCAGCCTCCTGAGCCTCGCCTCGTGTAGCCTGAGCCACCTCCTGAACACGCCCCGGAGGGTGTAGGAGCACACGTACTGGCCTCCGAGCCTCCTGCAGACCTCCTCCGGCGTCGAGGCGCCGGTGGAGACGAGCTCGTAGAGCGTCGGCCTCAGCATAACTGGTGTTGAGAGGTGTATGGATGCCTGGCAGCAGTCGGTGCCTGGGGGTGGCGGCAGCCCCTCTTTGCACGCGGTGTAGGCTGCGCCGTAGCTGCGCGCCAGCGCCCCTAGCTCCTCGTGGATCGCGAGCCTCCAGCGGCGGGCCGGGTGTAGGAGGCCCTGCCTCCCCGGCGCGGCGTGCAGCTGGTACGGCTCCCAGAGCTCCTCCGCCGTCTCCAGCGGGGTTATCCTGGAGATCCGCTGCAGATCCTCGCTGGTCGCCCGCAGGGACTCGCCTATGAGGCCCGAGGCTCCGGCGGCTAGGGCGTCCCCGGCCACCGCTAGGTGCTCCTCCTCCAGGCCCGGGATGAGCGGCTGGATCCTCGCAACCACGGGTACTCCGAGCCCCGCCAGCCTCTCTATGGCCTGCAGCCTGGAGCTCGTGGGCGGCGCGCCCGGCTCAAGCACGGCGGAGTACTTGTCGGTGACCGAGACACTCACCTGCACTAGGAGGAGGCCCCTGGAGGCCATGTCCTTGACCACGCTGACCCAGGGATCCTCGACCAGCATGGTGGATTTCGTGTTCAGTATAATGGGCACACCCATCCTCGACGCGACACTAAGCATGTAGAGGGACGCCGCAGCCCCCCTCTCGGCGTGCTGGAGCGGGTCGGAGAGCGTAGCCAGCCTGAAGAAGGGCCTCGGGTACATGCCTGACGCGGCACGCGCAACCCTCGGCCACAGCTTAAGCGATTCACGCACCAAGAGCCCCGGGGATCTCCTCCTATACCACCTAGCGTAGCAGTAGATGCAGCCGAAGCTACAGGCCGAGTAGGGCTCCAGCCGCAGGACCGAGTAGCAGAGGCCCGAGATGTAGCTGCTAGGCCTTATAACGAAGACCTCGTAGCCGGGCACGCAGACCACACCCCTCCTCCCCGCGCGCCGCGCAACGTCAACACATTCAATGAGTCTAAGCCCCGGAGTATCATCAGCACAAATAATGTTAGGAGAGTCGTCGAACCCTAAGCTACCACTGGTAGTAACAAGTATTGGCACGTATATGGCATCACGCTGAAAACACCTTATATGCCGGGATAACCTAACCCACTCACTTCAACTACTATGATTTCCTTAGGCAGTTCTAATTCTTCTTCGCATTTACAAAAGAATACAACGCCTTGAAGAGGCAAGATGTACTTATGCAATATTTGGCCTCTTAAACACTTCTTTTGCATTTCATGTATTATTAGTGAACACGTACTATGGTTTTGTACGAGTTTGACAAAATCGTTAGGAGCAAGCTCTATAATTATCGTATCCATAAACCTAGAAGCTCTTATGGCCTTAATAACATTCGAGCAGGCCATTATATCCTAATCACCTAGGCAATATTTCCTCTGCACATGTACATAAAGCATCTCATGTTTTCTGAAAAACTGTTAAGGGGCGAGTATTTTGCGCGTACTCATTGCCTATGACTCAAGACGTGAAGCCGGCGCAACGCACACGATAGCTGAGTGCATCGCCAAAGTCTTAAGGAAGAGAGGGGCTAAAGTTATGTTGTGCAGAGTCAAAGACACATGTTCGAATCCGGGCAACTTTGACTTAATTGTCGTGGGAACACCCATATATTATGAGCATCCAATGAAGTCCATACTTGAATTCATAGACAAGAATGGTGGGTTAAAGGGTCTTAAGGTAGCAGTCTTCATAACTTGTTTAGCCGCCAGCAAGAAAATACCTTCACCCATAAGGAACACTGCCATTCAAAGGTACTTGAACTCCATCTTGAAGCGTGTGAAGGGAGAAGTAATAGTGTCTAAGGCATTCAAAGGATGGTTACAAAGCCCTGACCTAAGCGTGCTCGAAGAATGCGCTGAGTGGAGCGAAGTAGTGCTGGCTAAGACGGTAGGACATGAGAGGTGCTCGAATCCTTAAGGCAGGTTTTCCTAGTTGAAGATTGTGGCGGGCCCGCCGGGATTTGAACCCGGGACCTCCGGCTCCGCAGGCCGGCGCTCTAGTCCTGGCTGAGCTACGGGCCCATCCCCTCTCTCCGGCCTGGGCCCAGGTTCCTGGCCTGGTGTCCCTGGTTGGTTTTTGTTTTTGCTGTGGGGTTAGGCTTTAGGCGTGTTACGGGGGCATTGGAGTATATTGGAATGGTGTCGTCAGCATACTGCTGGGGGGTTTGTCCGCTCCTCTATCAGCTGGGCTGTTGGGGTGTTTGGTGTGGGTAAGCGTGGTAGGGGGAGGAACGCTGACCTGCTGAGGTTCCTTGGTATGGGTTCTAGCGGTGCTAGCGGGTCTACCGGCGGCTCTAGCAGCTCCACTAGTAGTGGTGTTGATGGCGGCTCTAGGGGTGGCGGGTCTGCCGGCTGTAGGGTTGAGGGGGGTGGTGGTGAGGGGCTTGACGTGTTCCTCGGCCTGCTCCGTGGTGTTGGCGGCGCTGCTGGCGGCTCAGAGGAGGAGCGTGGGGGCGTTGAGGCTGGCGGTGAGGTTGTGGTTGAGGGTGGCGTGGGGGGTGCTGGTGGCGGCTCGGTTGTGGTTAGGCCTGCCGATAGTGTTGAGGGGGTGAAGCTTCTCGGAGGCCTCAGCGTGTTGCGTGAGCCCCCTGCCGCTAGTGATGGTTTCACCGGGTACTTGTTGGACGTGTATTATGATGGCGGGGTTGGGAGGGCTGTTGTTAAGCTTGTTGGTGATGACGGTATAAGGGTGTATGTTGATGGTACTGGGCACATGCCTTACTTCCTCACAGACCTGCCCCCGGACAAGGTTAGGGGTTTGAGGGATATTGTTGGTCATCCTGGTTTCGACCACCTGGAGGTTGTTGAGAAGTTTGACTTGTTGAGGTGGACTAGGAGGAGATTGACGAAGATAGTTGTTAAGACGCCTGATGTCGTGAGGGTTTTGAGGAATAAGGTTCCCAGGGCGTGGGAGGCTAATATAAAGTACCATCACAACTATATATATGACTTGGGTCTTGTTCCTGGTATGAAGTACCGGGTGGCTGGCCGTAGCCTTGAGCCTGTCGGCTTTGATGTTTCTCCCGAGGAGGAGGAGTGGATCCGTGGCGTGTTTAGGGGCGAGGATGAGGAGACTGTTAAGCTTGCTGTTAAGTGGCTCCCCTTGTTCGAGGAGCCGCCGCCCAGCCTTGAGACGGTAGCGTTCGACATTGAGGTGTTCACTCCGTTTAAGGGTAGGATACCTGATGCCGGTGAGGCCTCCTACCCTGTGATTAGCGTGTCTTTCGCGGATAGTGGGGGGTGGCGCTGCGTCTTCGTTCTTGCCAGGCCTGGTGCCGTGTTTGGGGAGAGGGTTCCTGGTGAGTTTCCTAGGGATGCTTTCATAGAGATCTACGATTCTGAGCGCGCGCTCGTCTTCGACGCCATACGTGTTATTGCTAATTATCCTCTTGTTGTGAGCTTCAACGGTGACGCGTTCGATATGCCATACCTGTATAACCGTGCATTGAAGCTGGGTATTGATAGGCGGTTGTTGCCGTTCAGGTTTACTGGTGGTGGGGGTGGGCAGCATGTCGCCACCGTCAAGCTCCGCTACGGCCTACACATAGACCTCTATAGGTTCTATAGCATCAAGGCTATACAGACCTACGCGTTTGGGAACGCCTATAAGGAGTTCACGCTTGACGCTATAGCCCAGGCGCTTCTCGGGGAGAAGAAGATAGCTGTTGAGTCGACGGTTAGTGACCTCAGCCTAGCCGAGCTCGTAGCGTATAACATGCGTGATGCCGACCTCACGCTTAAGCTTATAAGCTTCGACCACTACCTCCCCTGGAAGCTCATCGTGCTGCTCATGCGTATCTCGAAGCTCCCCTTGGAGGATGTCACTAGGAGTGCTGTGTCCGCCTGGATCAAGAGCCTGCTGTACTGGGAGCATAGGAGGAGGGGCTACCTCATACCTACTAGGGAGGAGGTGGTTCAGCTTAAGGGTGAGGTTAGGAGCTCGGCTATAATTAAGGGTAAGAAGTATCAGGGTGCTATTGTTATTGACCCGCCGAGCGGGGTCTTCTTCAATATAGTTGTACTTGACTTCGCTAGCCTGTACCCGACTATTATTAAGAGGTGGAACCTTAGCTACGAGACTGTCAACCCGGCCTACTGTCCGGGGGGAGAGCTGGTAGAGGTTCCTGGTGTGGGGCATAAGGTCTGTATGAGTATCCGTGGGTTGACGTCGATGATTGTTGGGTTGTTGAGGGATTACCGTGTGAGGATCTATAAGCGTAAGGCTAAGGATAAGTCGCTGGGTGAGGATGAGAGGAGGTGGTATAATGTTGTGCAGGCGGCTATGAAGGTGTATATTAATGCTAGCTACGGTGTCTTCGGTGCTGAGAGCTTCCCGCTCTACGCGCCGCCGCTCGCTGAGAGCGTGACCGCCATCGGCAGGTACTCGATCATGCAGACGCTCCGTAGGGCGGGTGAGCTGGGGTTGAAGGTTGTGTACGGGGATACGGACTCACTGTTCCTCTGGAGCCCCCCGGAGCATGCCTTAAGGGAGTTGCAGGAGTATGTTGAGAGGGAGTTCGGCCTGGAGCTTGAGGTAGACAAGGTGTATAAGTTCGTCACTTTTTCGGGTTTGAAGAAGAACTATGTCGGCGTCACCAGCGACGGTAAAGTTGTTGTTAAGGGGCTGCAGGCTAAGAAGAGGAATACGCCCGAGTTCCTGAAGAAGGAGTTTAGGGAGGTGTTGGCCGTCCTCACATCCATCTCGAGCCCTGAGGAGTTCGTTAAGGCTAGGGATGCTATTAGGGAGAAGTTGAGGGAGGTGTACAGGAAGCTGAAGAACTACGAGTATAACCTCGACGAGCTGGCTATAAGGATGGCCCTCGGCAAGAGGATAGAGGAGTACACTAAGAACATGCCGCAGCACGTTAGGGCGGCGCTGCAGCTTAAGCGCGTCGGTATAGAGGTGCTGCCCGGGGACGTGATAACGTTCGTTAAGGTTAGGGGGAGGGAGGGTGTTAAGCCTATACAGTTGGCTAGGCTCCTAGAGGTGGACGTGGATAAGTATGTTGAGCATATGAGGTCGAGTTTCGAGCAGCTGCTGGCCGCCCTTAACATGTCGTGGGACGAGGTCGTCGGCGCGTCCAGGCTTGAGGCGTTCCTGCTAGGATGACTTCTTCCTGCGCCTCCTCCTACGCTTCTTCCTCGGCTTCTCCTCCGCCTCCTCGAGCCCTGCCTCCAGCCTTGCTATGTCCTCCTCGGTGAGTGCTAGTTCGGGTTGTGGCGTTAGCTGCTTGGGCTTTGAGGTCGCCTCTATGGCGTATTCTATTATCTGTTTCTTTGCGTCCTCGTCTATGTAGTATGTGACTATGCATATCGCCCTGTCCCTGTACGTGTCCCCCCTCCATTCATTGTTGTAGCTTATCGTGTAGACTGGCAGCGTCACTACCGCCTCGTTGCCTGCCCTCGCGACCTGGAGGTTGAAGGCCTGTATCTTGTCGACCACTGGTATCGGGATCGGTATCTTGTATGTTAGCTCGTAGTTGCCCCTGATGACCGTGAAGTCGCTTAGGCTTGGATCCCATTTTTTGAGGAGCCTGGACGCCTCCTCCTTCACCTTCTCGTAGAGCTCCCCCTCCTCCACCTCGTCCCTAAGCAGCCTGCCGTCCTCCGCCTCAACGACGAGTATCTCGGCCATGCTCCTTCACCGGGTGCTGTAGCCGACTACGTAGAGGTATATATTGTGTGATATGTGGCCCTCGCTTACTGTAGCGAATGCTAGTGGCTTCCAGCCGGTTATCTGGAACTCGTGTGAGACTATCCGGGTTCCCGGCTTCAGCTCCCTCCTCAGCTTCGGTGCTAGCTCGTTGTTGACGCTTGTTAGGAGGAAGAGTGTGACTATTGTGGCGTCGCTTATATCCGCCCTGAACATATCCTCCCTCCTCACCTCAACCCTGTCGGCTACGCCCTGCCTTTTAGCCTCCTCCAGGGCTCTCTCCGCGAGATCCTCCCTCAGCTCCACGCAGACCGCCCTGTCTACCCCGAAGTCTTTTGCCGCGAGTATCGCTATCCTCCCATCCCCGCAGCCGAGGTCGTATAGCGTGTCGCCGGGGCCCGCCCCGGCGAGCTCAAGCATCTTCCTCGCTACAGGGATGGGGGTCGGTACGAAGGGCACTCTTACAGCCATGGGGCCGCACTCATGGCTAGTCTTTGTAGCGTGTCGGGTTTTATCCTGTATGCACGCTTGCTCCACCTCTCCAGGTAGCCCTGCCTGCAGAGCAGGGCGAGTATCCTTCCAGCAGTCCTCCTCGAGACGCCGAGCGCCGACGCGACCTCCTGCACGGTGAGGAACACCTTCCCCTTCTTCAGGGCGTGTACCAGTAGGTTCACGGGCTCCACGCTGACCCTCAACACCCTACCCGTGGGTCTGCATGGATCCTCGGGGGAGGGGGCTGCTGGTGAGTGTTGGGTGAAGCTATTCTCTTGGCATCATTAGTGTTTTTAGCAGGGTTTCCCAGACTTGGACGCAGATGGCGGCACCCGTGACCCCCCTCTAGGCGAGCCCCCGGGGGGGCGCGCCTGGCCCCGGGCTGTGAGGCCTCTGGAGGGGGTACCTGCTCGCGTAGCGGAAGGGTAGGGGTTCATGGAGGCCATGTACTACCCTATGGGGGGTGAACCCCAGCCGGTCTACGTGCCCGATACGAGCATCCTCATAGAGGGGGCTGTGAGCAGGCTGGTTGAGGAGGGCAGGCTTAGGGGACGCATAATCATACACAGGGCCGTGTTGATGGAGCTCGAGCACCAGGCTAACATGGGTAAGGCTGTGGGCTTCGCAGGCCTAGCCGAGATCAAGAGGCTCCGCGACCTGGCCGCGAAGGGGCTGATAGAGGTCGAGGTGGCTGGTGAGGCTCCTAGGTGGAGTGATGTAAGGTACGCGGCCTCGGGCTCCATCGACGCTTTGATAAGGGAGTACGCCTACGAGGCGGGGGCCACCCTCATAACCGCGGACAGGGTGCAGGCCCTGGTCGCCGAGGCCATGGGCGTCTCAGTCATCTATATACCGCCGAGGAAGGAGGAGAGGCTCCGCCTAGAAGAGTTCTTCGACGAGGAGACCATGAGCGTCCACCTGAAGGAAGGAGTTGTTCCCATGGCGAAGAAGGGTACGCCGGGGAACTGGAGGCTCGTACCGATAGGGGAGAGGCCGCTTACGAGGCAGGATCTCGAGGAGATAGCGAGGAACGTGATAGAGGCCGCCAAGATGTCCCCCGAGGGCTTCATAGAGAGCGACAGGAAGGGGTCGACGATAGTGCAGCTGGCGAACTACAGGGTCGTGATAACCAGGCCGCCGTTCAGCAGCGGCTGGGAGATAACAGCGGTGAGGCCGATCAAGAAGCTCAAGCTCAGCGACTACAACCTACCGCCGAAGGTTATAAGGAGGCTGGACGAGAGGGCTGAAGGCATACTCATAGCCGGCGCGCCCGGGATGGGTAAGACGACGTTCGCACAGGCACTAGCGGAGTACTACGCTGAGAAGGGGAGAATAGTCAAGACGATAGAATCCCCGAGGGACATGAGG
Organism: uncultured Desulfurococcales archaeon; assembly: GCA_964476405.1. Classification (GTDB taxonomy): domain Archaea; phylum Thermoproteota; class Thermoprotei_A; order Sulfolobales; family Pyrodictiaceae; genus JAADEY01. The sequence goes on from CAYZCH010000074.1 coordinate 17,566, forward strand.
CTACCACCAATAGTAACCCAGTACTCCAAGACATACGCGAGCAGCGGCGAGCTACACGACATACTGCTCCTAAGCAGGCCCGACTACACAGTATTCGACGAGCTGAGGACAGACGAGGACTTCAAACTCTACATAGACCTGAGGCTGGCTGGGATAGGGATGATAGGCGTCGTCCACGCCACGACACCCATAGACGCCATCCAGCGCTTCCTACACCGCACAGACATAGGCGTACTACCAAGCATAATAGACACCGTTATATTCATAGAGTACGGCAAGGTGTCGACAATATACACGCTCAACATGACAGTCAAGCTCCCAACGGGGCTGAGGGAGGCCGAGCTCGCAAGGCCCGTCGTCGAGGTAAGGGACTTCATGACCGGGGAGCTTGCCTACGAGATATACACGTTCGGGGAACAGACCGTGATAGTGCCCGTCAAGGGGTTACGCGGCGCAGCCGGGCTGGAGGAGAAGCTGAGGCGCTATATACAACGCATACTACCCGGCGCAGAGATAGAGCTCAGGAACCACACAGCTATAGTAACCATACCGAGGCCGATGGCCAGGCTAGCCGCCAAGAAGATGAAGAAGCTCAGGAAGCTCGAGGAGAGGTTCGGCATACACATAAGGCTCAACCTGATGGGTTGAGCGGGGCAGCCTTGAGGCCCGCTGGGAGGAGGCGGGGCATCGAGGCCGAGCACGACCTGGCAAGGAGGCTCTGGGCGAGCGGGTTTGCCGTCATACGCGGCCCCGCCAGCGGGGCCAAGGCGAAGCACATCATCTACCCAGACCTCGTAGCGATAAGGAAGGGTGTTGTGCTGGTCTTCGAGGTGAAGAGGAGGACGAGCACATCAACCATATACATCGACAGGAGACAGGTGGAGAAGCTCGTCGAGTTCGCCGAGAGGGCTGGAGGAGACGCGTACATAGCGGTCAAGACAGGAAACCCCGGCTCATGGATCTTCATACGCGTCGACCACCTCGAGGAGACGCGGGGAGGCAACTACAAGGTCACCGAGGAGACGCTGAGGGAAAAGGGGGTGGGGCTCAGGGAGCTCGTGAACATGTATACGTGCAGGAGCCTGACGGAGTATCAGCCGGGTAAGTAGTCAGCACCACCCGGCGGGCTCAGTCCGGGAGTAAATCATCACGCACACCACGCTAGGCCTGCAGCTTCAGGTCGCTGAAACCAGTGCGGCCATGCCTGCTCCACACAAGCCTAACTATGTTGGTGTAGCCGGGCTCCAGGGGCACCTCGACAACCCTCTCCTCGCCGGGGGCCAGCCTGCCGACATCAAACCTCCCTATAATCCTACCAGCCGCAAGCACCACTACGAATGCCTTGTCGGGTGCCGCGTCACCCCTATTGACGACCCTTACACGGGCACGTGTACCCTCCCTGGACTCGAGCTCGGCGGCAAGCCTCGGCTCCCTACACCTATACACCATGCTGAGCAGGCTCGAGACGATGACGTGCCGGGGGTAGTAGTTGCCGCCCGTGTCCTCATGCACTATCCTCAGACTCAACTCCCTCGGCGGGTTAGGCAGCTCCATCTCGAAGTCGCCGACCCCCGTATACCCCCTAACCCTCCTAACGGCATCGCCGGCCTCAAGCCTGAGAACCGCGTTCTTGCACGGCAGCGAGGCCACGACCTTGAACACCGCCCTGCCAGGCCCCTCCACCTCCAGCCCGCAGCCCCCGAAGTCGAAGCCCGCCTCCTCGCCGGGAGCCAGCGCCAGGCAGCCGGAGGCGAAGTTGTAATACGTATAGGAGTCCTCCACCCTATACACCACGAGCAGCCCAACCTCCTCCACGGTGACCGGGCTGCTGCCCTCATACTTTATGCCGACACGGTGCTGCACCCCCGGCTTGTAGATCGGTGTCAGGTCATACACCACCTTGCTGTAGAACTTGTCGTCGACGTCGAGGAGCACGTGGGGCTTATACTCCCTGCTTATCGCGACTCCGTCGAACCATATCCTCCACTTACTTAACACCCTCGACCCGTGGCTCAGCGAGACGTCAAGGAGTACCTGCTCCACATCCTCGCTTATCATGGGTGGTGTGAGGAGCAGCGAGACCGTAGTCGGGTTGCCGAGGCCCCCGAGACGGTAGGGAGTCGACGAGACCTCGTAGACCACCTCCTGCCTACCCTGACCCCTAGCGTAGACGTGCAGCTCACCACGCCCCATTACAAGCGTCACGCTCCAGGTAACAGAGAGACCACGGGCCTACTCCTCTTAAAGGCTAGTACCTGGCGGCCACCTAACCCGTCATTAGGAGGCTGGTGTAGTGCCGCCGCACGTACCTCTCCTCGAGCGTACCCTTGGCTATGACCTCGTAGAGTTTAGCCTCCTTACCGGGGGCTGGGCGTAGGAGCCTGCCAAGCCTCTGGATGAACTGCCTCCTCGACCCCGTGCTGGATAATATGATCCCGACGTTCGCATCCGGTATGTCGAGGCCCTCATCACCGACGGTCGTCATCACGAGAACCCTGTGCCTACCCTCCCTAAACCCCTCAAGGATAAGCCTCCTCCTAACCTTGTCCGTCGACCCGGTTATCGCCGGGGCTCCGAGGTACTTAGAGGCCTTCAACGCCTGGCTGACGTACTGCGTAAACACTATTATCTTGCTACCCTCAGCCAGCTCCCTATCAACTATTTCTTTAGCGGCCTTAAGCTTGCTGGTGCTGTGAGCGACGAGCATCCTCATCCTATTGAGCACGCGGAGGGCCTGCCTAGCCGACTCGTCCCCGAGCCGCGCATCCCTAAGCAACTGCTCTACACTCCTACCCCTAGCATACCTGCGGTACTCCCTCGACAACTCCCTATACTGCCTAGCCTCCCCCCTTTCGAGCGCGACGAAGACTGGTATGACGCGGTATGGTGCTATGTAGCCCTCCCTCTGGAGGTCGCTCAACGGCTTGAAATACACTATACCCCCCATGAGCCTGAACAGCTCCTCATGCCTTCCGTCCTCACGGTAGGGGGTCGCCGACAAGCCGAGCCTGTAAGGGGCCAGGATGCCGACGGCTATTAGGCGGAACTTGTCGGCTGGGAGGTGGTGCACCTCGTCGACTATGAGCAGGGAGAACCTGCCGCCGAGATCACCTATATGCCTATAGGCCGTCTGGTAAGTCGTTATAGTTATCCCGGAAACCCTCTTCTCGTCCGAGTAGTATAGGCCGACGCCCCCATAGGGTACACCAAGGTACTTCACTATCTTCTCCCTCCACTGGTTCAACTGCTCCCTCGTATAAACGACGACCAGCGTCGGGACGCGCAGCCTGGCGATAGCGGCTAACCCTATGAACGTCTTACCGCTCCCCGTGGGGAGCGCGACGACACCCCTACCGTCGGCCTCAAGCCACTTCTCCAGGGCCTCCTCCTGGTAGTCGCGCAGCTTGAAGGAGGGGGAGACGTCTATGGATCCGCGCGCCTCCAGGAGCCCCGTCTCGTCAACCACCTTCATCCCTGCAAGCTTCAGTTTCTTGACCACGTCGAGGATTATGTAGGGTTTCACAACGAATCCTCCAAGCCTCCTAGAGTAGCGCGCGTCACCCCTCTCAATGAACTCGGCGAGGTAGCCCTTCAGGAGCGTCCCCGATGACAACACGTATCCTTCTCCGGGCGCCGCCCTAACCCTAACCGTCCTCTCCAGCTCCAAGAGCTTGTCCACAACCCTCCTCGACTCCTCCTCGAAGACGCCGCCAAGCCCCTCAACGAACTCGACGAACTCACCTATGCTATACCCCTGTCTCCTCAACCTACCCGTATCGACGCTGAAGAGCGAGCAGCCACCCCTCCTACCCTCATAGGTGGCGAGCGCCGTGATCTCCTCATACTCGTCCCTATCAAGCCACCTACACACCCTGAACACGAGCCTCAACACGCCCACCTCGCCCCGTCAACGCGCAGCTGCAGAAGCGGCGCCGAGGCGCAGCATCTCCTCAGCCAACTCCTCAATACTCGTAGCAGCGAAATAATACCAGGAAAGCCTATCCCCCCTGTAACCCTCTCCACACCCCACCCCCTTAAGCTCGGAGTCGACCACGAGGAAGCAGAGGGTGCCGAGGGTATACACAGCCACAACCCTCTCGACTTCGACGCTGTAGAGGAGGCTGCAGGGGCAGAGGTAAGCGTACCCCACATGCTCCAGGCCGTAAACCCCCTCAAGACCCAGGCAGAGGCGGAACACGTGCCCGGAGGCGACGCAGCCGCCACTACACCGTCTATAGATTATTATCCATGGCTTGTCGTAGACCTCGCCATAAGCCACAGCCTCCTCAATCAAGGGCCTCGGGGCACCCGTCAGGGAGGAGGCCTCCTCATAATCTATGCAGCCCGGTCCTCGCGTGGGTTCCGACATCACGCATCAGCCCTTAAAACCGCAGTCACCCCGGGCCAGCATCAAGTCTGCAGGGAGGAGCTAAAGCCTATATAGACTCAGCCATAGCCGCGCGTTTATGGTTGCTGGGGGTTGACCGCCGGTAAACAGCCCGTGAAGAGGGGCATCACTAGAGAGGATATATTCAAGCAGGTTATGGAGCAGCAGAGGAAGATAAAGGAGAAGATGTCGAAGATAAAATACAAGATAATGGTGTTGAGCGGTAAGGGAGGCGTCGGGAAATCATTCGTCACAGCAAGCCTCGCCTTCGCCCTAGCAAAGAAGGGGAGGAGGGTCGCGATACTCGACGCAGACATACACGGCCCGTCAATACCGAAGATGACGGGGCTGCAGGGCTACACGCTGATGGCGTCGCCGGAGGGCGAGATACTACCAGCAACAACGGAGCTCGGCGTGAAGGTCGTATCCATAGGCCTCATGCTCTCAGAGATATCAACCCCCGTGATATGGAGGGGGCCTCTGAAGGCCTCGGCGCTCCGCGAGCTCCTCGCCTACACAGCGTGGGGGGAGCTCGACTACCTCCTCATAGACCTCCCCCCAGGCACGGGGGATGAGCAGCTCAGCATTGCACAACTCATACCAGACCTTACCGGGGCGCTGATAGTGACGATACCCTCGGACGTGTCGCGCATAGTGGTGCTCAAGGCCGTTACCTTCGCGAAGAAGCTCAACATACCCATAATAGGGATAATCGAGAACATGAGCTACTTCGAATGCCCCGACGGGAGCAAGCACTACATATTCGGGAAGGGGGCTGGGAGGAGGATAGCGGAGGAGACCGGGCTCCGCTTCCTCGGAGAGATACCAATAGATCCCCGCATATCCGAGGCCAACGATAAGGGCGAACCCTTCTTCATAAAATACCCCGACAGCAAGGCAGCCAAAGCGTTTCTAGAGATAGCCGACAAGATCATCGAGATAGTGGAGGGAGGGCGGGGAGGAGAAGCGGGTCCAAGCGCTGAGCAGTGATGAGCAGGCTAAGCGCCGAGCCCTCCTCCAACTCCATGCTTTTATCGTGGGTGAATGATACCACAATTTATAATCCTTTATCGTGCAGGTGTAGACCTCGTGAGCCTCCGTGACATTAAAAAAAATAGTCCGAGTCGACACTAAGGGTAGGATAACCATCCCAATGGT
>CAYZCH010000075.1:0-15987 GCA_964476405.1 uncultured Desulfurococcales archaeon
CAGATTATGAGGCTCCTCTTCAGCTCGCCCTCTATCTCGGTCAGGTCGAGCCTTATGATGCCGTCGGCTGCGTGCTCGACTCCAGGCCCTCCGAAGCCGCGCTCGGTGACCGACACCTGGCTCACGAGGATGCTTGTGCAGCCGAGCCCGCTTAGAACCCTCTTAAGCATCATCACGACGCTCCTCGCCACGCTCGGCTTGGTGAGGTAGAGGGTCGACACGGAGTCTATGGCGCAGCGCTGGGCGTTGAGATCCTTTATCGCATCCTTGAGGACGTCTATCAGTAGGCCGACGTCCGTCGGATCCCTCACCACGTACCTCTCCCTCTTCGCCGCCTCCCCTATCCCGCCGGTGAAGGCGTCGACGATCGCGAAGAGGCCCTGCCTCTCATACGGCTTGACGTCCCAGCCGAACTGCGCCATGTTTATCCTTATCTGGACCGGGTGCTCCTCGAGCGCGACGTAGACGCCCGGCTCGCCGTTCTGCAGCCCGTTCCATAGGTACTGTTGGCTGAAGATGGTCTTCCCTGTCCCGGGGCCCCCGCTGAGGAGGACTACATTCCTCTTAGGTATACCCCCGTATAGGAGCTCGTCCATGCCGGGTATTCCCGTCTTTACACGCTCCAGCTTGTAGGGCATGCGGCCTCCCACCAGCTCTAGGACTATCCCAGGGGCCTAAACTGGTTACCCCTTAACACCCCCTATGAGCCACTGCAGGAGCTTGCGGGGGGTTATCGTGCCCACGAGCCTCCCCCTCTCATCAACCACGGCGATGACGGGTTCATGGCCTATCTTGGCCGCGATGCTCCCAACCCTCTCCGTCGAAAGCACGACCATGACCCCCAGCCTGAACACGTCCGCTACACGCAGCCCCCTCATACTGGCAGGGTCTACGTGGATGAGGTCGGCGGGGGTGATGTAGCCTATGGGGCGTAGGTGCTCGTCTACAACAACCAGCGCATCCCTCCCCGTCAGCAGCTCCGCCGCTATGCTTAGCGGGGCCATGTAGGAGACTGCGTGGAAGTCGAGGGGTAGGTCACCGATCCTAGCCCTCCACCTCTCCACGCCCCTCCGCGCCCCGGCGGCGCCGGGCCCGGCCACCCCAGACCTCCTCACTAGGAGGCCTGCGGCAATCGTCGAGGACGCCACGACGGCTACCCCGACAGTATAGGCTGTGCCTGGGAGTAGCCCCATCGAGAGCGCCGTGTAGAGGAGGCTTGCGTCGACACCCCCCTTAGCCATCAGTACGGCCGCATCCCTCAGCCTCCCCCCGGCCACGGCGAGCCTTGAGGCCAGCAGTATGCCTAGGAGCGCGGCCACGTGTACTGCGGCGGCTGGCCCCGGCCTCGAGGCCGCCAGGCCTATGCCGCTGAAGAATAATGGCTCCATGAACCCGTAGGTGAAGGCCGACAGCCTCTCGTGGAGCGCCGGCCTCCTCTCGAGGTAGCCTGAGGCGAAGACGCCGAGGAGCAGCGCCGCGATGGCCGCGTTGAAGCCGAGCACCTCGGCGGCGTAGCTCGCGCCGAGTATCACGGCTACTATTATGGCGAAGGGGGCCTCGGGGGCGTGTATGTGCTCCTCCACGAAGACGAGGAGCCTCTCCATGAACCCCCTCCCGAGCGTGTATACCAGGGCGAACGCCGCCACCGACCCGACTATAGAGTAGATTGTGAGCCCCTCGGCGTGTATGTTGAAGAGTATTATGCCGGCGAGCTCGGCCACCAGGGCCGCGTTGAGGGCGTCGACCGGCAGCTCCTTCATGTGCAGGGCGAGCTTGAACGCGGGGCCGAGGCTGACCATGCCCACAGCCAGGGAGAAGAGCACGGCTGCATCCGCGCCCAGCCCCAGGAACCTCCTGGAGTACAGGTAGATGAGCACCGATGAGACGAGGAGGAGCACGCCGCCCAGGACGACCCCTCTCACCCCACCGAACCCCCTCCCCGCCAGCTCCTCGGAGCCGGCCAGGAAGAGTACGAAGCCGAGCCCCATGACCAGCAGCGGCTGCAGCACCAGGTACTCCTCGTGGCTCACGAGCCCGGCCCCAAGCGGGCTGAAGACTAGGCCCGCGAGGAGGGCGCCGACGAACCCGGGGAGCCCCCTCCTAGAGAACCCCTCTTCAAGGAGCTTGGCGGCCAGGAGGACGAGGCCTAGCTTAGCCAGGGCCGAGGCTATGACTGATAAGAGGGGGCACCCCCGCTCGCCCCTACATGAAACCCATAGGCGGTCTATGGGCGCCCATCTTCGGCGGGAACTTCTCCCAGAGCAGCGCGTTCACGAGTATGTAGGCGTTGACGAGGCGCTGGACGGCGTGCAGGAGCTCGACGAGCCCACCCCTCTCGAGGCGGTCGGGGTCGAAGTGTGCCTCGACTAGAACCGCCTCGGGCTGCTGTATGCCCGGCTGGATCGCGATCCTGCAGGATGGGCAGAGCTTCAGGAGCTCCACCAGCATCCTCGTAGCGAACCTGACCCTCTCCTCCTCCTTGAGCTCGGCGACCAGCCTGGCGTGCTCGGGGGAGAACCTGACACCCATAACGGCCGTCATCACGCCGCTCTTCAGGTAGACTATCTTCACTCCCACGTTGAGCGGCGGCGGGGTCATGACGTCGAGGCTCCACTCCGCGCCGGGCGGGTTCTCCCCCGGCTCCCTGCATTCGAAACCCCATCTCTTCAGGTAGTCCCTGACCGCGTCCCTAAGCTTCACCAGCCTCCCCTCCACCCGGCTCGACGACTACGACTGAGCGGCCCTTCCACCGGTACCTGCCCTCCTGGAGGGCTCTGAGCAGTCTCTCGGCCTCCTTGTCGTTCGGGTGCTTGGCCAGGTGCCTCCTAAGCCTCCTGACCAGCCTGAGCTTCCTCGACACGTCCACCACCTCCTCCGGGGAGCCTGTGTCACAAGGTCGTGGCACGGGTTAAAAACTGGGGCTCAGTAAGGCCAGGTCACAGCACCCCCGCCCCTCGGGCGGGCTAAGCAGGTAGCCAACATCTGCATGCATCACAGCCGCTAGAGCTCGACCACCTCCACGCTCATATCACTGGTGTCTAGTATGGCTACCGTCCTCCTCCCAGTGAGGTAGCCGCATGCCTCGCCCGGGTTGAGTATGAGCGTCGACCCCACAACCCTGTTGTCGACGCGGTGGGTGTGGCCGTAGAGGACTGCGTCGAACCGCCCGCTCGCGGCCAGCGCCTCGACCACCATGAGGGTCTTCTCGGCGGGGCCGTAGCCGTGCAGCATCAGTATCCTCCGACCCCCTGCCTCGACGAGGTGTGGTGGCTCGTGGATCTCGTAGCCGAGGCGCCCCGCCGCCCTCAGCAGGCCTAGCTTCTCGCCGCAGTTGTTGCCGTAGACCACCACCATCTTCTCGACCCCCTCCTCCCTGAACGGCTTCAGGGTGAACGGGGCTATGACGTCCCCTAGGTGGAGGACTAGCCCGACACCCCTCTCCACGAAGATCCTTGCAGCCCTCCTGGCAGCCTCGAGGTTGTCGTGGGTGTCGCTCACGACGCCTATGAGCACGGCCCGGCACCCCCGCCGCCTAGCTGGGGCCCCGCCCCTAGATTACCTGAGCCCCATCCAGGTCTACCTGGACTAGGCGCGCGTCGACGCCTCCCCACTTCTGCTCCAGTACCGCTGCGACCGCGTCGACCACTCTGTCGGCCTCCCCCTCCCTCACTACGGCGAAGAGGCCTGGCCCTGCCCCGGCTATGTTGAAGGCTAGGGCGCCCTCCCTCAGGGCGGCCTCCTTAGCCTCCCTGTAGCCCGGTATCAGCCTCCCGCGCGCCTCCTCCACCTCCCACCCGTTGTTCATGAGCTGGAACGCCCTCGCCCACTCGCCGCTGGAGGCGTAGTGGAGTAGGCTTGCGGTCGCCCTCATAGCCTCCACAACCCGCTTCAAGGGTACTCTCGATGGCAGTATCTTCCTCATAGCCTCGGTCTTCCTCTCGGGGCTCATAAGCCTCCTCCTGGGCAGGAAGACGGCGACGAGGTAGTCGCCCGGGGGCTCGAGCTTCAGTACCAGCGGCTTCCTCGGGGCGCTGCAGACGAGGCTCAACCCGCCCATGATGCTGGCGGCGACGTTGTCGTAGTGCGGGGCCCCCGCCGCGTACGCCTCCCCCGCGCCAGCGTAGACCACGAGCTCCTCCCTGCTCAGCACGCCGCCCAGGAGCTCGTTGAGGGCGACAACGGTCGCGGCCGCAGTCGCCCCACTACTCCCCAGCCCATAGCCCACCGGAACCCCCTTCTCGACCTCAACAACCACCTCTATGGTCTCCCCGAGATCCTCAAGCATAGCCACCGCGGCGTGGTAGGCGACGTTGCCCTGGCCCCCAGGCGCCCCGCGGGCCCGCACCTCAACCCTCAGATCCCCCTCGGAGACCAGCCTGACCCTCACAACGTCGTAGCTGTGGCCCACAGCCATCCCGGCGAAGTCGAAGAAGAAGCCGAGGTTTGCTATACTGGAGGGCGCCCTGACAGCCACACTCCTAGAAGCCACGACAACACCCCAGCAGACCAAGCCCCCACCAGGAGCCGCAATTTTTGCGTACCGGGCTCAACCAGCTGGCTCCACGGCGGAGGCGCGGACAACTGTTGCCGCTGCACCTTAAACGCTCCGCCCCACTCGGTACCAGGGGGTATACGCGGGCTGCGCTGAGGGGTGTACGGGTGTCTTGGAGGGCAGGATCGACGAGTACGTCAACCGCGGCATAGGGTTCCGCGTGAGGGAGGAGCTCACCTGGGTCATGAGGGTGTTGTTCGAGAAGGGCTTGATAAACTTGAGGGGAGGGAACGCCAGCGCCAAGCTCTGCATAAGCGGCTACTGCTTCATCTACATAACGCCGAGCGGGCTCCCCAAGAACAGGCTGAGGCCCGACGACATAGCAGTCGTCGACATGGAGGGCGTGGTCCACGAGGGTGTCCCCTCAACGGAGCTCCCCCTCCACCTGGAGATCTACAGGAGGTATAGGTGGGCGAGCGCGGTGGTGCACGCCCACACCCTCATGACGCTCACTGCGTCGAGGCACGGGCTGCTGGACCCGGGCCTCCTAGGCTACGAGGCCAAGTACTACCTGGGTGACTGCATCGGTAGGGTGCCGCCGCTCAAACCAGGGAGCAGCGAGCTTGCCAGGGCGGTTGCAGCGGAGGCGGGGAAGTGCAGGGTGGTCGTCCTCGAGGGGCATGGGGCCGTCGCGGTCGGGGAGGGCCCACCGATAGACGCGCTCCACGAGGCGCTCGACCGGCTAATAGTCCTGGAGGACGCGGCGAGGGTCAGTATCGTGGAGGCGCTGCTCGGGGGCGGCGGGTGCCGGGGGAAGAGCGTATAGCCTCGCAGCCCACACAGAGCCCACGAGCGGGGAGGGGAGCCGTGGCCGAGAAGGTCACAGCCTTCATACTCCTAGTCACAGAGATAGGCAGGGAGTACGAGGTCAAGGATAGCATAGAGAAGGTCTCAGCCGAGGCGGGCGTCGAGGCCGAGACATACATAGTCTACGGCGAGTACGACGTACTCGTCAAGCTAACCGCCCCGAGCCTGAAAGCAATAGACAGGGCGGTCACGAGGATAAGGAAGCTCCCAGGCGTGCTTAGGACAGTAACCCTCATAGCAGCCGGCTAGCCGGGCAGACAATAATTACTCCCCCACCGGGAATAGTCACAGGGTGCCCCGGGCCCCGCGACCCCCTCCCCGGGGAGGCGCCGTAGACCGGCGCTTGATGGGCGGGGCTTCGGTGCCAGGGGCCCTTCCCCTCACATGCTCCCTGTGAGCAGCCTCTCCAGCTTCTCCTCGACAGCCTCGGCTGTCGACTCGGCCAGCCTCCTCGCCAGCTCATGCAGCCTCGCGAACGCCCTGCTTGGCCCCCGGTATGCGTGCCCGTCTGTCGCTACGAGGAGGAGCACCCATGCGTTGAACAATGCTCTCGCCTTGAAGTCGGCGCGTAGACTTGCAGGGCTGAACCTCAGCTTGGCCGCCGCGGCCGATATGAACTGGTTGAAGACTTCCTCCTCCTCCCTCCTTATCTTCGCCGGGCCGAACTTCACCCTCCTACCCGAGACGTGCCTCTCCCCCAGCCCCGGGACGACTATCTTACCGTACGCCGCCTTGTGCCTCCATGTCTGGGTGTCGCCGCTCTCAATGCCAAGCGCCTTTAGGAGGGGGATTATGCTTGTTGATGCGAGGCCGAGCGCGTGCAGCCTCCCGTCCCAGAGCTTCCTCAGGAGGGCTAGGAAGAGCACCGCCTTAGCCCTCGACCCCCTCCCCGCGAGCTGCATGAAGTAGGGTACGAGGCCCCCGACAGCCGCTATCGGCGCGAACGACGAGTAGACGTGCAGCTGCAGCCTCAGTGAACTATTGGTAGCCATGTGGAAGACGGGGACGAGCCTCCCCTCCGAGGCGAGGCCGCGTAGGAGGCTCCTAAGCCTAGTGAAGGCCTCTATCGTCCTAGCCAGCTTAGTCCTCTTCTCGTGCTCGCTGTCCCTCGGGGATGGGGGGTAGTCGAGGCTTATGTAGTAGTCTGCGCTTACCTCCCTGTACACCTTCGCTATCTTGTCCACGCCCGGGTCTATCCCCCTCTTAAGGAACTGGTAGCCGCCAGAATCTATCCAGAGCTCCTGCTCGTCGCTTAGCCCAAGGTGCCTACGCAGCCTCTCGCCCCGCAGGGAATGGTACTTGCCGTTGCGCAGCAGCTCGTACGCGTTGACCATCACTCCGGGGACGGGGAGCGTTAGCCAGGGCTTCGGCACGGCGTTGAGGGGTGTCCCGAGGATGAGCTTGAAGGCTGGTGACACTAGGCTGGCACCGGAGTATCACCGGATTACTATGGGATTTAATGGATAGGTATGGATGAGAGGAAGGGTATGTTATACACGTGTTTACGTTAAAAAGAATAGAGCAGAGGGGTTACTCAACAACTATCAGCGTCTCCGTCTTCTTGACGCCGGGGAGCTTCTGGAGCCCGCCAACAACCCTCTCCTTCAACTCCTTCAAATCAGCAGCCTCCACCTTCACGACGACGTCCACCCTGCCAGCTACACTATAGGCCTCGACCACACCCGGCAGCTCCCTAGCCTTGCCGACCACCTCGTCTACCTTGCCTGGAGTCACCGTTAGTAGTACGAAGGCCTTCACGGCGCTACACCGTTTTGTATATACTGGCCGCAGCCCTGGTTAAACCTTCCCCGACCCCGGTGCACATATACATAAATACGAGTATAGATGCGTGGGTATCGGCGAGGAAGCCGGGGTTGAATTCAAGCGGCTACGCCCTCGAGGCCGTGGGGCTCGTGAAGAGCTACGGTGACGTCTTGGCACTCCGCGGCCTCACGCTCAGGGTCAGGCCCGGTGAGATCTACGGCCTCATAGGCCCCAACGGGGCAGGGAAGACAACCACCCTGAAGATAGTCGCCGGCCTCCTCCGCCCGGACGCGGGTAGCGTGAGGATATACGGCATCGACCTAATGGCGAGGAGGTATGAGGCGTTAAGGCTGATAGGCTACGTCCCCGAGAACCCGTACGTCTTCAGGAACCTCACGGTGACGCAGTTCATTAGGATGGCCGCGGCCCTCAGGGGGATCAACTGGCACGATGTCCGGGGGGAGGCTGAGAGGCTGCTGGAGGTCTTCGGGCTCCAGAGGAAGAAGGACGTTGAGCTCAAGAAGCTTTCAAGGGGCATGCTCCAGAAGACCCTAGCGATAGCATGCTTCATAGTGAACCCCAAGCTCATGGTTATGGATGAGCCCATGGCCGGCATGGATCCGGAGGCGCAGCACGCCTTCAAGGAGGAGGTCAGGAGGATGACTAGGGAGGAGGAGGCGGCCGCCGTGGTATCGAGCCATATACTAGACATGGTTGAGAGGTTCTGCACGAGGGTCGGCCTGATAAAGAATGGGAGGCTCATCTTCGAGGGGAGCGTGGAGGAGTTGAAGGAGGCGGCCGCCGCCGGCACGCTGGAGGACGCCTTCCTGAGGCTCATAAGGGGTGGCGGTGGTTGAGCTGGAGGACGCTGACCCGCTACGTGCTGCTGAACGATGTCGTAAACCCCTTGTTCAGGACGACCAGCGGCTACCTGTTAGTCGCGTCGCTGATCCTGGCGACGATAGCCATGCTGGCTGGGGGGTTCTCGCATGAGCCGCTGACGCCCTTGCACCGCCTCTTCGACCCCTGGCTCCTAGCCTCCGCGATGACCGCCATCGGCGGACTGGTAGTTATGCTAATCCCGCCGTACTCGGCCCGGCCGGCGACGTACGAGGTGATCTTCCACCACCCGGTGACCGTGAGGAGCTATGCGGCTTCCCTGATCACGTCCAACGTCGCCGTGCTGACGCTCTTTAACATCCCGGCCGCGGTACTCATCTCCATGCTGGCCCTCGGCTCCCCGCCTGCCGCCCTGGGGATCATCAACGCTATCGTGGCGCTCATAGTGTTCACGCTCCTCGCGGCCTTCCTCAAGAGGGCTGCTGGCGCGTCGGCGGACACCCTCCTAAGGACTATAGGCGGGGTCGTCGCGGCGTACACCGCAGCCTCCATCGTGCTCGGCGCCCCCAACCCGGCGGCCTGGCCCCTCCTACCATACGCGTACTCCATCACGGCGGCCCCCGGGCCCTGGCTCCTCGTGGGTGCGGCTGAGACGTGCGGGATGATAGCACTAATACTGCTTGTCTCCGGGCGCCTCAGCCCCTACGACATAGCCCCCATGGCCTCCCCTGCCCCTGCGCGGGCTGGCGGCGGGTCTAGGCTCAGCTTCCGCTCCCCGAGGCTCGTGCTGTACAGCTTCTTCACGTACAGCCTGGTGGGCCCGAGGGTCGTGGCGCTTGTGGCGGCCTCGTGTGTGGCCGCCTACGCGGCCGCCCACTACCTCCTCGTATCGTCCTCCGGGGGCTGGCTGCTCGCCGTGAGCATAGCCGGCGCCCTGCTGTACTATGTCTTGATGATCTTCGTGTCGAGCGACGTGGCCTCCGCGGCGGGCTCGATATGGTTCTTCAGGGTGTACCTGGCGGGGAGGCTGACGCCCCTCGTCGACGCCCTCGCCTCGAGGTACGCGCTGGCGGTGTTCTACTGTTGCCTGGTGAATCTATGCCTGCTCCTGGGGGGCGTGCCGGCTGGGGCGCTCCTCCTGTACATGTTCTGCTCGGCCGTCTACAGCCTATTAGCGGGCTACATCATAGTCGTAGCCGCATGCCACATCGCCTCCAAGGAGGGGGATGTAGGCGTCAGGGGTGGGGCGGGGATGGAGGGGGCGCCCTATATAAGGTTCTGGCTTGACGGGCTCGTCGTCGCGGCCGCCCTCGGCATGGGGTTGGGTGTCCCCTTCCTGGCCTCAGCCCTGGCTAACCCGCTGTGGCTTGGAGGCGTCGCGGCCCTGCCCGTTGCCAGGTGGCTCGCCGAGAAGGTCTCCTCGTCGTTCGACGTGCTGGTTTAGGCGTCCCTGGGGGCCCGATAAAACTGGGCGCGGGGAACCCCTCCCCTGGCTGGGCGTGTTGGCGGGGGGTGGGAGGGCTGCGGCGTGGACTGTTCTCGTGTCTGCGTGCCTCATCCTCTGGAGCATTGCCAGTCTCTTCTACCCGTTGACTATTCCTCCCCCGTGGAGGGTTGTTGAGAGGCTGGCTTCGATGAGCCCTGGTGTCGTAGCGTCGGCTGTGGCCACTACGCTGAGCGACACCGTGCTCGGCTACCTCGTCGCGGCCGCGCTTGCCGCCGCCTCGGTGGCGCTTGCCGTCGCCTCCCGGTTCACGTGGATGCTTGTATGTGACTTGAACAGCCTCGTACAGAGCGTCTCAGTCCTCGTCTGGGCGCTTATATTCATCTCGTTCTTCGGCGCCACGAGCAGGGTGCCGGCGGTGCTGGTTGCGGCTGCAGCCGCCTACCCGATACTCCTCTCATCCCTCCTGGGCTCCGTGTCCGAGCTGAGGGCCAGGTACTCCGACCTCACCGCCATGCTTGGACTGGACAGGGTCAGCGAGCTACTATACATACTGCTCCCCGGCAGCCTCCCATCATTCATAGCCGCGTCACGCAGCGCCCTCGGCGTCGCGTTAAGGATAAGCGTGGTCGCTGAGGCCTTCTCCTCGGCCGGCGGCATAGGGTACATGCTCATGGAGGCCTACAGCCTCGGGGATATAGTATCCATGTACGCGTGGGCCCTCCTACTAGTCATACTCATGGTCCTGCTCGACAAGCTGGTGCTAGCGAGGCTCGAGGAGGTGCCCAGGAGGTGGATGGAGAGGTAGTCCTCAGGGCGGTCAACGTGTCCAAGAGTTTTGACGGGAAGCCGGTGGTCGACGGGGTGAGCATAGAGGTTAGGAGGGGGGTTGTGGAGGGGGTTGTGGGGCCGAACGTGGCCGGGGAGACGACCCTCCTTAGGATACTCGCCGGGCTCCTGGAGCCGGATGCGGGCCTCGTGGAGAGGAGGGGGAGGATAGGCTACGTCCCGCAGGACGACATGCTCCTCCCATGGCTCACGCTCAGAGGGAACATAGAGCTCGGGCTGCGGGCGAGGGGGCTCCCGAGGGAGGAGAGGAGGCGTAGGGTTGCTGAGGCCGCCAGGCTCCTTGGCCTCGAGGAGTACCTGGACATGTACCCCTGGAGGGTGAGCGGGGGGACTAGGAGGAAGGCGGCGATAGCGAGGGCGCTCGTGCTCAAGCCGGACGCCCTGCTCCTCGACGAGCCCTACACGGGGCTGGACAGGAGGAGTATAGAGGCGCTCCAGGGTTTCATAAGGAGGGTTAAACGGGAGGGACTAGCCGTGCTCATTGTCAGCCACCAGCTGGCCGAGCTGGTGGAGGTCGCCGACATAGTCTACGTGGTTACTGAGAGGCCGGCGAGGCTGCGCGGCGTGCTCGACCTCACCAAGCCGGGGTCGAGGGAGAGGATACTCGAGATACTCACCCCCCTCCTCCTCGACGGCGGAGCCTAGCGTATAGCACGAGCTGGCCCTCCGAGACCCTCCTCGAGTACTCAACCCTGTACCCCTGCCCCGACAAGAGCTTCTTCACGGCATCGACGCTGACGGCGCCCGGGTGCACCTCGACGACGAGCCTCTCCACCGGCGCCTCAGCCCCCTCCAAGCCCTCCAATACCTCTAGCTCGGCCCCCTCGACGTCGACCTTCACCAGATCCACCCTCTCCAGCTGGTAGAACCTCACAGCCTCCGCTATCGTCGTGCATGGCGCCTCCACCAGGTCGACGACCCTCCCCATCCTCGAGGCGTAGCCCGGGAGCATGCTGCTCGTGGCCCAGTACTCGGTCACCCTGATGACGGCCAGCCTCCTCCCGGGCCCGCAGACCGCCCTATGGTCGATGACCACTCTCCCGGCGACGCCGCTCTCCTCCGCCCCGCACCTTATAGCAGTCCTCGCGGCCGGGTTGGGCTCGAAGGCGTAGACCTCGGCGCCGAGCGCCGCGGCGTAGAGGGAGTAGAAGCCTAGGTAGGCCCCAACATCCAGCACCACCCAGCCCCTACCAGGCCTATAGCCGGGGTAGGCGTCGTAGTCGTGGCTGCAGACGATATGGTTAAGGTTGGCCCAGGCCTCGGGGAGCTGGCAGAGCGGTATACACGCCCTAAACACGCCGGCGTCGAACACCCTCAGCGTGCAGGGGAGGTCGACCTCCACCGCCTCCAGGCAGAGGTCGAGCAGCGACCCAATGGTCTCGTCGGGTAGGCAGCCGGCGCTCTCGGCTACAAGGCCCGCGAGGTACTCCAGGTCTCCCTGCACACCCAAGCAGCGCCACCAAGGCCTCAACAAGCCCTGGGGTAGGATAGGATAAACTAGCCTGAGGGTATTGGTTAGACTCGGGTGCAGGGTCACGGCCAGGCTCAGGGCGAAGATGATAGCAAGCCTGGGCCCATCCTCCGCCAGGCAGGGGGTCGTCGAGGAACTAGTCCTCCTAGGGGTCACCTGCTTCAGGATAAACTTCGCCCACGGCTCCCCTGAGGAGTGGGCGGGCTACGTCAAGCTCGTCCGGGGGGTGGAGGAGAAGCTCGGCAGGCCGATAGCCCTCATGGGCGACCTGGTCGGCCCCTCGATAAGGCTGGGGATCCTCGAGGAGCCCGTGATCCTCAAGCCGGGCGATAAGGCGAGGCTCCTGCTCGCCTGGAAGGCGAGGGGTGGAGAGGAGAAGACCATACCGCTCCCACTGGAGCAGGTCTTCGAGGGCCTCGAGGAGGGCGACATAATAGTGATGGATGACGGGAGGGTGAGGCTGAGGGTGGTCGACGTCTCGGCAAGGGAGGCGGTTGTTGAGGCGCTGACCGAGGCACGGATAACATCGAGGAAGGCGATAGTGGTGAAGGGGAAGGACTTCAACCTGCCCGTACTGAGCCAGAGGGACATAGAGAACATAAAGTTCGCCGTCCAGCACGGCTTCGACTACATAGCACTAAGCTACGCCAGGAGCGCAGCCGACGTCGAGATAGTCGAGGAGATGATCAGGGGGTTCGGGGGCGGCCCCGAGGTCGTGGCGAAGATAGAGACGAGGAGGGCGGTCGAGAACCTGAGGAACATACTGTCGAGGGTCAGGATAATAGTGGTTGCAAGGGGCGATCTCGGGATGAACTATGGCCTGGAAGAGATACCGTTCCTCCAGAAGACGATAGTCGAGGAGGCCCGGAGGAGGGGCAGGCACGTCATAGTGGCCACCCAGCTCCTGGAGTCCATGATAGAGAAGCCCGTCCCGACCAGGGCCGAGGTGACGGACGTGGCACACGCGGTTGAGCAGGGGGTGGACGCCTTAATGCTGACCGGGGAGACCTCTATAGGCAGGTACCCCGTGGAGGCCGTGAAGTGGCTGAGGAGGATAATACTGTACACGGAGGAGAGGACTACGCCGCCGAAGGCGAAGCCCGTGGGTGAGAGGTGGAGGTACGCCAACGGCATAGTCTCGCTCGCAGAGTCCCTTGACGCGAAGCTACTCATATACACGATGGGGGGTACGCTGCCGCCCTACGTGTCGCTCTCGAGGCCGAGGGTGCCAGTCTACATAGGCGTGTCCGACAGGAGGGTGGCGAGGCGCCTACAGATACTATGGGGGCTC
The DNA here is from genome assembly GCA_964476405.1 of uncultured Desulfurococcales archaeon. Lineage (GTDB taxonomy): Archaea > Thermoproteota > Thermoprotei_A > Sulfolobales > Pyrodictiaceae > JAADEY01. Next base: position 13,019 of record CAYZCH010000075.1, read on the forward strand.
ACAACAGTGCCCGTAGAGTCGTCAAGCTATGAGGAGGGGCTCCGCCTCCTCGAGGAGAGGCTGCTAGCACGCGGCGACGTCTCCCTCGGCGACACGGTGGTCGAGGCCTACAAGTCGGGCGACGAGAAACACATAGTCGTCATCAAGAGGCTCCTCCCCTCCCCCTCCTCCCCCCTCCAGGCATGAGCCTGGAAAGGAACCTTATCGTCGAGGCGGCCCTGAGCGCGGCCGGGCATACGCCGACGCATTTCTTGCACCCCGTGCACCTGGACGCATCCACCACGGCGACGCCTCCGCTGAAAGAGACTGCGTCCTCGGGGCACATGTAGCTGCAGAGCCCGCATAGTCGTTGACCGAGGCAGGCCGACGCCATGTAGACGGCGGTCACCGCGTCCGCGTACACCATGAACCCTCCCCACGCCCTTATCCTCGGCCCGTGCTGCACGACTATCCTAGACCTCCTCCCCTTCCACGCCTCGACACCCCCAGGGGACGCCCTCGCCTCATAGCCCAGCGTCCTGAGGAACGCTGCGAGCCTCTCAGGCTCCGGGGATGGGGTGTCGAGGACGACTACCTCCGGCGGCGTCGACGCCGCGTCGACGGTCGCCGGCACCCCGAGCGCCCTGCGCACAGCCTCCCTGGCGTCGACGCCGAGCCTCCTCCTAGCGGCTGTGATGAGGTCTCCCGGCAGCCTCCACCTCCACCTCCAGAGGTGGAGGCGTAGCCAGATGCTGGGCAGCCTCCTCCTCGACGCGTAGCCGCGCAGCCACGACTCCCACCTCCCCCAGAGCTCCGGGTGCCTCTCCCGCGTCACCCTGAACTCTGGGATCCTGCCGGTCGGGCACATGAAGCACCCTATCCTGTCGAAGCCGAGCCTGTATAGTGGGTGGAGGGGGAGACTCCTAAGCGCTATGTAGAGGTGCTCGGCTAGGCTGCACCAGTACTGTATCGGGGCAAGCATATACCCCCTCGGGTTTGGGGGCCCGGTCTCAGCAACCCTGCCAGCGGCCGCCCTGGCGGGGGACTCGAGGGCCCTCTGCCCGGTGACGACGATTATTCTGTCCAGCCCAAGCCCCCTATACCCCCTCGCCATGACAGAGAGCTTGACTATCCTCGTGCACCACCTGTAGTCCCTCGCCGGGGGCCCCATGGAGGGCAGGGCCCTCCAGAACGCATCCCCTGCGCTGAACACGGATAGGTCGAGGCCGAGCCTCCCCGCAGCCTCCTCGACGAGCCTTAGGGTCTCCGGGTGCTCTAGGCCGGTGTCGACGAAGACGGCCCTGCGAACACCCGCCTCGACCGCCAGGCTGGCTGCTATGGTCGAGTCCTTCCCTCCCCCATAGGCTATGACGGGTGAGCCCCCGAGCCTGCCGAGCTGCTCCTCCAGGAACCTGACAGCCTCCTCCTCCATCTCCTCGAGGACGGGCTTGTTGACCTCCACGGCGACCTGCATACTGGAGGCCGTCAGCCTCGGAGGCTCCCTCAGCCTCCCATAGACCGCCTGCACCCTCAACCCGCCGCCCCGCTGCACGCGTGCAACGCCGTAGACGCCGCCGGGGCCGCCGACGGCGACCCACTCCGCGTCCCCCTCAGGCTCCACCAGCTCCTCCACGTCACGCGCCTCGATGAGGGCGCCCCTCCTGAGCCTCCTCCTGACCCACGCGTGCCCCGGCAGCCCCTCCAGGAGGAGGATGGCCGCCCCCCACGCGGCTACCCTGAACCTCCACGACCCGGTGAAGGGGTCGTAGAACCTCACCCCGACCCTGAGCCCAGCCGTGAAGACCTCGTCGGCCGCCTCGTAGTGCTGTATGCGGTTGAGGAGATACAGGCCCTCCCGGTACGGCATCAGCCTCGACGCCACGGCCGCCCCGTAGCTCCTCTCAACAGCCCCCCTCGCCTCGGCGACGTCGAAGGGGTAGGCCGGCCTAACATCCCTGGGCAGGGAGGCGTCGACACCCTCACCCCTACCCCCACACCTAGGACACCTCGGGGTGAGGATGGGTGAGCCGCAGCCACGGCACCAATACAGCCTCGGAGCTACACCAGCAAACACCCTGGTTGCCTCAAGCCCCCTAGGCCTCCTCCTGCCCGGCACCAGTCAGCACTCCAGGCGCTAAACATGAACCGGGCCCGGGGAAACAACTCTAACCCCTCACGACCCAGAAGGCCGTGTAGGGCCCGGGGGCGGTGAGGATCAACGGTGGGCTTACCCCACCCTCCCCGCCGGGGAGGGGGTGAGGTGTGTGGCCGTAGCCGAGCCCCCGGGGCTGGAGGCGGGCCGTGGAGGGGTGTGGCGTGATGGTGGATAGGGTCACGTTGTTCCTTGCCGCGGTCACCGTGCTGAGCCTAAGCTCGCTCGCGACGCTCGCGGCCATGACGTACCTGCAGCCGTCCTACGTGCCCGTGGAGGTTAGGTTTACGAGGGTTAGGGTCGACGGCAGCATATCGATACTCTACACGGGGAGGAAGACTATAGTGTTCACGGCCGGGGGCAGGTCAATATACCTGTACCCGAACACGCTTGTAAGGATAGTGCTCCAGCCCTCCCTGTATGTTAAGGGGTCGCAGGTGAAGCTCCTCCTGGACTGCAGCAGCGGTAGGCTGGTGGCCCGGGGCGTGAAGTGCCTCAAGATACTGGTCGGCCCCGTCGTGGCGGCTGCGGGCCTGCCGATAGGCAACCTGGAGCTTAGGGGGCTCGTCTCAGGTGTCTACCTCGAGGCCTCATTTGAGCCGAGAAGCATACTCTCGATAAACGCGCCGGGTGTCGTGGCTGGTAAGGGGCTTGGAGCGGCGTCGGCGAAGATAATAGTTGAGGGGTGTGGCGGGGGCGGCGTCGTGGATCTCGACGTTTTGAGGGGTAGGCTGCTGGCCCCGGCCTCAAAGATAATAGTCAACGGGGTCGTCTACGAGTCCAAGCTAAGGATTATAAGGGGCTGGATACCGCTCCTGACGGTGCTCGCGGTCGTCCC
>CAYZCH010000076.1:0-11973 GCA_964476405.1 uncultured Desulfurococcales archaeon
ACCTACGCCCAGTTCCTCGGCGGCTTCCTAAACGAGACCATACCAACGAGCAAGACGATATACATACTGGCGAAGGTGACCGTCAACGCGTGGAACGTGACTTACAAGTCGAGCGGCTTCTTCTTCAACAGATTCTATAACGAGACAGGTGAGGCCGACGTACTAACAACGAACTCCACGCTCTCACAAGAGTTTGTCGTCTACGGCCTCTACAGGGATCTCTACATCTCAGCCTACAATACGTTCTTCCAGCAGGTAACGACCAACTTCACCGGGCAGACCGTGTGGAACTACAATGGTACAGCCTACATCCTAATCAATTACTCGGCTGTCACGAGCGTGTTGAACGACTCTATTGGGGTGCCGCTCCTCTACGACATCAACATCACGTATAGTAGTGCGGCTGGCGGCTACGAGTACGTGTTCAGCCTCGAGAACGCCTCGACCGGCGCCCTGATAAACTATACTAGCGGCGTTGTGCCCGGCTCAGCCCTCTCCAACATAACCTTCCTCGGGCTCGGAACATGGTACGCTAACGTTAGCTTCGACGATGTCCTGGTTACGGTCGGCGGCAACCCGTTCTTCATAAACGTGACTGGTCTGCCTGGGTCAGGGTGGAACGTCACGCTCATAGAGTATAGTGGTACGACGCCAGTCTATGTCGTCAGCGGGGTCAGCGACGCGGCCGGCAACGTCGCCCTGAACCTGTCGAGCCCCTCGCTTAACAGCCTCGGCCAGGTGGAGTACATGTTCTGCAACGCGGAGATGAGGGTCTATACGCCGACCGGGCTCCTCAACCTCACCCTCTCCTCCTCCTCGGTGCCCGGCGGCTGCTTCCTCGGGGGCGACGTGTATAGGTATGGGTAGGCGCGTGGCAGCCCTTGGGGTGGTGGCTATGGCGCCTAGGGGCTACGTGGATGCGGGCGCCTACTGGTATAGGCTCTTCAACCCACGCCCAGTCTACATCGTCGCGTCGGGTGGCTGTGGTGGGGCGGCGTTCATGGCCGCCAGCTGGGTTACGCCCGTGGGGGAGGAGCCGCCGAGGATACTGGCCGCCCTGGGGAGGGAGTCGCATACGCTGAGCGTTATCCGTGGCAGGGGGTGCTTCACCGTCAACGTGCTCGGCGTCGAGCACAGGGACTTCATATACACGGCGGGTGTTGTGAGCGGGGCTGAGGTCGACAAGGCCTCCCTCCTTGGTGCCAGGTTCTCATGCGATACTGTGACTGGGTGCCCGAGGCTCGTGGAGCCGAGGCCGTTGGCGGTCGTTGAGGCTAGGGTGGTCAGGCTGGTCGAGGACGCCGCCGAGGACACGGTGCTCGTCGTCGGGGAGGTGGAGGCGGCCTACCACGAGCCTGGCGTGTTCAGGCGGGGGTGGGATCTTAGGAGGGTTAGGCCAGCCATGCACCTCTACGGGAGGCTGTTCACGACGAGCGACGGGGTCTACGCGGCTAGGAGGAGGGGGGCTGGCGGAGGGCAGGTATAGGCCTCCCGGGCCAGGGCCGCTGGTAGGGGCTGGGGGTGCGGCGGCGCGGGGTCTGGAGGGCCTTCCTCCTACTCTCAATGGTCTCGCTCTTCGCCGACATGTGTTATGAGTCGATAAGGGGTGTTATAGGGGCCTTCCTCGCGTCGAGGGGTGCGCCGCCCTGGGTTCTCGGGGGCCTCGCGCTCCTGGAGGCTTTGAGTTACGCGGGTAGGCTGCTGGGTGGCTTCCTCGTCGCCGCGTCACCCTCCCTCGCGTGGCCCCTCGTCTTCGCCGGGTATGGCGCCGTCTACTTCCTCGTTCTCGTGGCCGTCGCCCCGCCGCTCCTAGTACTCCTGCTCTACGGCGCCGAGAGGCTCGGCAAGGGGTTGAGGGCCCCCGCCAGGGACACACTCCTTAGCCTCCTAACCGAGGAGATAGGCCATGGGAGGGGCTTCGGCCTCCACGAGGTGCTTGATCAGGTGGGTGCGGTCGCCGGCCCCCTGCTCCTCGGCTTAGCCGCCGGCGCCCTGGGGGTGCGTGCAGCCATGCTGTTGATGGCTGCGCCGGCCACGGCCGCCCTGGCCTGCCTCGCCGCTGCCCGCCGGTGCTACCCGTTCAGCGTCGCTGAGGCGGCGGGGGGGCGTGCTGCTGGTGGTTGGAGGGGGGTTGAGGCGAGGGTGTTGGCGTTGTTCGCCGCCTACAGTTTCACGACGGCAGCCCTCCTAGCGTACTGGCCGGCGGTCGCCTACGTGTTTGAGAGGGCTGGCGTCGGTGTCGAGGAGGTGTCGTTCACCTATGCGGGGGCGATGCTAGTCGACGCCGCCGCGGCCATGGCTGTCGGGGAGCTCTTCGACAGGGTGGGTGTTGTCTCTGCGGCCGCCGCCCCCATCCTCTCGGCTGCAAGCCTCCTAGCGCTCTTCGTGAACCCGGTGGCCGGCGTCACGCTCTGGGGGCTCGCGATGGGCTCCATGGAGGTGCTCTTCAGGGCTGTGCCGGCCGCCCTCCTCGGGCCGCGTGGCAGGGCTAAAGCCTACGGCGTCCTCGGGGCCTCCGTCGCGGCCGGCTGGTCTCTGGTCTCGCTGCTTATCGCTTCGAGGCCTCCCCTACGCCTCGTGGCCGCCTACACCGCCCTCCTCCTGCCGGCCTCGCTCGCCTCAGCCGCCCTCCTCGCCAGGGCTGAGCCTCGAGGCTATCGAGGCTAGCTTGTCGACAGCCTCGAGCGCGTCGCGGGCCAGTATCCTTATCATCGCCTCCCTCCCCTTGGCCCCCGTGTCGTAGACTACGTCGGGTACCCTGCCCCCGGCCCTGCGGAAGGCCTCCCTTATGATCCACTGTATCGACCTCCCCTCAACCATCCTCACCTCCTCGGGCTCCTGCTCCCTGTCGACGAAGACTGTGAGGAGGCCGAGGCTCCTAGCAGCCTCCACGGCTTCGGGGGTGTAGCGTATGTTTAGGGCCGCCCTCAGGGAGGGGTTGAGCCTGGATGCTTCGAGGGCTGCGCGTGCCATGTGGCTTGAGGCGCCCATCTCGACTGGGCCGACGGGCTTGACCGTCTCCCCGTACCTGACTATCCTGCCCTTGACCGCGGCTGCGTCGCCGGGGCCCCTGGCGTACCTCGGGTCTATGACCTCCGCTATGTTCATCCCGACCTCGGGTACCAGGGGGGCGATGGCCCGCCCCATCCCGACGAGCCTCTCGACGGCGGCGGAGACCCTGGCTAATACACGGTACCTCTCAGCGTCGACCTCCATGACGGCGGCGGGGTTGACGGGGCAGTGGCCGTGCCCTATCCTTGCACCGTACCTTATCGCCTCCGTCACCACCCTCTTTGCGGCCGCGACGGCCTCCGGCACGTCCAGGCCCTTAGCGAGCATCGCCGCTATCGCAGCCGAGAAGCAGCACCCCGTCCCGTGGGTGCACGCGTCGGGTATCCTTGGGGCCCTGTACTCCCTGTAGGAGCCGCGGTAGTAGAGGACGTCGACTGAGTCGGGGCCCCCGAGGTGGCCCCCCTTCACCACCGCCGCCTCGGCGCCGAGCTCCTCGACTATAAGTCTCGCCGCCCTCTTGGCGTCCTCGACGCTCCTTATCCTGTATCCCGTGAGCTCCTCGGCCTCCATACGGTTGGGTGTGACGACGGTGGCCCTCGGTATGAGGCTCTTCTTCAACGCCTCCTCAGCTTCAGGGTCTAGGAGCCTTGCCCCGCTCTTAGCCACCATGACGGGGTCGACTACCAGGGGGAAGTCGTGCCTCTTCAGCTCCGCCGCGACAGCCTCCACTATAGCCTTGCTCCCCAGCATACCCGTCTTAGCCGCGTCGACGCCTATGTCCTCCACCACAGCCCTTATCTGCTCGACGACGACGCTTGCCGGTATATCGTGCCTGGCCGTCACGGCGACGGTGTTCTGGGCCGTCACGCTCGTGACCGCGACGAGGCCGTGCACGCCCAGGGCGGTGAAGGTCTTCAGGTCTGCTTCTAGGCCGGCCCCGCCGCCCGAGTCGCTCCCAGCCACGGTCAAAGCGGTTCTCCAGAGCCTGTGGCGCGGCAAGAGGCTGCACCCTATCCTCTGGGCTGGCTAGGGGGCCTTGAAGACCCTCACGGTTCTGTGCCCGGCCCAGTCGGTGCAGGAGACGGTTACCGTCGAGCCCGGCGGCACGGCTGCGATGAGCCGGCCGGAGGCCCTCATCGGGGTGAAGGTGATGGAGCCGGCCCCGTAGCCCACAGTCACCCTCGTCACGTTGTAGTCGTCACTGTAGCTTATGTAGAGGATCGTCGCGTTGCCGGCCCGCTCAGCCTCAACGCTTATCCTCGGAGCCCACGTGTCCACCGACACCCTCGAGGGGGAGGAGTAGCAGTAGCCCGGCCCGCTACACGCCTCGACGACCACCAGGTAGTCGGCCGGGGGGAGGCTGAGCCCGACACCCCACCTCCCGGTAGCGTTCAACTCCTCGACCAGCCCACCCCCACGCCTATACACCTTCACGGTCACCGACGACACGTTGCAGTGGGCCCCGAGGATCCACGTGACATTGAAACTGGTAGTGTTCGCCACGCGCGGCGCCTCAACCACCACAGGCTCCTCCCTACACACCAGCAGCCCCCTGCTCACATTCCACCAGAACCCGTAGTTGTCGAGCACCCTTACTGTAACGTTCAACCTGCCCTCCATGGAGTAGTAGTGCGTGGTCGACGAGTTCCAGAGGAGCCCCGTCGACGACCCATCCCCGTAGATGTAGACGTAGCCGACGGCCGCCCTGCCCACGGGGGGCGCGTGCACCGAGACCCTAACCCCTCCCCCGAGGCCGACGAGGCTCGGCTCGACGGAGAGGCTGGCGTTGAGGACGCCGCCGGCCCCCGCCGGCGCCGGGAGCTCGGGCTCAACCACCACCCTGCCAGCGGGCCCCGCCTCGACGCCCGCGCCTCCCCACCAGTTCAGCGACGCGTCGACCTCCCCAACGCCCCCCAGGCGGACGCCGACCCCCACGCCGTACATATTGCAGTAGTGCATCTCGGCGCGCGCGACGCTGCCGTTAACTGCCAGCGCGTACGCGGAGCCTATGAAGCTCGAGTTGTAGACGCTGATAGTCCCGTTAGGGGCGGAGGAGACGTTCAGCCCACCCCTATAGAACACGCTGTAGGAGACGTTGACGGAGCCGCCTCCGTCCACGCCGACGCCTCCGTAGACCTCCACTCGGCCCAGGAGGCTCGACCCTATAGACAGCCTGGAGGCGTGGAGGGCGACACCCCCGGGGGAGTAGATGGTCACCGAGCCTGCATGCGAGCCCACCACATAGACCACGGAGGAGTTGGCCGCCGCGGCCGAGCCGGCGAGGCTCAGGCCGCCTATATCCGACGATGACACGTTCACCGACGAGTACTCCAGGGCGACCCCGAAGCCCCCGACGCTGACGAAGCCTACCCGGGACCCGGCGACCGAGACGCTGCTCTCATTGAGCATGCAGGCCGGCGACGGCCGGGAGCCCACCATCCTCGTGAAACCCAGGGCCTCGAGGGAGGAGTTGTAGACGAGGAGCCTCATACCCGTAATGAAGGAGCCCCCGACACGCCCCGAGAAGGTGAACGCTACCACGTCCCCCCGCGTACCGTTAATGGTCACCCAGGAGTCCTCGATGAGCGGCCCGCCCGACGCGTTCACAAACCTGTACACGAGGCCGTAGTGGAGAACAGAGTCCTCAACAAGGAGGCCCACACCCCTCCATAGAGCGTCGAAGAAGCCGAGTGTTATCAGGTCGGAGCCGCGCACCTCTATAAAGCTGCTATTAACCACGCTTACCACGCCCGGCGACCCGTAGAGCAGCCTGGCGGCCCTAAGCGAGTCGAAGACAATACTCGACGAGTAGACGCTACGGTTGAAGACGACGGGGCCGGGCCCCTCACCATAGTAGACGCTGACACCCCTAAGCCTCAGCACAGCGCCGCTAACATTACCGAAGACCAGCACACCCCTCACCACGAGCCCCTCCGCGTCAACGACGCCGCCCACGACGCTGACGCGTACAGCCCCAAAACCACCCTGAGAAGCAAACACCACGGGCTCCGGCCGCGACCCCTCAACAACAAGCCTACCCTTCACCACGAGCTCGGAGCCCGGGTCAAAGACCAGGACGGCGCCCGGCTCAAGGACGAGCACACCCTCAACAACGAGCCTACCCCCGACACGGTGGACACCAGGCCCAAGGACGAGCACACCGCCGACAACACCACCCCCCTGGCCAGCACCGGTACCCGAGCCGAGGACTGGGACGGCCAGGGCCGCCAGCAGCAATAGGAGGACTACCGCGGCACGGCCAGCCACGAGACACACCCGGGGCAGTTGGACAGTCCAGGGGGTGAATAGTGCGGCGCCCACAGCAGCGTAGTAAAAATAGGAGCCGGGTGCCCGGCTGAGGTGAGAGCTGCGAGTGGCGGGTATTCATGGACTCTCTGCTACCATACGTGCTGGCCGCCTGTCTCCTCCTGGGCTTCCTGTTCGGCGCAGCCGTGCTAGGCGGCGCCACCCGCACCGAGACCATCTACGTGACGGTGAACCACACTATCCATGTGACCACTACGGTGACCGCTACGAGGACTGTCACAGCCCCCGGCGGGACTGTTACAAGGACCGTCGCGGGAACAGTCACGTCGACCACCACGGTCACCGAGTCGGTGGCCTCGACAGTGACTAAGACGGTCACCGTGCAGGGTGGCGCGGAGCACAGGATAGAGATGAACTTCCTCGGCGTACTCGTCGCCGGCACGGTGATGGAGGGCGGGGGAGGAGCGTTGACGGCCCACGCCCACGCGCTCCTAGACCTACACGGCGTAGTGGTGGCAGTCAACTTCACCCTGAGGGTTCAGGGCAGTAAGATGAAGGCCTGCATATCGCAGGAGCAGGGAGGCCTACCCTTCATGAACCTCCCGTCCAGGTATACGGTGGACGTGGCGTTCTACAGGGGGAGCGACATGGTCGGCTACTCCGAGCTCAACATGACGCTGAGCGGGGGCCGCGGCTGCGGCGAGGCTGTGATGCAGCGTCCTCTCCCGCCCGGCACCAGCACGGTCAGGGTGCTTGTCAAGAGGTGGAGGGGCTAGGAGAGCACCACGTCGGCGCCCAGGTTCTCCAGGGCAGACACGGTTCTCTCCAGGGACTCCTCGAGCACCCTCCTCGGGAGGACTCCGTCAAGCCAGGGCTCGGCGGGGGCTGCGACGGTCACGCGGATCCCATGGCTCCTGAGAACATCTACAAGCCTATAGGCGAGCGCCTGCCCGGCGAGGAGGGTTGATACAATGTAGGCCTCCCCCTCCGCATCGACGCTGAGGGGGGCTGGGCCGAGGAGCCTCAAGGCGGCTGCCGCGTCGGCAGGGGACACGTACTGGTATGGGAGGGGGGTGGCGGGCTCCCTGGAGCCACGCGCCACCACCATAGCCTCGTCCAGGACGTCGCGTGGGCTGACCCGCCTACACCCCTCCACGCCCCGGGGCCCCAGCCTGCAAAGCCTGACCGAGCACCCCTCCTCGAACACCGAGACAGCTATGCTGAGGAGTAGTGAGGCGAGGGAGTCGCATGTGTAGGGGCCGGTGCAGCGCCCGTCGAGGTATATGGTCGCCTCCACACCCCCACCATGAACCGAGTAGGGCCACGAGTAGACCTTCACCATGAACCTGCCGGTCGCGGCGTAGGCCCTCCAATCAATCCTCCTCCAGGGAAGCCCGGGCGTATACTCCCTGGTCTCGAGGTAGACGCCACTAGGGGCGAGGAACCCCTTCCCGCCAGCATAATCCCTCCTCCAGTCCTCCCCAGCCACGCCCCCGAGCCTCATCAGCCTCGCAGCCCAGTACTCCACCCTCGGCCTCGCCTTGACGAGGACGCGCCCAGCCTCGCTCACTGCCTCGAAGAAGCCTAGGGGGCTCCGCGTCGACGCATACACCACGCACTCATACTCGCCTGCGACCCGGGACCCGGCCTCGAGGAGCACCACCCTGCCCTTCACGGATGAGACACGGCAGGCCCCCGCAGCATGTACCGAGTCGGGACGCCCACTCAGTATAAGCCAAGTCGACACGCTGCCCCCCGCGACTGCCTCGACGACGCCGCAGCCCCTGACGCAGCTGTAGGCGGGCCGCGACGCAGCAGCAGCGTCGGCGATCAACGCTGCCGCGGCTATGAGGCCTGCCGCGAGCAGGGGGGTTGAGCCGGTGGCGGCTGCCGCGGCGAGGGCTGCCGCCGTCAACAGTACCGCGGCTGCGCCCGCCGCTCCATGTGGCCGTGGGGCTGTCAGGGCTTCGGCACCTCCACCTCGCCGAGCACCGCCTCCACGATATCCCTCCTCCTCACCCTGCCCCTGTAGATGGCCTTCAGCGTCAAGCGGTGTGTGAGCACGTTTGCAGCCAGCGCCTTCACGTGGTCGGGCACCACGTAGTCCATGCCCTCTAGGTATGCTAGGGCCTTGGAGCCCGACGCCAGGGCTATTGACGCCCTCGGCGAGGGGCCTACGGCGACCTCGGGCCTGCTCCTAGCAGCGTTGACGAGTGAGACTATGTAGGATGCCACCGTGTCGGGGAGCGTGACTCTCCTAGCCTCGGTCTGCGCCTTGATGACCTCGCCGGGCTCCAGGTAGGGGTCGGGCTCCGCTGGGGGGTTCTCCGTGTAGCGTATGATCTCCTTCTCGATGGCGGGGGGAGGGTACCCGAGCCTGTAACTGTACGCGAACCTGTCTATGGATACGAGGGGGAGTGGGTAGACGCCCTCCGAGTCCACATCCTGCATGGTTGCGACGACGAGGAAGGGTTTCGGGAGGGGGAGCGTGTGTCCCTCGATGCTCACCCTCCCCTCCTGCATCGCCTCTAGGAAGGCCGACTGTGTTCTAGGAGGAGCCCTGTTCAACTCGTCGACGAGCAACACGTTGGAGAATATGGCCCCCCTCCTCAGCCTCCAGCCTCTACCCGGGTCGTAGTAGAAGCCGCCTATGATATCCGATGGCAGCAGGTCGGGGGTCATCTGCACCCTCCTGAAACTACCCCCTATCAGGCGGGCGAAGAGCCTGGCTATCGTCGTCTTCCCCGTACCCGGGGGGCCCTCGAGGAGTATATGGCCGCCCGAGAGGACGGCGACGGTCATCAGGCGGGCGAGGCCCCTATGGCCGACGATGAGGCTTGAGAGCCTCTCCTCCAGCCCGGCTAGCTTCTCGCGTAGACGTGTATCCAGCCAGTAACCCCTCCACATGGTTAAGTATTGCCGCCGTCTTTATTTAACGGGAGCGGAGGAGGCGTCTAAGGGTATCAATGATCCTCTCGAACTCGCCGGCCCCGCGGCCGCCGTAGGCAGCGTCCTCGTAGGCCCTTGCAACCCTGTAAGCCTCCTCTCCCGGGATGCTCCTCGACACGTACTCCCTGACCGTCTCCCACGGCATAGCCTCGGAGCCGACTGCCGCCTCGAGCTCGTGGAACAGGCTGCCGCCAGCCGCCGCCCTGGAGCCCCCGCCGCCCACGCCGCTTCCACGTGTGAGCCACGCTGCGGCCACAGCCGCGGCAGCCAGCAGGGGTATGGGGTTGATGACGTAGACGTTGATGTCCTCGGTCTCCGTGGCGTAGCGTGGGTCTGAGGGCTTGAACTCGACATGGAGCGTCGCTGGGCCGCCAGCGGTTAGAGGGATGCAGACGACGCCACCGCCGCTACCCCAGGGTGTTACGTGGAGAGAGCCGGGCACCCGCGCCTCGACGGCCACAGCGCTCATGCAGGCGCCGGCGACCAGGAGCCCTAGCGGCGGGGCGGTGAAGGTGGCCCCCGGGTTCATGGCTTCCACCCTGACCTCCAGCGCCTTGGAGGCCTCGGCGTAGCCTTCGCCGTAGGCGGTAACGTTTACCCAGGAGCGGCTGGGGGCGCTGGCCGGCACCCTAAGGTCTAGGATCGCAGCGCCGCCGGCGGCGAATGCCTCTGCCGACGAGCCCCACGACGTCTCAGCCCTGACTCCCACCGCCGCGTTGCAGTGGACTGTGAGCCTAAGTGTGTCAAGGGGGTGGAGTATAGTGGAGTTGGCCTCGACGGTCATCGAGAGCTTCTTCAGGGATACCGTGATGTAGATGATCCTGCTCCTGGCGTAGCGGTAGACGCCCCTGTCGCCCCCTGCGGGCACGTACTCGGCGTACACCGTCACCCTCGCGCGGCCACTCAGCACCCTGTAGGCCCTGGCGGCGCACCCATCCCCTCCGAGCACCATCCTGTCCACGGTGCCGCCGACGTGGATCATGACCGTTCTCCCGGCGAGGGGGGTGCCGTCGCTGGTCTCGAGGCACGCCCTGACCCTGACAAGCCCGCCGTACACTACCCTGCCGGGGCTAACGAGGATCCTCAGCACCGTGCTCCTCAATCCATGCTCCTCCTCGACTGCCCTCTCCAGCACCCCCTCCGCCCTCTTCCTCACATACGCAGCCGACGCCGCCAGCTCCCTGACGAGCCCTAGCAGGTCTGAGACGTTACCGTAGACCCTTCCGAGCTCCTCCACGTCACCGTACATGAGGCTATAGGCCTCCTCCACGGCCTTGACGAGGCCGAGGCACCTCACGGCCTCCTTCTTGGCCCTTGAAGCGGCGCCCCGGGAGAGCAGGGCTTCGGCGGCAGCGCAGCTGCGGAGAACTGACCCGCCGGACACGGCCAGGGCATCGAGCCTCGACGCTATCCTGGCGACTACGGGCTCCAGCCTGGCCGGCACGGCAGCCTCCCTGAGCCCACGGGCGGCCTCGGCGACGCGTGTAAGATTGCCTCCACGCAGCGCTTCAAGCCCCTCCCTTACCAGGCCCAGGACTACGCCCCCACCCTGGCTACTACCGGTCGTCGAGGAGGGTGAGGCTTGGAGGGGGGCAGCCGCGAGGAGCACAATCACGGCTAGGCTGGAGGCGAGGGCGACGAGCCATGGTAAGGCGGCGGAGACGCGGCCCAAGAACAGTCACCCCTTTAGAAGCAGGGCGGCCACACTCCTGGCGGCCGCCACGGCGAGCGCCGCGGAGGCTGCGAGGAGCGCTGCGTCGAAGGGCTCTCTGCGTGGGTTGAGAACAGCCTTTACGGCAATGTATGTTATCGAGACCGCCGCTATGCAGGGATCCAGGGCCTTGACGCCGAGGCCCCAGAGGAGCGCCGCGACCAGAGGGGCGGCGGCCGCGTAGACGGTGTTTGAGAAGTAGGACTTATCCAACAACACCTACCTCTATAACTCTACGCCCTCCTCCTACCAAGCTGTCATGGAGCAGCTTTATAGGCTTGTCGAGGCACCGGGCCGCCACCGTTGCGAGCAGGCTCGCCTCAGGGCTCCCAAGCCTTGCCTCAAGGCTCTCGGGAACCCTCCTCCTCGCACCCTTCAACCTACACGCGATCCTCCCGGCGGACTCTACGCATTCGACGCCCCCCGCGAGCCCCAGCTCCTCCACGAGCGACTTGTAGACGTCTACGGGTCTGCAGGGGGGTTCGAAGCCGGAGACCATGGAGGAGAAGGGACTGGGGAGGGAGACCCCGAGGCCCCCGGGCCTGGGCGTCAGCGCCGCCCCCTCACCGCACGCCGCCCCGACGCAGACAAGCACCATCCCCGCGGACGAGGGAGCGTACACAGCCTCACCCTCTACACCGAGGAGCTCGAGGAGCGCCGCTAGGGTCTCCGAGTAGCCGTAGAACCCCTTCCCCCCGCCCGGCTGGCGAGGCGTCAGGGCCATCGAGAGCCCGGCCAGCGCAGCGCCGAGGAACACTGCTATGAGGGGGTGGAGGCCGAGCACGCTGTACACGGCGAGCGTAGCCACGGCCGACGCCACCGACACGGCGGCCCCCACCGCCCTGTAGGCGTCGACGCCCCCGCCCATCGTTCACCGCCTCCCCGTCACAGGGATCCGTAGTAGTCTATACTTCCGGTAGGAGGCGGCGGCCCCCATGAGGACGGTGTATGCCGCCGGGATCCCAGCGACGTACTCCTCGCCGCCGAGGATACGGATAGGGGCGTAGCTGGCCGCCATGAGCACGGCCCCGACG
>CAYZCH010000077.1:0-7324 GCA_964476405.1 uncultured Desulfurococcales archaeon
CGGGTTGCTCCTCCTGAACACGAAGCCTGGAAGTATCCTTATCTTCCCGGGCCTGACTAGTGACTCTAGCTCCCTGCGCCTCTCCTCCTCCTTCAGCCCCTGGTACCAGTTCTGGAAGTCCTCGAGGAGCTTGTAGATGACGTTGCTGCTGAATATCCTTATCTTGTATTTCCTGGCAAGCTCCTCTGCCTCCGGGAGTACTTTTACGTTGAATGCCAGGACTACGGCGTAGTACTTGTTTAGTTCGCGGCCGGCGACGGCCTCCATTATGTCTCTCTTGGAGACGGGGCCTACGTCTGCCAGCCTTATCGGTATGTTGTTCCTGCGGAGCGCCTCTATCATGGCCTCCAGGCTCCCGAGGGTGTCAGCCTTGACTATGACTCCCTCCTTGTCGGTCTTTATCCTTATGCTCTCTATCTCCTCCATGACTTTCCTGGCGAGCTCCCTAGCCTCCTCCATGTTCTGTGCCGCGAAGAGGGGGGCTCCGGCCACGGCCTTCTCGAGGCCTGGCGCGACTATCCTCACGCCAGCCGCTGCCACGACCTCGTCTACTGGCATGAGCTCCCTCTTCGCAACCCTTATCTCCTGGAGGGGCTTCGGCATCATGAGCGCCCTTATCCTGGTTATTACTGGGCCTTCGAGGCCGCCCGTGACTATGATGTCTGTCTTTCTCAGCACGCCGTCGTATATTATTGCGTCGGCCACGGTGCCGAGGCCGGGTTGTTCCCTGAGCTCGAGTATGACGCCCTTGGCCGGCCCCTCTGCGAGCCTAAGCCTGTGCTGCAGGTAGCGCTGGGTTAGCCCGGCTAGCACCGCTAGCAGCTCCGGCACACCCTCACCCGTCTTGGCTGATATCGGTACGACCGCGACCTTCCTCGTGAAGTCCCTTATCCTGTCGAAGCGGTCTGCCTGGAAGCCCAGCTCATACAGCTTCGATATCACGTTGTCCCATAGGAGTCTCTCCAGCTCTCTCCTAACTCTCTCGGGCTGCTTCCTTATGGTGATTATGAATGGCTGGCCTGGGTGCGGCCTCCAGCCCGCTATCTTATCTATCTTGTTTGCCGCGACTATGAATGGTACCTTCCTCTGCTTCAGTATCTCTATCGACTCATAGGTCTGTGGCTTGAAGCCATCCATTATGTCGACTACTAGTATCGCGAAGTCCGCTACGCTCCCGCCCCTCCTACGGAGGTTTGCGAAGAGCTCGTGGCCCGGCGTGTCTATGAAGAGTAGGCCTGGTATTATGAGCTTGAACGGTATTATCTTCTTGAGGGGCTTTGCCAGCTTCTCTATCACTTTCGATGGCACGAAGCTTGCCCCCACATGCTGCGTTATCAGGCCTGGCTCCCTCGCAGCGACCGCAGTCCCCCTAATCCTGTCAAGTAGCGTTGTCTTTCCGTGGTCGACGTGGCCCAGGACGACGACTATTGGCTGCCTAAGCCTAGCAGCCCTCTGCTGCACCACGACGCTCACCCACTACCTTCCTTCAACAACCTCCCCGGGGGTGGCGCCTTATCAAGGACGCTGAGAGTCTCCGGGGGAACCCTATTTTAGGGCTGGAGTCCGCGGGCTTGCTGGCCGGCGATGCTGGGTCTTCATACCCGGGGATGAACCGGGTGGGGTGGTTGGAGTGCCGGAGTTCAAGGTAGTGGTCTCGGATCCGAGGGCTAAGGCGGGTAGCCCGGTAAAGAGGGTCAAGGTGAGGGGTAACCCTGAGATCGAGTTGAGCCAGGACGAGAAGGAGGGGAGGAGGCTCCCCGTCTGCAGGTTGTCGGGGAAGCTGCTGAGGGAGCTTGAGGCGGAGCTCGGGATAGTCACGTTGAGGATAAGGACGGAGGACAAGAAGGTCAATATAACGTGCCGCGCGGTCGTCGACGACTCGCTGCCCGAGGACGAGGTGCAGGTGAGCCTCGAGCTCCTCGGGGAGAAGGTGGGGGCTGAGGAGGCTGAGGCCGAGGCGTTCAGGGCCAAGGCGTGGCAGGTGACGGTCACCGACCCTGAGGCGTCGAGGCTACTTGGATTGAAGATAGGAGACAGGTTTGAGGGCGGCATAGTAGGCCTGCCGGGCTTCATGCTGGAGATAAGGGGTGGTAGTGATAGCAGCGGCTTCCCGATGCACCCCGCAGTCCAGGGCCCCGTGAAGAAGAGGGTGTTGCTGAGTGGGCCGCCAGGCTTCCATCCGAGGGAGAGGGGCGAGAGGCGCCGCAAGATGGTTAGGGGGAACACGATAGGCCCGGACATAGTCCAGGTGAACACAAAGCTGGTCTACCCGCCCGGCTTCAAACCCGTCTACGAGCACTAGGCCTTGTTTTTGGCCTCGACGGCTTCCACTCCTAGCGCCTTGAGCGCCTGCCCACACCGCCTAAGTATTATAGTCGGGTCTGGAACTCGTCTCAGCGAGGTGGAAGTGTATGTCGGAGAGGGGGCCGGTGATCGATAGGGAGGAGATCGAGGCCCAGCGCCGTAGGCAGCCCGAGGCGAACATCGGTACGGCGGGGCACGTCGACCATGGAAAAACGACGCTTGTACAGGCCCTGACCGGTGTCTGGACGGCCAAGCACAGTGAGGAGTTGAAGAGGGGTATGACGATTAAGCTCGGGTACGCCGAGGGCGAGGTCTGGTACTGTGAGGGCGCGGATGAGCCTGACGCCTTCCAACCCTTCCCTGAGAAGTGCCCGGAGGGCACCGTGCCCAAGCTCCTACGTAAAGTATCCTACGTCGACGCCCCAGGCCACGAAGTCCTCATGGCTACCATGCTCTCGGGCGCCGCCCTCATGGATGGAGCCATACTCGTGATAGCCGCCAACGAGAGGTGCCCGCAGCCTCAGACGAGGGAGCACTTCGCAGCCCTTGGTATAACCGGTGTCCACAACCTGGTCATTGTACAGAACAAGGTCGACGTGGTCACCCCGGAGCAGGCGCGGGCGAACTATAGGGAGATCAAGGAGTTCGTGAAGGGGACTTGGGCGGAGAAGGCGCCGATAATACCGGTGAGCGCGCTCCACGCAGTTAATATAGACGCGCTCCTCATGGCCATGGAGGCCGAGTTGCCGACGCCGAAACGCGACCCAACAAAACCACCATTAATGTTCATAGCGAGGAGCTTCGACGTAAACAAGCCCGGCACGCCCCCGGAGAAGCTCAAGGGCGGTGTGCTCGGCGGCTCGTTGATACAGGGGGTGTTGAGGGTCGGCGACGAGATAGAGATAAGGCCCGGTATAAGGGTGGAGAAGCCGGGGGGCCGCGTCACCTACGAGCCCCTCGTAACCAGTGTCGTGAGCCTAAGGTTCGGCAACCTCTCGGTCGAGGAGGCTAAGCCGGGGGGCCTCCTCGCGGTAGGCACCAAGCTGGATCCCTCACTGACGAAGGCCGATAACCTGATAGGGAACGTCCTTGGAAGGCCCGGCCACCTCCCAGAGACCAGGTATTCGCTACGGATAGAGTACCATCTACTGGAGCGGGTAGTTGGAACCAAGGAGTTGATGAGGGTCCAGCCGCTGCGCCCAAGGGAGCCGCTCATGCTAACCGTGGGCACCGCCGTCACCATAGGGATTATAACTAGGCTTGGGAAGGAGGAGGCGGAGATAGCCCTAAGAAGGCCCGTGGCTGCCTGGGAGGGTGCGAGGGTCGCCATCTCTAGGAGGGTTCTTGGCAGATGGAGGCTCGTGGGATGGGGCATCGTGAAAGACTGAGGTATTTCGTCCCCGATACAAGCATACTCCTCCTCATATACGACGGTGTCGACGTGTTCACCGAGGTGGAGGAGCTCCTCGAGGCCAAGCCCCAGTGTATACTCTTGGCCCCAGTGCTGCGTGAGCTCGAGAGGCTCTCGAGGAGCGCTAAGCCGTTCCGTAGGAGGGCGGCTGCGAGGCTGGCGCTGCAGGTTGCTCTTAGGAGGTGCAGGGTTGTCGACTACCCGGGCGACGTAGCCGACGACGCCATAGTAGAGTATGTCTCCAGGAACCCCGAGGCTGTAGCGGCGACCGCGGACATGGGGTTGCTGAGGAGGCTCCGCATGCTAGGCATACCGAGCATCTATTACCGTGAGGAAAGGCATGGGTTGGAGGCGGAGCTCTAGGGGCGGAGGCTCCTCTCGACCTCCCCCGCCAGCTCCCTGCACCTCCTATAGGCTGAGAGCACCGCGTCTACCATCATTCGGCGCGGTGCCCAGCGGTGCATCGAGTGGAGCCCGGCTATCGTGGTGCCCGCTGGGGTTGCCACCTCGTCCCTCAGCTGGGCGGGGTGCATTGATTCTATGAGGTCGGCGACCGCCCTGAAGAGCTGGGCTACGGCCGCTGAGGCCTCACGCCTTGGGAGGCCGGCCGCGACGCCCCCAAGTATGAGTGCATCCGCTACCTCGGCTAGGAAGCCCGGCCCCGACCCGGCGAGGGCCGTCCACGCATCCATGAGCTCCTCGGGTATCCATGTGACGCTCCCTATCGTCTTGAACGCCTCCTCTACGAGGCCCGGGTTGGCCCCCTTAGAGCCCCCCGGCCTTAGGGCTATGGCTGTCGCTGACTTCATCACGAGCGCCCCTATGTTGGGCATGACACGGTAGTTGTGTGCGCCCGGCAGCGTGTCATCGAGTATTCTGAGCGTGACGCCGGCCACTATCGACGCCACCGTCTTCCCCTTGACGACGGGGGCTATCTCCGCCGCCACCTCGGGGTAGTTGCGGGGCTTGACGGCTATTATGACGAGCTCAGCCCTCCTGGCAGCCTCACTATTGGATCGCGTCACCTCGGCCCCGAGCCTGGCAGCCCTCTCGAGGGTCTCGCGCCGCCTGCCCGTCGCGACCACTGACGCCCCCGCCGAGACGAGCCCCCTGATTATCGCGGATCCCATCCTCCCCGCTCCCAGGACCGCCACGGTGACCCCGGCTAGTGTCAACGCTGGCCCCAGGGGTTGCGGTAGAGGAGCTGCTGGGCCGTATTATGCGCAGTGGCCCAGGGGATGAGCCCGGATGAGTACTCCACGAGGCCCTCAGCGTACCTGTCACGCGCCGATGCGAGGAGGCCCCTGCGGAGGTAGGGCTCGCTGCGGGGCAGTGGGAGCCAGATGACAGTGTCTATGCGGAGCACTGGTAGGCGGGATAGCCTCGAGACCATCCTCCATGCCTCTATAACGCTCCCCCAGCCGCGAACCGTGAGCTCCTCGGGCCTTGCATCGACGACCATACTCGAGGATGTTATTAGTGCGACCCTCCTATCGACGGGTATCGAGTCCACGGTGTCGAGGACGGCGTCGATGCCGAGCACCGAGTACGCGTAGTAGGCCATCTTGGCTGCGAAGAAGAGCGTCTTCCCCGGCCCCCTGGCTGGTAGCCTGGCCCTGAGCGCTGACACGAGGTCTCCGAGGTCGCGGTACCTCTCCGGCTCCCTCAGCAGGGAGTCTATGACGGGCTCCGCTTTCACGAGCCTGGCCGCCTTATGCCTCCTGACAGCCTTGTTTATCTTCGAGGTGTAGAGGAACTCCTTGACTATTTCAACGAGCTCCTTCCCCGTCCTCGGCGTGTTCTGCTTAACCGCCCACCTGGCGTACTCCAGCCAGTAGTCCTCCCCCCGGCCGCTCAGCCTGTAGCTCACCAGGGCGTTAGCCACCATGAACGCGACGGCCGCCTCCCCATGCCTACCGGCTATCATCCTGGCTGCGCGGTACTGTGGGTCGTTCCTCTCCATAGCCCTCACTGCGTCGAGAGGTATGGATGCTAGGGCCGCCGCTACCGCCTCCACCCTACCCCTCACGACATGGTATTTCAAGCGAAACACCTTTCCGGCTCCATACCCGTCCTGCTATGGGGGCCGTTGAGGAGATCCACCGGGGCTGAGAGTCGAGCGCTACTGATGCTGGGGGGTCGGCGTCTCCGAGGCCTCCACCTTGTACGCCCTGCCGTAACCAACGTATATCACGGAGTCGGGGGCCAGCGCCCTCAGTATCTCGGATCTGTTGGTCGAGACGATTAGTGTTATCCCGTGCCTCCTAGCTATCCTCGAGAGCTTGCGTGCGACACGCTGTGCTGTCAGGGGGTCTAGGTGGGCTGCAAACTCGTCTACTATGACGACGTTCGGTCTTTCTGCAAGCAGGGAGGCGAGCTTGGCTCTCTCCTTCTGCCCCGTGCTGAGCTCGTCGAACCTCGCCCTGTAGAAGACGGCGTCTGAGAGGCCCACAACGTTCAGTACCTCCACGCCCTCGGCTGGGTCGCCCAGCTTGGACGTGACGTGCTCGAGGAGGGTCTCCGAGCCGAATGACGGCTCTATCTCGCCGGGGAGGAGGCATGCCAGCTTAGCGTTCTCCGGGAGCTCGACGCTGCCGCTGCTAGGCCTATACTGCTGCGGCGGCTCCTCCATCGACGCGCCTATTATCAGGCGGAGGAGGGTTGTCTTCCCCGCACCCGACGCCCCGACAACCGCCACTACCTCGCCTGGCCTCACCTCGAGCGTCACATCCCTTAACACGCATCTCTCGACACGCCTCTTCTCAACTCCGAATGCGCGGAGCACCTCTCTCAGCTGTGGGGGCAGCCTTGAGATGTCGAGCTCGCTTGAATACTCCTTGGAGACTCCTGCGAGCCTTATAGGTGAGCCTATTGGGTCTGCCGGCCTATACCTGGGCCTGTACAGTCTGCCTCCGTGCTGCCGGGCTATGGGGTCCCTGCGGAGGAACTCCTCGATCCTCCTCCTGGCCTCGTCGCTCAGCGGGTACATTAGTACTGGGCGGCCGCTCGCCGTGTCCCACATGTATATGAAGCCGGCCTTCTCGAAGAACGGGTTGTAGCGGGCCATCTGGGCTATTGTCTCGACGATATGCTTCCTCCTCTTCATCTCCGGCACTCTCCTCTCCGCTATCCACTCGACAGCCATCCTCACAGCTAGTACGCCGAGTCCGTCGCCGCGGTAGTCGGGGTGTATGACTACCCTCGCTATCCTGGCTGCAGCCGTGTTCGCGTGTTTCAGGGCGAGCTCCGCTATCTCCTCCCCCACTATAGCCCTTGCAAGGAACCTCGAGTACTCCTTCGCCAGTTCACGGTACCTCCTTATTATGCTCATCCTCCTCGAGTATGCAAGCGGCCAGTAGGTTGGGTGGAACCAGTCCTTGGGGAACACCTTCTCCCTTATCATCTTCTCGACCCTGCCGTCGGGGAGGCGGCGGTGCATCAGCGGTATAGGCGTGTCAACCCGGACGTAGCCTACTATGCGCGGCTCGTACGGCTTACGGGATGCAAGCTCCAATACGAGGAACCTGGAGCTGGGCAGGCTCCCCCTTATCTCCTGCAGGCACGCCGGCACGTGGTGTACGGGGCATTCCGGCTGCACGTTAGACTCTA
>CAYZCH010000078.1:0-8476 GCA_964476405.1 uncultured Desulfurococcales archaeon
CGGTCGTCGTCGGTGGGGGAGGCGTGGCTAGGAGGTATATTGAGGCTGGCAGGAGGCTTGGCGCCTCCCGATCCATGCTCGACATACTGGGCATAGAGGCGTCGAGGCTGAATGCGAGGCTCCTCATAGCTGGCCTCTGGCCCCTCTCCTACCCGCAGCCCCCTAGGAGCATCCACGAGTTCCTCGAAGCCTATGCCACCGGTAGGGTCGTGGTGTGTGGGGGGTTTCAGCCGGGGCAGAGCACGGCTGGGACTGCCGCGCTTGTCGCGGAGGCTGTCGGCGCCGACCTGCTCGTCCTGGCCACGACCGTCCACGGGGTCTACGACAAGGATCCGGTGAGGCATAGGGATGCCAGGCTGATACCGAGGCTCACCTACAGGGAGTTCGTAAGGGTTGTGGAGCAGAGCGTCGAGCCCGGCCACTACGAGCTCCTAGACCCCCTGGCAGTCTCTATACTGGAGAGGAGCGGCATACCCTGCAGGGTCGTGTACGGCCTCGAGCCCGGCAGGGTCTACAGGGCGGCGCTCGGCGGGGATGAGGGGAGCCTCATAACGCCCTAGTCTTCGCGGCGTAGAGGAGTATGGTCGCTATAGTCTTCGCGTCCTCCACCTCCCCCGCCAGAACCATCCCGAGCACCTCCCTGAAGGGCTTGACCACGACGCTGAGAACCTCGTCCTCCTCCAGCCTCTGCCTAGCCCTTGAAAGCCCCGTGGCGAGGTAGGCGTGTATCTTCTCGGTGCTCGTCCCGGGCGTCGTGTAGAAGGAGGCTATGTGCTCGAGCCTGCCAGGCCTGTACCCCGTCTCCTCCTCTAGCTCCCTCGCAGCCGTCTCCTCGGGGGCTTCACCCTCCTCGATAGTGCCGGCTGGCAGCTCGTAGAGCCAGCACCTGCACCCCGGCCTCCACTGCCTCAGCATGACCACGCTGCCGTCGTCGAGGAGGGGTAGGATTACCACGGCGCCGGGGTGTAGGAGCAGGTCTCTGCGGAACCTGCGGCCTCCATACTCGACCAGTGCTGATGCCAGCGCGAACCTCTTACCCCTGCAGAGGATCTGGAGGGAAGCTATTCTAGGCTCCACCACGCGCACCCTGGCTTGAAACCCAGGCGCTGCCCGGGATATGAAAGGGTGTGGTGGCGTTGAGGGCTGCTAGTATAGGGAGTGTGCTGAGGAGGATCGACGGTAGGGGCTACAAGGCCTACCGCGACCTCCTCGGCGCCGAGGAGAGGGTCAGGGGCCTAACCCTGCGCGTGGTGAGGGTTCAGGGTGATCCCTATGCACCGCCGAGCGTCGTGGAGGTGGCGGCGGGGCTCAGGCTCCCCCAGGGCCTCCTACGCTACCCGGTGGCTGTAGCCGACTGGCTCTACAGGAGGCTCCAGGGGAGGCTATCCTCCACCTGGAGGAGGATGGGTGAGGGTAGGAGCGGGTTCATGGGGCTCCCGAAGCCCAGCAACGCTATGCTGAGGAGGAGCGGGGCTGTAGTCTCCCGGGGGGTTGTAAGGTTCAGGGTGTGGGTGGGGCTCCCCTCGAGGAGGAGGCGTATACTGGGCGGGGCTGCCGAGGAGCTGCTCCTGGAGCTACTGCCCAGGGCCGTCTCAGCAGTCCTCAGGAGCGCCGAGGAGGAGGCATCAACTAGTCTGAGGAGGCACGTCGACGCGTGGAGGGAGCAGGAGTATATAAGGGGCAGGCTGCCCGGCATGGGGCTCGTCGCCTTCGTGGGTGACGGGAGCATACTGCCGAGGAGGTGTGGGGGCTGCGAGGAGCCCGCCGAGGACGCGGTTCCCTTCGAGTCCCCGCCGAGCATGAGGGTTGAGCTTAGCCTGCCGACCGGGAGGACGGTGACCGGCATGGGGGTGCCCCGGGGCGTCACCGTGGTGGCGGGCTCGGCGTTCCATGGGAAGAGCACGCTCGTGCAGGCGATAGCCGCGGGCATCTACAACCACGTACCGGGCGACGGGAGGGAGCTCGTCGTCTCACTGAGGGAGACCATGTACCTGCAGTCCGAGGACGGCAGGTTCATCTCCTGCGTCGACGTATCACCCATGGTTCACGACCTCCCCCGCGGCGTGGACACGACGTGTTTCTCGACGAGCGACGCTAGCGGGGCGACCAGCCTGGCCGCGAGCATACAGGAGGCGGTCGAGGCCGGGGTGAGGGTCTTCATACTCGACGAGGACACGTCGGCGACGAACATGCTCTACCTCGACGAGAGGGGGAAGGCCCTCACGAGGAGGCACACGATAACCCCGGTCTCGGAGCTCGCGGCCTCGATGAGGGAGAAGGGGGTATCACTGATAATAGTCTCGACGAGCTCGGCACCGCTCCTCGCCGCCGCCGACCACGTCGTAGTGATGGAGGACTATAGGCCGAGGGACGCCACCAGAGAGGCCAAGAGGCTCGTAGAGGAGCACGGAGTGCCCGTGGGGAGGGCGGAGTACAGGCCGCCGAGGCCGAGGAGGATCGAGCGCGTACCCCTCCTCGAGAAGCCGAGGGTGAGGGCCGGCAGGCTCGAGGACAAGAGGCTCCCAGTCCCGGTCTCGCTGGAGGCCGACATACAGGTCTACGAGGAGGCGCAGTACCATTCACTAGAGCTCGTGGCTAGGGAGCTCAGGAGGGTTGAGGGCATGCCCGTGGCTAGGGCCGTTGAGGAGCTAGAGAAGATGATCCTCGAGAGGATAGAGGAGGCGAGGACACCCGCCCTCGCCGAGGTGAGGGCCGCCGACATAGCATTCATGCTGAACAGGCTCCCGGGGCTCCGTACACGCAACTAGAAGACGACGGGGAGGTAGGGTATTAGGCGGAACACGTTCAGCCACGCGGGGACGTAGACGGCCCCTCCCCTGCCAGACTCTATTGCGTCCACTATCCTCCTGGCCACGGAGGAGGCGTCTACAGCCCACCTGGGAGTCCTCATCCCAGCCCTCTCGAAGAACCTTGTCTTGACCGGGCCGGGGTAGACGCGTAGAACCCTCACACCCCTCCCCCTCAACTCCTCGGCGAGCAGCGACGCCGCGTAGTGGAGCGCCGCCTTAGCGGCCCCGTAGGACGGCAGGCTCCTGAGCTTCACGTGAACACCGGCGGTAACTACGAAGACCACCACCGAGCCCTCCCCGAGGAAGCCCAGGAGCCTGAGCGTCAGCTGCAGGGGCCTCACCGCATTAACAAGGAACACTTCCTCTAGCTCCCCGGGGCTGTGCATCGTTAGGGGCTTCGCGACGCCGAAGCCAGCGTTGTTGACGAGGGCGCGGAGGGGCTTCAGCCGCTCAGCCGCCTCCGCCACAGCGTCCACGGAGGACGGGTCGGCGAGGTCTACGGCCAGGTACTCGAAGCACTCCCCGAGCTCGCGCCTAGCCTCCTCGAGCCTCCCCCTACTCCTGGCCACCCCAAGAACCCTGTAGCCCCTCATACACAGCATCCTGGAGACCTCAAGGCCTATCCCGCTCGACGCCCCAGTGACTACGACGCCGCGCAACTCCATGCCCCGCGCAGCCCAGGGGCCTAAGAGATGATTCAAATACTTCATAGCGGCTCTACACTAGGCCACGGAGCCCCACGCCATGATAAGCGTCGACCGGAGGGTGTTCAGGGCGCCCCACTACCTCTACGAGGACGCCGCGAGAAGGATAGTGAGGGGCGGAGACATAGGCCTCCTCGCAGAGCACTGGCTCGTGCTCTGCGGCGTGGGGGGCTCCTATGCTGGGGAGGAGGCCGAGAGGCTCGGCTGCAGCGACGTCTCGGGGACGTGTTCATCATCATACCTGTGCGGGGGGCCTAGAACAGGGTTCACCATGCTCGTCATACCGGGGGGCGGGTACCATGCCGAGGAGTTGATGGCGCTGGCGAGCGCCCGCAGCGTGAAGGAGGTGGTGGTGCTCGGGTGCTGTCTAGGCATGCGCGGCGACGTCGTACTAGGAGACGTAATAGTCTCGGCGGCCGCGCTCCGCGACGAGGAGATAACAGCCCACTACGTGCCGAAAGAGTACCCCGCCGCAGCCCACCCGCTACTAGTAGCCAGGCTCCACGAGGCGCTGAGCTCCGCTGGGCTGAGCCCGAGGGTGGGCCTCACAGCAACCACGCTGTCACCCTACAGCCTAGACCCCGAGAAGGCTAGGGAGATGGGGGAGAAGAGGATACTGTGCGTCGACACCCACACATCGATATTCTACGTCTTCGCCTCCCTCCTAGGCATGAGGGCTGCCAGCATACTCGTCGTTAACGGCAACCTCGCCGAGCCGATAAGCCCCGGGCCCGTCACCGAGCACCTCATCGAGTCAAGGTTCAGGGCCATCGTGAGGGTGGTGGCCGAGCTCATGGCTGAGAGGAGCCGGGTTGGTGGATGGTAGCCGGGCGGGGATTCGAACCCCGGTCACGGGGGCCAAGGCCCCGCATCCTTGACCGCTAGACGACCCGGCTCCCCACTCGTAGGACTCATGGAGCCCCTGGAGGGTCATATAGGTAGCTCCGCCCCCGGGGCCTAGTTAACGGTGTTTAGTATACTGTGCTCCCCCTAAAACCGTAATTCTTTAACCCCCAATATTCAAGGATAATGCAGGGTCGGGGTTTGGGAATGAGGAGCATAGCCTTAGTCCTGGCTATGGCCGTGCTTGCCGCTGCAGCACTCGTACTACTAAACCCCGGCACGCTGACACGCACAGTATTCCTTAAGGCCGGCACTCCCCCGGAGCCGCCTATCACAGTCAACGTGACCTACGTCTACCTGCACATGCACAGGGTGCCTGCAGGGGTACCGGTGACTGGGGGTAAGACGCTCGTCTCCTACATAGTCATCCTAGGGGTTGCGAACAGGGGTGGGGAGGAGGCTAGGGTGGAGAGGGTCGTGGCATCGATACCCTACAGCGTCAGCCTAGCCTGCGGCTCCTACCACGCCTACTTCACGCTCGATAACTCCGAGAAGTACGAGGGGCTCCTCGTAAGCCTCGCAGGGGCGAACGCCACCATATGCAGCTACAGTATCGTGGACGACCTAATCCACGGGTTCAACCACTACACGAAACCCGTCACAATACCACCCCACGCATCAATATACCTCGCAGTCACGGGAGTCGTCGACGCACCAGCCGCGTGGAGCAGGCTCCACAGCCTCCGCGGAAAGCCAGTCTACATACTAGCCGCCGTAACCGCCAGTATCGGCGACAGGAAAGCATACGCCGTAGCCCTCCAGGCGGAGAAACTGAACCCCATAGACGGAGACACATACTACTACTCGACGATACCGGGCGGGGTCGTAGCGAGGCTAGACAACAACGAAGTAGTAGACGCGTGGCTCATCGAGGGACAGCCAAGCCACTAAAACCCCTCCACGACACCACTCTAAGAGGGACAACACCCCCCGGGAGAGGGGGTTCCGCGCGGGTAGGGCCGGGGGGCTCGCCCTCCCCCACACCCGAAACTGGGCGTAATGCGGGGGCCAGTAACCCGCCCAGGGCCCTAGGGGCCCCGCGGCGGTCCCAGCCGACCAATGACCCCCGTCCCGCGGGGCCGGCGGCGGCGGAGCCCCCTCCGGAGGGAGGAGGGCTACCGCCCTTGCCGGGGGAACTGGTCAGGCCCGGAAGGGAGCAGCCTAACCCCGGACGCCCGGCGTTCGCGGGGAGGCGGGGTGAGGCAACGGCTGGGGGTGCCGCCGCGGAGGCCTCTGGGGCTCTGGGCGGGGGCCGCGCGGACCCCCCTCGACGGGTTCTCATTCGACGACCTTGATGTATTCTGGTAGCCAGACGAGCAGCTCCTCGAGAACCTGGTCGGGGTCTGTTATCTCCTCTACCTCCTCCTCCTCGCTCGATATGATCCCCTGTACGGCGTGGATTAGGGCTGATAGTATGAGGGTGTATGATGCGTTGGTCAGCTTAGAGATCTTGCCGGCTGCCTCGGTGAGCCTCTCCCATGGCTTCTCGCCGACGAGCGCGACGCAGAAGTCGTCTGGCTCCTCTAGGCCGAAGTGACACACCACGTCTATATCCTCCCTCACCCTGAAGGCTTCCACGCGGTGTGAACGGTACTCCTCGGCGCCGACCCTCACGTGGGCCAGGTGCTCGACGAGCTCGCGTAACGGGAACTTGGATATAGGCCTACCCTGTATACTCCCGCTGAGCCTGAGCCCCGTTAGGGGCTTGAGCGCCTCGTAGATGTCGTCGTACCTTACCTCCACCTGCATGGACAAGGCGCGTGCAGCCTCCTCCAGGACGAGTAGCGTCCACCCCTCCTGGGTAATCAAGGTTAGTTCTTGGGCTCAGGAGGGGAGAGTGGGGGAGCACCGGATACCCGCCCACACGACCACGCCGCAACGCGGCGGCCGCCCCCGCTGGGCCCCCGGGGGCTTCGGGCGGGCGAAACCCGGTTCCATGCTCCTGGTTTAGGGCTTGCTGCGCCCTATAAGCGCTGCCTTATTGGGTGTGTGCGTCGTCGTTGACTAGGGTGGGGTGCGTCCTGGGTGGAGCGGGGGCTTCTATCGAGGCCTCATGTCAGGGAGGCTAGGCTGTGGAGGAGTGTTGAGGGTAGGCCTGGGTATGTTGAGTGCTATCTCTGCGCTAGGCGCTGCGTGATAGCCCCGGGCAGGTATGGGGCGTGTGGGGTTAGGAAGAATATTGGTGGCAGGCTCTACACGCTCGTGTATGGCCTGCTTACGGCGATGAACGTTGACCCCGTCGAGAAGAAGCCCATGTACCACTTCGAGCCCGGGTCGGCCGTGTTCTCGATAAGCACTGTCGGCTGCAACTTCTACTGCAGGTTCTGCCTGAACTGGGAGATAAGCCAGTCGAGGCTCGAGAGGGGGCTCTACGGGAGGTTCGTGCCTCCTGAACGGTGCGTCGAGGCGGCCGTGGAGTACGCGGCCGACGGGATAGCCTACACCTATAATGAGCCGACGGTGTTCTTCGAATACATGCTCGACACGGCGAGGATCGCCAGGGGGCGGGGGCTATACAACATAATGGTCACGAACGGGTACATGACCCCCGAGGCCGTCAGGGAGCTAGCACCATACATCGACGGGGCGACCGTCGACTTCAAGGGGTGCGGGAACCCCGAGTTCTACCGGAGGTTCATGGGCGTCCCCGACCCCTCACCGATATACGATGCGCTGAAGGCTATGAAGGAGGCCGGCTGGTGGATAGAGGTGACGAACCTCGTGGTGCCGCGCTACGGCGACCACGAGGAAGACCTGCGGAGGCTCGCGCGCTGGATAGTAGAGAACCTCGGCGATGAGACGCCCTTCCACCTCCTACGCTTCCACCCCGACTACAAGCTCCTAGACCTGCCGCCGACCCCGGTCGAGACCCTCGAGAAGCTGGCAAAGGCAGCCATGGATGAGGGGCTGAAATACGTCTACCTAGGCAACGTCTGGGGGCACCCGCTCGAGAACACGCACTGCCCCAACTGCGGCTACACGGTGATAGAGAGGAGGGGGTTCTACGTGACGTCCTGGAGGCTGACAAAGGACAACAAGTGCCCGAGGTGCGGCTACACGATAAGGATAAGGGGGAGGTTCCACGGGGGCACCGCCGCCCCCCTCCCAGTGATCTAGCCGCTGGTAGAGCACAATTACCTGCACGCCTCCTTTTACGGCGGGGGTAAAGCGGGGGCCTTGGAGGAGGGGATGCACGGCAGGTGGCATAGGGGGCCGCCAGGCTGGAGGCACCACTGGGGCCTACACGAGGCCAGGTACACGGGCATACCCCTCCACATCCCGGGCGTCGCGGCCGCGCTACACATAGCGGCTGCCGTGGCTGCGCTCGCCTCAGCATACATAGTGTTCAGGGGGTATGCCGCGTCGAGGGACAGGGGGCTGCTGGCGACGGGCTCGGGCCTCCTCCTGGTTGCCCTGGCCAGCCTGGTCGAGTCCACCCTCTACATGGGCGTCCTCGGCCCGGAGGGGATAGTGGTCGCCGACGGGCTCTACGTCGCAGGCTACGCCCTCATACTATGGCCCGGCGTAGCCGCTGCAGGGGAGGCTGCCCTCGCCCTAGGCCTCATCGGCGCAGCACACATACTGGGTAGCGCTGCAGCCGGCGTGCTCGCGCTGGCGCTGAGCATGACCACCACGCCGAGCGTCGGCGTAGCATTCCTAATACTTGCAGCCAGCCACTTCATAGACTCTGTAATGACCGGGCTGGGCCTATACACGCCGGCGCTCGCCATATCAGCCGCCTTGCTGAGGATAATCGGGCTCAACGTCCTCCTCCTCGTCCTCCTAGTACCAGCCGCGAGGAAGGTGAGGCGGGGTGAGGAGGAGACCTAGGAGGAGTAGGGCGGAGATAGTATACGATATACTGCACGCCCTCGCCACCCGCGGCCCCCAGCCGCCGACGAGGCTCTCGTACGCCGCCAGGCTGCCCTATGACAGGTTCGCGGAGCTCCTCGAATGGATGGTTGAGAAGGGGTATGTAAGCGTCAGGGAGGAGGATGGGAGGAGGCTCGTGTTTATAACGAGGAGGGGGTGGGACGCCATGAAGGATCTCGAGGCAGC
>CAYZCH010000079.1:0-4420 GCA_964476405.1 uncultured Desulfurococcales archaeon
GGGTGGGCAGGGAGACCGGCAGGGCTTTCTCGAGGGGGGTTGGCGGTGGCGGCGAGGAGGAGAGGGTCAGGGCCGCCGTGGTCTTCCTCTACCTCCTCTTCTTCCTCGCAGCAACATCGGTGATGTCTACGGCGTGGCAGCCCTACCTCATGAGGGTTCTCGGCGCACCCGACTACCTGGCCGCCGGCCTCGGCCTCGTGGAGACCCTGGCCGGTATGGTTGCGAGCCTCCTGTGGCTGAGGCTCCCCTACCGCGCGTACAGGCTGGCCGTCGCAGGCCTGGCCGCGACACCCCTCCTCGTCGTCACGGTTAGGAGCCCCGTGGCCCACCTCGGGATAGGAGTCCTCTACGCGGCGAGCCTGAACGGCGTCAACCTGCTGGCCGCGGGGGTCTACTCGGAGCTAGCGGAGTCGATGGGTGTTGTGAGGTCGTCGGCGATGCTTGTCAACGCGGCCTCGTCGGCGCAGGTGGTGGGGCTCGGGACGGCGATCCTCCTGCTCCGCCTGGGGGCGCCGGTGCAGGCGGTCTTCATACCGTCCGCGGTGTATGCCCTCCTCGCCTCCCTCGTAGCGTTCGTCGCGATGCCGGAGGTCTCGGTGATAAAGCCCCAGCACGCAGCCGTCTACGCGAGGCAGCTCTACAACATAACCCTCATAGGGTATGGCGTGTTGAGCACTGTCGTTGGCAGGTACGTTAGGCTCGCGGCGCAGCTGGCGGCGCTGGCCACCTCCTTCATAGTGCTCTACCTCATATACAGGACGATATACTACCTCGTCCTCCTGACGGGGGGTGGGGCGCTGTGAACGTGACGACGGGGGTTATGGCTGAGGCGTTCAGGAGGGCTATGGAGGACCTGGTCGCCCTGCTCCCGAGGCTGGCCCTGGCCACGCTCCTCGTGAGCATCATAGTACTCCTCGGGGCGTTGATGGTTAGGCTTGTTAAGAGAGTGCTCGAGGTCGTGGGCGTCGATGAGGCGGCCAGGGGGGTTCTGGAGAAGTACGGTGTGCCTGTCAAGCCCTCGAGGATAGTCGAGGCGTTGATAGAGCTCGGGGTCGCGATACTGGCCGTCTACGCCGCGGTCTCAGTCGTCTCACCCTCACTCCTGCCCGCCGTCGACTCGATGGTCGAGCTGCTCGGGAAGCTGCTGAGCGCGGGCGTCGTGCTCGCTGCAGCCATCATGGCTGTATCGTACATGGTTGAGGGGATGGGGATGGAGAGGGGCGTGAGGGGGTTCGCCAGGCTCCTCCTCCTACTGATAAGCCTGGCGCTCGTCATAGACCTGACCAACCTGAGCCCCGAGCTGAAGAGGAACCTGACCTGGGGCCTCGGCCTGGGCATAGGCCTCGCGATAGGAGTGTTCACCGCCTGGTACTTCTTCGGGGAGCGCTAGACGAGCGGCGGTGGGGGCGTGTGCCTCCACAGTGTTACCGGGGATGGGTCGCTGAGCCCCGGCCTGTTCAGCCCCCTCCTGAGCCTCTCGAGGGCCCTCCTGAGGGGCTCGGCGTCGAACCCTATGGTGGCGTGGTGGGCTGCCAGGCCGGCCCATGGCCCGAACTTCCTCAGCAGCCCCCTCCAGTCCCCGTAGGCCTCGGCGGCCAGCCTCTTAACCCACCTGTCCAGCGGCGTCGCGCTGTAGTCCCTGCAGGCCAGCAGCTTCACGAGGTTGAGTGTGTAGCCCCCGACACCCCTCACCTCCGCCAGCTCCTCCACCTCCCTGCAGCTCTTCTCCCACGCCCTCGCCTCGATGAGCCTGGCCACGGTCTCTGCGCGGTAGCCGAGCCCGGACGCCCTCAGCGCCTCCCTCGTAAGCCTCTCGGGGCTCGGGGTCTCCAGGTAGACCCTGCCGTCGGGGAGTATGAGCCTCCTCGAGGCGTTCAGGTGGAGCCTGTACAGCATCCACCAGCCCTGCTTGAACCCGGTGTTCTGCTGGCAGACCGCTATGAGGAGGGCAGCCCAGATGCTCGTCGATCTAAGCCTGTGGCCCGGCATGGACTCCACTACTCCCCCGACGAGGGGGTCGCCCCTCCCTATCTCATGGTAGGCCGTGTAGTCCTCCCTGAGCCCCAGCATGCGCTCTATAGCATCGGCCTCTTCCTCCCAGCAGCCGGCCTCAGCGTACACCCTGGCGACGACCACGCCGCCCGACTCCTCGACCTCCGCGACCGCCCCGGGGCAGAGCTCTATGAGGCCGCCTCCGCCGCCCCGGTACATCCAGCCGAAGCTGTAGGTCTTCATGGTGTCCTCTAGGCTGAAGCCCCTGGCCGGCCTCAGCTCAGCCA
Organism: uncultured Desulfurococcales archaeon; assembly: GCA_964476405.1. Lineage (GTDB taxonomy): Archaea > Thermoproteota > Thermoprotei_A > Sulfolobales > Pyrodictiaceae > JAADEY01. The sequence continues at coordinate 2,280 of CAYZCH010000079.1, forward strand.
TGTATACGGGGCCGCGTAGCCTGACACCCCTGCTCATAGCTCGGGCCTCGAGTACCAGGGCATCCTCCAGTCATGCCCCACAGCCTGCGGGGTCAGCCTGAGTATGACCGGGGGGAGCCTCTTATGCTCGTTGGCGTGGACTCTCGCTATTATCCTCCTAACGGTCTCTAGGGGTACTCCTGTAGCCTCGGAGACGCCGGCGGCGTCCATCCCCAGGTCGACGTAGTGGTAGAGCACCTTGTCTATCGTCTCGTAGCTGCAGCCGAGCTCCTCTTCGGCCAGGTGGCCTGGCCAGAGCCTCGGGCTGCTCGGCTTGAGCGCTATCCTCTCGGGGAGCCCCAGCCTGAGCGCCAGCCTCCTAACCTGCGTCTTGTATAGGTCTCCTATGGGGAGCAGGTCTACGCCGCCGTCGCCGTACTTCGTGTAGTACCCTAGGAGTATCTCGCTCTTGTCGCCCGTGCCGGCGACGAGGAAGCCCTTCAGGTTGGCGTAGTAGTAGAGCATGGCCATCCTCACCCTCGCCTTGAGGTTCCCGTTGGCTATGAGGCTGCCGGGGTCGTAGAAGGGTAGGGATGAGGCGAACGAGTCCAACACGTCGTTTATGTAGAGGAGCGTGTACCCGACGCCCAGCTCCTCGGCGAGCCCAACGGCGTCCTCTACGTCCCTCCTCGGCGTGGACGCCTTGTCGGGGAGTATGAGGGCGTGCACCCTCCCCGGCCCGACGCTCCTGGCGAGGAGGGTGACCGTGACGCTCGAGTCCACGCCCCCGCTGAGCCCCACCACGTAGCCCCCCGCCCCCGTCTTCGCCAGGAAGTCTCTCAGGAATATCGTTATCCTCCTCAACACGTAGTCGTAGTCTATTGGTGGGGCCCAGGGGGCCCCGGACTCATAGGCTTTATGGGCCTCGCCCATCCCGTCTCTTCCTCTGAGGGTCTCGGGTGTGTCCCGAGGAGTGTTTAGGGTTGCGTTGATGCAGCTCGAGCCCGTCCCGGGCGCCCCTAGGAGGAATGCCGAGAAGCTGGCCGAGTACATGGGGAGGGTCGGCGCCGACCTATACGTGTACCCCGAGCTCTTCCTGAACGGGTACACCTCCAAGGATCTACTATACAGGTACGCGTTGGGCCTCGACGACGAGCCGGTGGCCAGGGTCGCTGGGGAGGCGGCGGCGAGGGGCTCATGGCTCGTTGTCGGCTTCGCGGAGAGGGCGGGGAGGGGCCTGATATACAACTCGGCCCTCGTCGCCGGCCCGGGCGGCGTGGCCGGGGTGTATAGGAAGAGGCACCTGCCGACCTTCTCGGTGTTCGACGAGCACAGGTGGTTCAAGCCTGGGAGGGGGAGGCTGAGGGTGTGGGGTATGGGCGGCCTCTCCGTCGGCGTGGCTATATGCTACGACGTGTTCTTCCCCGAGATATTCAGGGCGTACGCCCTCCTCGGAGCCGACATGGTCGTCGTCATCTCCGCATCCCCCGACACCTCCCTACCATTATTCGAGAAGGTGCTGGCTGCGAGGGCCCTCGAGAACACGGTCTACATCGCCTGGGTCAACCTGCCCGGCGTCTACGGGGGCCTCGGGTTCGCCGGCTCCTCGATGCTCATAGACCCCTCGGGCAGGGTTGTTGAGAGGCTGAGGCCGTTCGAGGAGGACTACGCGGTGGTCGAGGTGGATGCTGGGGTTCTTGAGAGGTTTAGGAGGGGTAGGCCCGTGTTGAGGGACGCCTGCATCGCGGACGCGGTCGAGCTGCTGAGGGCTTATATGGAGGCTGAGGGGATGGTATGAATAGTTGCAGGACTATTCTGGTACATCCAATGAGATAAATAATTAAAGCCTCCACGCAGAGACCCCAATGGGGCTACAGGAGCGATGCAGAGAACACTGCTGCTCGCAGCAGCCATCCTCCTACTCGCAGCCGCCGCCTGGCCCGCGTCGGCGGCCCAGTGCACAGCGTGTCATAGGCCCGGCGCAGCGCTCCACCCCCCATGCCCCCACCCCGTGGCCCTGGCAGGGGGGCACAGGGGGCTGAGGTGCACGGACTGCCATGAGCCCCCATACATGGGTGTCGAGCCCCCGGTGAAGCTGTGTGGGAGGTGCCACCCCTTCATCGTCGGGGACTACGAGGGCTTCGTCCACGGCGGCGGTCATG
>CAYZCH010000080.1:0-14646 GCA_964476405.1 uncultured Desulfurococcales archaeon
AAGAGTCGGCTGCGAAACAAGATTCTTGCGGTCGATGCCTCTTCATTGTAGCGTAGGAAGAGACATGCCCGTAGTAGAGCCCTGGAGAGGGAGGGTCTATCAACAGCTGAGTGTAGGGTGGCAGCGTTTTCGGATCGCAAAACACATCCTGACCCGCCATGGGGGATGCAACCCGGGAGAATCCAGTTTTCCAGTAGGGGGTATCTTGCGGGGATATTGTTGGTAGGGTGTGGCGGGCCCGCGGGGATTTGAACCCCGGACCACCGGCTTAGGAGGCCGGCGCTCTATCCTGGCTGAGCTACGGGCCCACCCCTCCCCACGGTTATGGGGAGGGTTTTTGCGCCGTGTGCATTTGGTTCCCTGGAGGGGGTTTAAGTGGCTAACTGGCGTTGTGTGGGCTGTCTGTGTTTTGATGATGGTTTGTGGGGGGAGGTTGGGAGGGTTTATGGTGGTGCTGTTGACTCTTATGCTGCTGGTGTCTGTAGGCCTCCCAGGAGGTATTATTTCAGGGTTAATGTTCTCCGTGGCGAGCCTGGCGTCGTGCTCGACGAGTTGAGGGGTTTGGGGCTGCGCGTGTATAGGGATGAGTTCATGGATGAGGCTCTCTGGCTTCCTGTTGAGGGGCCGTTCCGTGTCCCTGGTGATGCGCCGTGTAGGGTTCTTGTTGACAAGTATACTGCTGAGAGCGTCTTGTTGGGCGCAGATGTCTATGCGCCGGGTGTCGTTGGTTTTGATGGGGATTGTAGGGCTGGTGTGGAGGCTGTCGTGGTTCATGGGGGGTTTGTGGCTGGCTTGGGGTTCCTCGTCGACGGCTTCGAGGAGGCTGTTAGGAGGGGTAAGGGGCTGGTTGTCCGTGTCTCCGTGAGTAGGTTCCGCGTGCCCAGCCTTAGGGGTACGCGTTTCTTCAGGGAGGGGGTTGTCTATGAGCAGTCGCTGCCTGGTATGGTTGCCTCGAGGCTGCTTGGCCCCGGGCCGGGGAGTGTAGTGGTTGACATGTGTGCCGCTCCCGGCGGGAAGACTGGGCACTTGTATGAGCTGTGTAGGGGTGAGTGTAGGGTTATCGCGTTCGAGCATTCTAGGAGGAGGTTTGCGAGGCTGCGTGAGACCCTGGCTAGGCTCGGGCATTCGGGTGTTGAGGTGTATAGGGCTGACTCGAGGTACCTGGATAGGGATTTCCCCTGGCTTGTGGGGAGGGTTGACTACGTCCTCCTTGACCCGCCGTGCTCGTCCCTCGGGGTCCTGCCGAAGATATATGATAGGAGGTCGTTGAGGGATGTGGAGGCGTTGGCTGAGTATCAGCGGCAGTTCCTCAGGGTTGCCTGGAGGCTGCTTAGGCCTGGGGGTGTGCTCGTCTACTCGACCTGCACGGTCACCGTGGCGGAGAACGAGGATAATGTCTCCTGGGCGGTGGAGGAGCTCGGCTTCGTCCTCGAGGATGCCTGGTGGCCGGGGGCCTCCGCGGGCCTCCTCCCCGGCTCCCTCCGCTATCACCCCCACGTGCAGGGTGTGACAGGCTACTTTATCGCCAGGCTTAGAAAACCTAGACTGGTATCCTCTTGAGCTTGGAGCCGCACCTGGGGCAGTAGGTCTCGTTCCCGCGTGCCCTGTAGCCGCAGGCTGGGCAGACCAGCTTGTACCTCCTAGGCCTCTGTATCCCCCTAGTCCTCAACGGCTTGTACTCGACGCCTAGGTGTGTCAGGAGGTTCTGGAGGGAGTAGTCGTCGGTGACCACGACGGGCTTCATGCCTTTCCTGAGAAGGTCTAGGGCGAGCGCCGCTATCGATATATCCGTGTTTGACAGCGACTGCCCCTCGCCTATCCTCTGTGCGGCCTTCACGACCTCCTTGACGCTCCTGGGGCCGGGGTCTAGCGTCTCCAGCCTCCCTATTGTTATCGCGAGCCTTACCTTCTCGCGGTTGACGTGATCCCTTACCTCCTCCACGGCCTGGCTGGTCGTGTAGGATCTGGGGAGGCTCAGTTGTAGGCCGGCTAGCAGCGCCGTGGTGTCCAGCACGTATGCCTGGTTACCAAGAGCAGTGGGGGGTGTGTAGTGCCTCGGCCTCCTGTAGCCGCGCAACTTTGAGCCTGCATCCTCCGGGGTGTATGCGGAGCCTGCACCCTTTAACGAGTCTTTCGACGTACACGCCGTCCACCACCAGCCTTGGGGGGCTCTGGAGCGCGTCGAGGCTTACTGTGAGCCATTGGCTGCCGACGACTATCGGCGGGTACCTGCCGAGGGGGTTTAGTATGGTTGCGACCGCCGCCGGCTGGCAGGCCGGGCACGGTCTTGATAGTATGAGGGGGCCGCCTACACTGGCGTTGTAGCCTCGGGAGCCGTAGGGGGTTGCTACTATGACTCCGTCGCCCTCCACCCGCCTGTAGACCGGCGTGTCGTCGACGCTGAGGGTGACTGTTATCGTCTTCGAGCCCAGGGCGACGAGGGCGGCCTCGTTGAGCGCTGGCGGAGTCTCGTGCCTGGAGCCGCTGGGGGCCTCTACTATGATCCTTAGCCTCGTCAGCTCCTCGACGCTGTAACTGCTGGTCGTCAGCGCCTCCACCACCCTGTCCACACTGCACCCGTGCTCGTAGTAGTATCCTCTCCTGCCGGCATGGATAGGGAACACTATTGTGTCGCTGCAGGCGATTAGCCTGGCTACGTGGAGGAGTGTGCCGTCACCCCCTACAACGATGAGCCTCGGGGGCTTCTCGAACCTGAGGTCTATGTACTCGTAGCCGTGCCCGAGGCTTGGGGCGAGCGACGCGTCTAGAGCGGCGTCGAGCCCCTCCCCCCGGAGGGCCCGGTATAGCTCTATAGCCTTCCCGACGGCGTCGCGTCTATCGGGTCTAGCATAGATGCCGACGAGGCCCGTCTCCAAGGAGGCATCATCCCTCTGCCTATACGCGGCCGTGCCCCGGCTGCATGCTGTGGATTACCTGGGGTTGCTTAGGAGGCTTAAGCTCTGCGGCCCCGCCCCGGTCAGGCTGGGCAGGGCGCTCCTGATCCCAGTCTCTAGGGCTGAGCCGAGCCCGCTCCTCGACTACGTTGTAGCCGGGTGTGGGGGGTCTTTCTCCTCCTACGTGCTGGTCGGCGAGGTGGCGTTGACGAGTCTCGATGAGAGGGTGGTGGGCTGCGAGGAGGAGGTGGCGCGCGACATACTGCTGAGGCATAGGAGGGTTAGGAGCGTGTATGCTAAGAGGGGTACCGTTGGGGAGTACAGGGTGGCTGATCTCGTCCTCATAGGCGGTGTCGACGACCCCGTTACCATCTACCGTGAGGCCGGGCTGAGGTTCTACGTTGACGTGTCAAGGGTCTATGTCAACCCGAGGCTGTCTACGGAGCATGTGAGGCTCTCCTCGGAGCTGGAGGGGAGGGTGTTGGATATGTTCGCCGGGTTCGGCGGCTTCAGCGTCAGGGCGGCCTGCATGGAGTCCGTCGAGCTAGTGGTAGCCAACGATATAAACCCGGCCGCCGTGGAGTGTCTCGTCAGGTCGCTCGCCCTCAACAAGGCGAGGCTGCGTGCACCCGTCCTAGTGCTCAGAATGGATGCCGCTAGGCTGCCCGATGTGCTCCCCCACGGGTTCTTCGACCATATTATAATGAACCTGCCGCACGCATCGCTAGACTTCATCCCGGCGGCCAGGCTCCTCGCTGCGCCTGGCGGCGTGCTCCACGTCTACCTCGTCGCGTCAAGCGGTTCCGAGGCCAGGGAGGCGGTCGAGTCTAGGGGGTGCAGGGTTATCGGGTCTAGGAGGGTCATCGACTACGCCCCGCGCCGCTACATCTACAGGGTTGACGCTGCATGCGATGTAGTAGAGGACGGCCATCACCCTGGTGAAGGGTGAGCGGTAGTCGACGCCCCTCTCCTCCAGCACCCTCCTAGCCGCAGCCGCGCTGCAGTCCGAGAACACGAGCATCGACCGTGCCGGCTCCCCGCTCCTCCTGGCGACATGGCCCGTCCCCCGGGGGTCTGCGGGGGAGCGGCCGCTGCAGGTGTACACCGCTGTCCTCCCGTCCGGATCCGCGAAGAATATCCTGAGGACGCCGTATGCCTCGGAGAACCTCAGCCTACACATCCCGGTGAGGGGTTTGAGCTCGACGCATACTATGCAGTCGCCGCGGGGCGTGAGCCTAGCCTCCTCGGCAAGCTCGAGCGTAGTCTCGTGCCTCATGCTTATGTTCGGGTGGCCCCTGCAGATGTAGGCTTCTATGCAGGCGTCGCTGCACTCCCCGCTCAACGCTGTTTATTCCTCCCCCGCCGCCGACGCCTAATAAAGGGGGAGGTTGTGGCCGAGGGGTTCGAGGAGGAGCGTAGGAGGCTTGTTGAGAGGCTGGTAGAGGAGGGCGTTGTGAGGAGTAGGGCTGTCGCGGAGGCGTTGATGAGGGTTCCGAGGGAGGAGTTCCTGCCTCCCCAGGTGAGGGAGTACGCGTACAGCGACATGCCGCTCCCGATAGGCTATGGGCAGACGATAAGCGCGCCGCACATGGTTGCGATGATGTGTGAGTACGCGGAGCTCGAGGAGGGCATGTACGTGCTCGAGGTGGGGACGGGTAGCGGGTACCACGCGGCCGTGATAGCCGAGATCGTTGGCCCCGAGGGCCACGTCTACAGCGTCGAGCGCATACCCGAGCTCGCCATGTTCGCTAAGAGGAACCTCGAGAGAACCGGGTACGGGGAGCGGGTCACGATTATAATAGGGGATGGGTCGAGGGGCTTTGAGCCCGCCGCGCCCTACGACGCCATCATAGTGACCGCCGCCGCTCCAAGCATACCCCGCCCGCTGGTGGAGCAGCTCAGGGTGGGGGGTAGGCTGGTTATACCCGTCGGGCCCAGGTATGAGCAGGTCTTGTACGTGTGTACGAGGACTGAAAAGGGCGTGGTCGTCGAGAAGACTGTGCCGTGCGTGTTCGTCCCCCTCGTCGGCGAGTATGGGTGGAGGGATGAGTACTAGCGGGTGCCCGTTCTACCTCTTGAACCACATGTCCAGGCCGAGCTGCCTGCCCCTGAAATACTCCCTGTATGCCTTCTTGAGCCTGGCCAGCGCGTTCTTCACCCTCGTCGGGGAGAAGTCATGCTCCTCGACCAGTATCCGGTAGACCTCCTCCTCGTCGGGCTCCCTCCACTCTAGCTTGTAGTCGTCGGTTACCGGGGGGTTGAGGAAGTACTCGAATATCTTCTCGGGGTCCACGCCCTCCGGGAACTCGTGCCTGGGGAGCAGCTTGAGCAGCTTCCTTGGATCCTGTACAGCCTTGACCCTCTTGAGGGCTGTCTTCGGCCCGATCCCCCTTATCCCCTCGGGGTTGTAGTCGGTGCCTATCATTATCCCTATTACTATCAGCTGCTCCCTCGTTATACCCAGCTCCTTTAGGAGCTTCTGCAGCTCTATCAGCTCCGGCTTGACCTCAACGTACACGTTCTTCCGGGGCAGCTTCCTCTTCCCGGTTATCGCCAGGTTGCGGACGAGCCTGGGGGCCCCGAAGAGGAGGGAGTCGTAGTCCTGGCTGGCCGCGGCCCACGCATCCCCCTTCCTCGCCATGTACGCTGCCTGCGCCTCGCCCTCCGCCGGCGCCTGCACGTAGGGGACCCCCATGGCTTTCAGGAGCCTCTTCGCGTCCTCGACCATCTCGTCGGTGAGGCGGGCCGCCATCTGGGCGTAGCGGCGGGCCTCCTCCACCCTCCCCTTCTTCAACGCCTCCTCGTACTTCTTGACGGCCTCGGTCTTTATCTTCCTCCTCCTCTCAATCTCCATGTACTTCATCTCGGGGGGCTTACCGTCGAACACGTATACTACCTTGACGCCGTGCTCCATCAGGTTTATGGTTCTATAGAATAGGCCGCTGAGGTGGCTCGTCACCCTCCCGTAGCGGTCCATTAATGGCGTGCCGTCCGGCTGCCTTATAGCTGTGAGGAACTGGTAGAGGGTGTTGTAGGCGTCTATCGCCACTATCCTGTTTCTCAGCTCATCCAGGGCTAGTTCGCGGACTGCCGACTTGGGTATGATCTCGCGTAGGTTGACCCCCATGGGGCCGCCTCAACCCGGTAAAGTATTCTTCGTGGCGGCGGGTTTAGGGGTTTTTGAGGAGGACTAGCTCGAGTTTACCCTCGCCCTGTATGTTCACTCCTATTATGCCCTGCATCTCGAGCTTCATGACGGCTTTGAGTATCTCAGGGAGTGTTATAGCGGCGTCCTCCTTCCTCAACTCGTTGAGGACTTCGTCGAGCCTACACCTGCCACCCTTGGACTCGACTACCTCGACGACGCGGTAGTATAGGGGGAGGTGGCGCCACGTGTACTGGGGTATGCTCCCCACGGCTCCCACGGCCCCGCACGCTACGCGTATATCATTGGCTTCACCTGGGTCGCCCTCCTCGCCTGGAACTGCTGCCTCGCCTTCTCGTACCACTCCTCGTAGAACTTCACCATGTCCGGCGACAGCGACGGCCTTATCCTCTTCAGCGCCTCTAGGAAGTGCGACATGTGCACCTTTGTCGCGTTTATGTCTTTGCGGAGCGCCAGCAGCGCCGCCTCCCTGCAGAGCGCCTCGAGGTCTGCGCCCGTATACCCTTCAGTGAGCTCCGCCAGGTGCTCGAGGTCGACGTCTTCCGCGAGGGGCATCGTGCGCGTATGTATCCTCAGTATGTCTAGCCTAGCCCTCCTGTCCGGCGGCGGCACGTAGATCACTTTGTCGAACCTGCCCGGCCTCAGCAGGGCTGGGTCTAGTAGGTCTGGCCTGTTCGTGGCGGCTATCACGACGACGTTGTGGAGGGGCTGGATACCATCCATCTCCGCCAGCAGCTGGTTGACTATGCGGTAGGTGACGCCGCTCGTGTCGTAGCCGAGCCCCCTGGCGGGGGCTATCGCGTCTATCTCGTCGAAGAATATGACTGATGGCGCGTGCATCCTGGCCTTCCTGAATATCTCCCTCACCATCTTCTCGGACTCCCCGACCCACTTGCTGAGCACCTCCGGGCCCTTGACTGCTATGAAGTTGGCGCTGCTCTCGGTCGCGACGGCCTTCGCTAGGAGCGTCTTGCCGACGCCCGGTGGGCCGAAGAGGAGCACTCCCTTCGGGGGCTTGATCCCAAGCCTCCTGTAGGCCTCCGGGTGTTTGAGCGGCCACTCGACGGCCTCCCTGAGCTGCTGCTTCACGTCCTCGAGGCCTCCTATATCCTCCCAGTGCACCTCGGGAACCTCTATGTAGATCTCCCTGAGCCCGCCTGGCACCACCTCCCTCAGAGCCGCCAGGAAGTCCTCCATCCTGACCTCGATGTTCTCCAGCAGCTCCGGGGGCACCCTGTCCTGCGAGAAGTCTATCATGGGTAGGTAGCGGCGTAGCGCGTGCATGGCGGCCTCCCTGCACAGGGCAGCCAGGTCTGCGCCCGTGAAGCCACGCGTCATCTCCGCAAGCCTCTCCAGGTCGACGTCCTCCGCGAGGGGCATTGAGCGGGTGTGTATCTGCAGTATCTCGAGCCTCCCCTTCTTATCGGGCAACGGTATCTCTATCTCCCTGTCGAACCTCCCGGGCCTCCTTAGCGCGGGGTCTAGGGCGTTCGGCCTGTTCGTCGCAGCTATGACTATCACTTCTCCGCGCGTCTCCAGCCCATCCATGAGCGTGAGTAGCTGCGCCACCACACGGCGCTCGACCTCCCCTATGACCTCGTCCCTCTTCGGGGCTATCGCGTCTATCTCGTCTATGAATATGATTGCGGGGGCGTGTTTCTTGGCGTCCTCGAATATCTCCCTGAGCCTCTGCTCGCTCTCACCATAATACTTGCTCATTATCTCCGGGCCGTTGATCGCTATGAAGTACGCGTCTGTCTCGTTCGCTATGGCCTTGGCGAGGAGCGTCTTGCCGACGCCGGGTGGGCCGACGAGGAGGATGCCCTTAGGGGGGTCTATTCCGAGCCTGCGGAATATCTCGGGGTGGCGTAGCGGCAGCTCTACGAGCTCCCTCACCTTCTCTATTATATCCTTCATGCCCCCTATATCCTCGTACGTCACCCTCGGTATCCTCGAGGTCTCGACAGGCTTCTCCAGTATAACTATCTGCGTGTCGCGGGTTATCACGACGACCCCCGACGGCTTCGTCTGGACTACCGTGAATGGTATCGCCTGGCTGAGGACTGGTATCATTACAGTGTCTCCCTCGACGACCGGGTAGTCTATCAGCCTCTTCTTCACGTAGTTGACGAAGCCGGGGTCGACGCTTATGCTGAAGTTGGCGGGTGCAAGCTTGACCAGCGTCGCCGGCCTCACGTCGGCCTTCCTGACTATAACCTTCTCCCCTATGCTTACGCCCGCGTTCTTCCTTATCAGGCCATCCATCCTTATGATGTCCAGGCCCTGGTCCTCAGGGTAGCTGGGCCACGCTATCGCCGCCGTCTTCCTCCTCCCCTCTATCTCGACGATGTCCCCGGGCTCGACGTCTATCATCCTCATGATGCCGACGTCTATCCTGACCCTGCTCCTACCGACATCCTTCTGCTTGGCCTCCGCCACCCGTAGCATTACCTCCTTCCTACGCCTGCCACGAGATTGCAGCGTCAAGGCTGACCCTCCCTACACCAGGCTCCGTGTATGGTGTAGGCCTGATTCTACCTCTAATCTACCCTACCTTGCTGCTTTGAGGAGGCCTGCATGTAGCCTAAAACACGCGTATGGCTGTGAGCGTGTCGCCTAGAACTCGGAGAGGCGGTGAACCGCCTCCACCTCTACCTCGTCGACGCCCTCAGTCCCGGCTATCAGCTCCTCGAGCTTGGATGTACCGCCCTCGGTCTCCTCGGGCATGATGATGTATAGCTTCAGCGCGTTGAGCCCGAAGGCTATCGGCTCGGTGGTATACCTAGTGATCTTGTAGCCCTCGGGTAGCCTATCACCTATCCTCCTGGCGAGCTCGTCGAGGTCTATGTTGATGTCGCTCGGGTACACCTTGACGAGCACGAGCACCTTAGCCATCACGCGACACCCCCGCTACGGCTAGGGGCCTGTGAAGCCGCACTTGGGGCACTTGTACGGCACGCCCATCTTCCTGCACTTCGAGCACCGCCATATGATTACCTCGCCGCAGTTAGGGCAGGGGAACGCCACGCCCCTCTCCCACGGCGTTATAAGCCTGTTACAGCTCATACACGTCGGCAGCTTCGCCTGCTCCTCAAGGCTTAACGCGGGCTGCGCCGCCTCTGCCAAGTCTTCTAGCCCCCGAATCCACGCCGCCATTTAGCTTAATAAGCCTAGCCTCACCCGCGTACGGGGGGCCATGCAGCCATGTACGAGTACAAGCAATCCATCGTGGTTAGGACAGACTTGAGGATGAGTAGGGGTAAGCTGGCCGCCCAGGTAGCCCATGCGGCGGTGACCGCCGTCGTCGAGGCCCTAGACGCCGGCGGCGACTGGGCCAGGTGGGTGAGGTCGTGGCTCGCGGAGGGCCAGAAGAAGGTCGTGCTGAGGGGTGGCGGGGAGGAGGAGCTGCTGCGACTGGCCGAGGAGGCTAGGAGGCTAGGCCTACCCGTCGCAGTCATACGGGATGCTGGGCACACCGAGCTCCCGCCCGGAACGCTGACATGCATAGCCGTCGGCCCCGCCCCAAGCAGCCTCGTGGACAGGGTCACGGGGAGGCTTAAGCTGCTATGAGGCCTGCCCGTGACCCGCTAGACCACCTCCTAGGCATGCACTTCCTCGTGCTAGACGCGCGCCTCGACGTAGAGGTTCCGGAGCCGAGGGAGAGGAGCTTCATAGTCGTTGAGGAGCCAGTCATCCTGCCCGGCGCCGACCACGTCTACGTGGTCGTGAAGAGGGGGTTATCGACGCAGAGGATGCTCAGCATGCTGGCTAGGAGCCTCGGGGTGAGGGGCTCATGCCTGACCGCCGCCGGTTTGAAGGACGCTAAGGCCACCACGCTCCAGCACGTCTCCCTCTCGGCCAGGTGCATGGAGTCTCCGCCGGCCCGCCTACGCCTGCCGGGCAGGGTGTGGGGCAGGCTGCTTGGGGCGGGGAGGCTGGCGAGGGGCCTCGTGAAGGGGAACAGGTTCTTCATCAGGCTCTGCGGGCGCGACGCCGCAAGGGCCGGCGAACTGTTGTCCGGCAGGACGCTCACGCTGCCAGCCTACTACGGGTACCAGAGGTTTGGGACGAGGAGGCCGAACACCCACCTGGTCGGCCTAATGATGGCATGGGTGGACGAGGCCGCCGCGTTCAGGGAGGCTGTCTCGGAGCCCTACCCCGACGAGAACCCGAGGATAATACTGTCCAGGCTGTCCATGAGGCCCCGGATAAGCCCCGAAGACGCCATGGCCAGGAGGTCGCGGAGGCTCGGGGTGGCGAGGCTGAGCGGGGTCGCGGGGCACGGGCTCCTACAGCTATACGCCTCGGCCCTGCAGGCCTTCCTATTCAACGAGTACATCAGCGAGAGGGTGAGGCTGGGGTATGGGCTCCGGGAGCCCGTGGAGGGGGAGAGGCTTATCGGGGGTAGGCCACACGCCCCCGTCCCCGGGGTGGACGCGGACAGTGTCGTGGAGGGGGAGTCGAGGAGGATCCTTGAAGCCGTCCTGGCCCGCCACGGCCTAGCACTGGAGGACCTGGCCTCACTGAAGATCTACGGAGTGGCTGTGAAGACCTTCTATAGGCCCGTCTTCTTCGAGACAAGCGTAACGGTTACCGGCTCCGGGGGCTGCGTCTGGCTGGTGTTCGGTCTCGAGAAGGGGATGTACGCTAGCCTAGTCCTCCGCGAGGTGTGTAAAAACATCCATAAATGCGTCTACTAGGCCCCCGCACCCCGTGTCACTCGAACCTTATCCTCACCTTCCTGCCAGCCAGCTCCCCGAGTATGCGCTCGTAGAGCTCCCTCCTCGGCTCGATTATCCTCCTATCCCTCCTGTTCACCCTGACGACATACTCTATGCTTCCATCGGGGAGCCAGAGGGTGTTGACGCCCAGCAGCCTGGCGGGGTAGAGGAGGTGCATCGCTAGGCTCCTTATATCCCCCGTCTTGGGTATCAGCTTCACCCTCATGCCCAGGGCTTGGCCTAGCTTGTGCTCGATGGGCCTAGCGTTCTTAGTGTATATCGGCACGCTGCCGCCGACGCCGAGATCCATAACCACTATAGCCATGTCGGAGTCTATGAAGTATGTCTTGTAGTAGGTCGCGTTCCGCAGTATGCTCATCCCGGACTCCTCCAGCCTTATCAACTCCCTCATCACGTCAACCTCCCTGGGGTCGACCCTGCCGCTGTCGACGAGGCTCTGGCACCTGGGGCATAGGACGCCGCTCTTAACGCATATGTAGTCGAGCGGTATGTTTACCGTGGCACACCACCTCGCACTCCATAACGCTGCCTCGCTGCATCACTTGCTATGGTGCAGGAGTCTAAGTGGCGCTTTTATAAAGATTCCAGTAGGGTCTACGCCGCCATGGATCCCCGATATAATAGGGGGCGCGCACCACACGTGTTATAGCCAGGGGAGGAGGCCTGCCGGGGCTCGACGACATAAGGAGGGCTGTTAGGAGGCTCGTCCGGGGGGAGGGCAGCTACGAGCAGCTCGTGAGGGAGTTTATAAGGGATCTGCAGAGGGCGCTCCTGAGCGCCGATGTAAACGTGAGGCTAGTGTTCAAGCTGACGAGGGAGATCAAGGAGAAGGCATTGAAGGAGAGGCCGCCGCCCGGCGTCTCGAGGAGGGACTGGCTCATAAAACTTACATACGACAAGCTCGTAGAGATGTTCGGCGGGGACAGGGAGCCCAACGTTAAGCCGGAGAAGACCCCCTACATAGTCATGCTCGTCGGCGTCCAGGGGAGCGGGAAGACCACGACGGCCGCGAAGCTCGCATACTACTACAGGATGGAGGGGTACAGGGTGGGCCTCGTCGCAGCAGACACCTACAGGCCCGGCGCCTATGAGCAGCTCAAGCAGCTCGCCTCCAAGGTCGGGGCCATGTTCTACGGTGAGCCCGGCGGCCGCGACGCGGTAGCCATAGCGAGGAGGGGGGTGGAGAAGCTTAGGGGGATGGGCGCCGACATAATAATAGTTGACACGGCCGGCAGGCATGGATACGGCGAGGAGCAGTCCCTCCTCGAGGAGATGAAGAAGATATCAGACGCCATAGACCCGGATGAGGTAATGCTCGTCATAGACGCCGCCATGGGGCAGAAGAGCTACGACCTCGCCAAGAGGTTCCACGAGTACACGCCCATAGGGAGCATAATAGTCACGAAGATGGACGGCACGGCTAAGGGGGGCGGGGCCCTCTCAGCGGTCGCCGCGACCGGCGCCCAGATAAAGTTCATCGGGACGGGCGAGGACGTATCCGAGCTGGAGGTATTCAAGCCAAAAAGGTTCGTAGCGAGGATAATGGGTATCGGCGACATAGAGGGGCTGCTTGAACGCATAGAGAGGGTGACGTCCGAGAGGGAGCTGGAGAAATCGGTAAAACAAATGCTTGAAGGAAAACTGAACATGAGGATAGTGTACCAGCAGCTCCTACAGCTCAGGAAGCTCGGCCCACTGAGAAAGATAATACAGATGCTGCCGGGGATGGGGCTCATGGTTGACTCGCTCGACAAGGTGGCCAAGCACGGCGAGAAGAAGATAGACAAGTGGATAGCAGCCATAAACTCGATGACCTATGAGGAGCTCGACAACCCCTCAATAATAGACAAGTCTAGGATGAGGAGGATAGCCATAGGGGCTGGAGTCGAGCTAAGCGACGTCAAAGACCTAATGAACTACTATAAGACGCTAGAACGGTTCCTGAGACAGCTCCGCAAGAGGAAGGACTTCGCCGAGAAGGTGTTGAAGAAGCTTGGCCAGATACAGTAGGAGGGTAGTCTACGTGGAGTGGTCTAAGCCCCTCACACCAGTCACGAGGGAGAAGCTCCTAGAGCTCTGCAGAACAGCCTCCTACACACTCCTACTCTCAAACAATATCAGGAGGGACGTGCTACTCGTGAACAGGTACCCCGACGGCTACACGGTCACCTTCAACCCGCGGAGGCTGCGCGGGCTCAGGATGGACGAGGAGTCGTGCACCGGGCTGATCCGCAGGGCTATACTGAGGGGTGGGGTTAGGGGGGTCGTCGTCAGGATTGCGGGGGGCGGCGGAGCCCCACCGGGCTGCTGCACGCCCGTCCATGCGCTGAGGAGCTGCTGTAGCTGCATAAGGCTCGAGGCGCCCGTAGTCGCTGTGCAGGGCGTGGAGGTCTATACATGGTTTTTAGCCGCGGCAATCCTCATGAAGCACGACGTGGTGTGCGGGAGTTGGAGGAGCAGCTGAAGGCGATACTGGGTAAGGCTGTGGAGTTGTTGTCGGAGGCGCCGCTGTGCGACAACTGCCTCGGCAGGATGTTCGCGCTCCTCGGGAGGGGGTGGAGCAACAGGGAGAGGGGGGATAGCATCAAGAGGGTCATAGTGATGGCGCTGCACGCGCGCATAAGGGAGGGGGACGAGGAGGCAAGGGAGGAGTTCCTGAGACTGGCGCCGAACATAGGGAGGCAGGCATCCACGCTCTACCAGGAGCTCACCGGGGCCGTGCTCGAGGCGAGGCCATGCAGCCTCTGCGGCGGCGACCTCGAGGAGTTCATCGAGGGTGTCGCCAGGAGGGCGGCCGAGAAACTGACGAGGGAGTGTAGGGTGAGGAGCTTCATAGTCGCCGCACACGTGGACCCCGTCCTGAGGAGGAGAGAGGAGGAGCTGAAGCAGAGGTTCATGCTCAGGTACGCCGAGAGCATAGCGTCGGAGGTTAAACGCGAGGTCGGGAAGAGGGTGCAGGCATCCACCGGCATACCCCCGGACTTCGACAACCCCGACGCAGTAGTGGAAGTGTATATACCGGCTGGGCGGGTCGAGCTAAGGCTCCAACCACTGCTCATCAGAGGCACCTACTGGAAGCCGGCGAGGAGGGTCTCACAGTCCGCCTGGATAACCGCCGCCGGGGTGAAGAAGTACCCCTTCTCGGTAGAGGAGGCCCTCGCACCCCTGCTGAAGCTCTACGAGGGTGAAGAATTGATCCTCCACGCCTCAGGCAGGGAGGACGTGGACGTACGAATGCTCGGCACCGGGAGGCCATTCATAGTAGAGGTGAAGAAGCCGCGCAACCGCCTACCAGACCCCCCAGCAGCCGAGGAGGCCGTGAACAAGTGGGCAAGGGGGCTGGTGGAGGTGAAGCTAGCCTCTGAGGCGAGGAGGAGGGATGTGAGGGAGATCAAGGAGGAGAAGTCGAGGCACGTGAAGGTGTACAGGGCGCTGGTTGTATCGTCGGGGCTGATAACACGGGACGACCTCAAGAGGATAGAGGAGGAGTTCAGGGACAGGCTAGTCAGGCAGAGGACTCCGAGAAGGGTCAGGCACAGGAGGCCGGACATAGTGAGGGAGAGGATGGTCTATAGCGTGAGGACGCGCCTCATAACACCGAGGTGCTTCGAGGCGCTCATCAAGTGCGAGGGGGGCCTCTACGTCAAGGAGCTGGTCGACGGCGATGAGGGGGGTACGCGGCCCAGCTTCGCCGATGTAGTCAAGAAAGAGTTATATTGCGCAGAGCTGGATGTTGTAGCCTTTGAGGGTATTAGTTGAGGCTGCCGGAGGGTGGTGGTGATTGAAGGCCTCAAGGGGCTATAGGCACCGAACCAGGAAGCTGTTGAAGAAACATATCAGGGAG
>CAYZCH010000081.1:0-1931 GCA_964476405.1 uncultured Desulfurococcales archaeon
AGGATCGGTAAAGAATGTCTTGAGGGCGGTGTCGGGCGATGTGATAGTCCTCATGGATGCAGACACTCCCGTCAAGCCAGGCCTCGTCTGCAAGGCTATCAGGCTCGTGGAGGGCACAGGCGTTGACATCGTCATAGCCAACCGGGTTAGGAGGAGCACTGGGCTGCTCAGGAGGTTCCTCTCGGCCGGCTACAACACGCTCGTCAACATGCTCTTCAGAACCGGGGTTAGGGATCATCAGGCGGGCTTCAAGGTCTTGAAGAGGAGGGCTGCAGTCATACTACTCCTCACCAGGACGCGGACTGACGGCCTCGCCTATGACACCGAACTGATCGTATGGGCCCTCCGCGAGGGGTTCAGGCTTAGGGTGGTCGACGTCGAGTGGGAGGAGAAGCGGGGCGCTTCAACGATACCGCCGTTCAGGGCGTTGATAACGATGCTCGTCGACCTGCTCGTATTGAAGATACTGACGCTCCTTGGGAGAACGGACATGCTCTGCAGGGTTAGGGTGGGGAAGGTAGTGGAGCTGGGGGGTAGCCGGACGTACCCGGAGTTCATGACTGTTATATGTGGTGGGGGGAGGGGCGTGGCACACCGGCTCCTCAGCCTCCTCAGGCGGCTCTACGCCGCGGTCGCCGCGAGGAGGTAGCATGAAGAGGCTGCTCTGGGTGAACCATAGGGATCCAAGGCACCCGGAGGCCGGCGGCGCGGAGAGGAGGATGATCGAGATATGTAGTAGGCTGGTCAGACGCGGGTGGGATGTGACCCTTGTAGCTGAGCGGCCGCCTGGCAGCAGAGGCGAGGAGGTTATTGATGGGGTTAGGGTAGTGCGCGTTGGCGGGAGGGTCGGCGTCCACCTTTACTCGCTGCTCACGGCCGCGGTCTCAGGGGGGCACTATGATGTAGTCGTCGACGACATAGCCCATGCAGTCCCGTGGTTCTCGCGCCTCGTCACCCGAACCCCCGTCGTAGCGCAGGTACACCATGTCCACAGCCTCGTGCTCCCCTACGAGCTCGGCGGATTCTGGTCTAAGGCGCTCAGCCTGGCTGAGAGGAGCGCCGCCCATGTCTACAGCCACTTCATAACTGTTTCATGGTCGACGAAGAAGGTGATGGTGGAGGAGTGGGGCGTGGAGGAGTCGAGGGTCGCCGTGATCCCTAATGGTGTGGACTCGTCACGCTATACGCCGACGTGGAGTGAGGCGGAAAGACCGACGATACTGTGGCTCGGCAGGGTTAAGAGGTATAAGAGGGTGCACCACGTTGTAGCAGCCTACCGGCTGGTTCGTAGGAGGGTCAGCGATGCCGTGCTCGTGGTCGCTGGTGCTGGTGACTGGCTTCCCCAGGTGAGGAGGCTCGCCAGGCGCCTCGGCGTCGACGACGGCGTCGTGTTCACGGGTAGGGTTGACGAGGAGGAGAAGATAAGGCTGCTGAGGTCTTCATGGGTGATAGTATCGACTAGCATTGCGGAGGGCTGGGGGCTCACAGTGACCGAGGCAGCGGCGTGTGGAACCCCGGCAGTCGCCTACGATGTTCCGGGGCTGCGCGACTCCGTGGTGGACGGCGTCACCGGGATCCTTGTAAGGGACGGCGATATAGCGGCGCTCGCCAACGCTGTTGTGAGGCTCTTGGTGGACGACGAAGAGAGGTGGAGGATGGCGCGCAACGCAAGGAGGTACGCTGAGGCGCTCGACTGGGGACGCGTGACTGACTGGTTCAGCAGGGTGCTCAGCCTGGTGGCGGGTGAGGGGCGTTGAGGGTGAGTGTTGTAATCCCTACGCTGAACTCCGCGAACACCCTTCCATACTGCCTCGCCTCGATAAGGCTGCAGGGGTGGAGCGGCGTCGAGGTCATCGTGGTTGACAGCGGGAGCAGAGATTCCACAAGGAGTATTGCCAGGAGGATGGGGGCGAGGGTGGTGTCGACGAGAG
>CAYZCH010000082.1:0-4095 GCA_964476405.1 uncultured Desulfurococcales archaeon
TCGCCATACTCCTACCGGACGGCCGCAGCATACTCGTCGATGAGGGAGCCAGCCTGGAGCCCATCCCCATCAAGGGGATCCGAATACACCTGGCGGTCTGCGAGGGTGACGAGGTAGCAGCTGGTGATGTGCTGGGCTACGTGTTGACCGGGAAGGGGGAGACGAGGACCATCAGGAGCCACGTCGACGGCCTAGTCGCCTACGTGTACGCGTCGCCCCAGGGCCCCCCGGACGAGTACATAGTCTTCATAGCCCCGAGGGGAGGAGGGGGTGTCAGAGTTGGGAGGCACCAGTGCTAGCATAGAGGAGGTCGCCTGGGCGTACGCGCTGCTGAACGCCGTTAAGCACTCGGGGAGGGCGAGAGTAGGCCCGGTCATGGGCAAGATAATGGCTGCCAGGCCCGAGCTTAGGGGCAGGGCCAGGGAGCTCGTCCCGATAGTCAAGAGGGTTGTCGAGGAGGTCAACAAGCTTACACCAGAGGAGCAGGAGCGGCTACTACGCGAGAAGTACAGCTGGGTTCTGGAGGAGGCTGAGAGGAGGCGGGGGGAGG
This sequence comes from uncultured Desulfurococcales archaeon, assembly GCA_964476405.1. Lineage (GTDB taxonomy): Archaea > Thermoproteota > Thermoprotei_A > Sulfolobales > Pyrodictiaceae > JAADEY01. Next base: position 551 of record CAYZCH010000082.1, read on the forward strand.
GGGAGAAGAAACTCCCACCGCTCCCCGGAGCCGAGGAAGGAAGGGTCGTGACGAGGTTCGCGCCGAACCCCGACTTCGTCATACACCTCGGCAACGCCAGGCCAGCGATACTGAGCCATGAATACGCGCGCATGTACAAGGGGAGGTTCATACTACGCTTCGAGGACACTGACCCGAGGATCAAGACGCCGCTGCCCGAGGCATACGATGCCATTAGGGAGGATCTGCGCTGGCTGGGTGTTCGCTGGGACGAGGAGTACATCCAGAGCCTCCGCATGGAGGTCTACTACGAGTACGCGGAGAAGCTCATACGGCTGGGGGGAGCATACGTCGACGATAACCCGGCGGACGTGTTCCGCAAGTACCGTGGAGAGGGGCGCCTAGCCGACTACCCGCCCAGGAGGAGGAGCGTCGAGGAGAACCTCGAGCTATGGGAGGGGATGCTCGAGGGCCGCTACGCGGAGGGCGAGGCCGTTCTAAGGGTCAAGACAGACCCCAACCACCCGGATCCATCGATAAGGGACTGGGTTGCCTTCAGGATAATAGATACGTCGAAGCACCCACACCCCCTCACCGGTGACCGCTACATTGTATGGCCCACATACAACTTCGCGGCGGGCGTCGACGACCACCTCCTAGGCGTGACCCATATACTCCGCGCCAGGGAGCATAGGCAGAACACTATGAAGCAGGAGTACCTCTACCGCCACATGGGCTGGGACTATCCAAGCGTCATCCATTTCGGGAGGCTCAGGCTCGAGGGCTTCATAATGAGTAAGTCGCTTATGAAGAGCCTCGCCTCCGAGGAGGGGGAGGTGAGGATAGACGATCCAAGGTTCGCGACAATAGCTGGGCTTAGGAGGAGGGGTATAGACGCGGAGACCATAAGGAGAGTGATACTAGACGTGGGGGTGAAGCAGACTGACGCATCGATAAGCTACACGAACCTCGCGTCGCTAAACCGGAGCATAATAGACCCGCGGGCCCGGAGGCTCGTGGCAGTACTAGACCCTGTAACCATGGTCATCGACGGTCTACCCGAACCCATAGACGCGGAGATACCATACCACCCCTCAAGGCCCGAGATGGGGTCTAGGAGGCTCCGCATGGAGGCGCCCAGGGCCACCGTCTACATCCAGCGTGCCGACGCCGAGAACCTGAAGCCAGGAAGTATAGTTAGGCTCTTGGAGGCGGTGAACGTCGAGGTCACGGGGTGGCGTAGGGGAATCCTCTATGCGAGATACCATAGCCGCGGCGTCGAGGAGGCGAGGAAGGCGTCGGCGCCGATAATACAGTGGCTCCCAGCGGGGACGAGGACCAGGCTCACGCTCCTGAAGCCGGAGGGCCTGGACATGGATGTATTGAAGGGCCTGGTGGAGGACAACCCGGCGGTTAAGCCTGGCGACGTAGTCCAGTTAATGAGGATAGGGTTCGCAAGGATAGACGCGGTGGTGGCCACTAGGGACAGGCGGCACGTCAGAGCAATATACGCGCACGATTAGGCCCCGTGAAAGAGAAGGCAAAAATAGCCGAAAACCACTCTCAGCCAACGGCGACGACCAGGGAAGAAGGGAGGAGGATGAGCCATGAGCAAGCCCTTCTACGTAAGGTTCGAAGTCCCTCCAGAGCTAGCCGAGAAGGCGTATAAGGCACTAGAGATAGCCAGGCGCACCGGCAAGATAAAGAAGGGTACCAACGAGACAACCAAGTGCGTCGAGAGGGGCCTCGCGAAGCTAGTCCTAATAGCCGAGGACGTCGACCCACCAGAGATCGTTGCACACCTACCACTACTCTGCGAGGAGAAGAAGGTTCCCTACGTCTACGTTCCAAGCAAGAAGAGGCTCGGAGAAGCCGCAGGCATAGAGGTTGCAGCGGCGAGCGCCTGCATAATAGACCCCGGCGACGCCAAGGATCTCGTCCGTGAGATAGCTGAGAAGGTTAAGGAGTTGATGGCGAAGGCTGCTAGGTGAGGCCGGGGACGCAGCATACTTTCAGGTAACACTCTCCCCCTCCACTTCAGCGCACACACTAGCAGCTTTTTACAACGCCCGACACGCCCCACAGTATTACCGGTTGAAGCCTATGCACAGGATAGTCACGTTCAAGCTCGACGCTAGAGTCCTGGAGCTGCTGGACAAGCTGGCTAGGAAGCGTAGAGTGACCCGCAGCGAGATCATAAGGGAGGCTATATACAGGCTGCTGATGGATGAGGAGGGTATAAGGGTGTACGACTACCTCTACCCCCGCCGCGTGGAGGATGAGGAGGCTGGTGACGAGGAGGAGGTCATACTGCTGCCTCCGGCCACTTAAACGCCGTGTAGTGTATCAGTGGTGTTCCTCATAGATACCTATTTGAGTGGTCGTGGTTCCGCGTCACCCTCTAGACTTGGGAGCGCCTAGTGCCTCGGGTCCTGGAGCTGCTCAAGAAGCGGATGCTGGAGATTATAGTCGCGGAGATAATAGTATGCACCATAGCTGGTTGGCTGAACCACGGGCTCTTCATGGCTCTTAAAGCCAGCCTCCCCGCAGCAATATTCGCCATGATATTCCAGCCCATGTATGCTCTAGATGTCTCGGCGCTGCGGCGGCGTGGGTTGGCGGCCAGGCTCAAGTTCCTCGCGCTCGTCCTGCTGATGTATTGTGTCGTGTTCCCCGCGGCGACCTACCTGCTTATCGTCGCGTGGAGGCTCGCGCTACCCCCTACCACCTATATTATACTGGTGGGTGCGGTTCTCGTCGCGCTGGCTCCCGTGGCAATGCCTGCGCCAGCGTTCGTCTCTATGTGTGGGGGTGATGTTGAGCTCAGTGTGCTCAGTATACTCGTCACGTTCTTCGCCTCCTTCATAGTAATGCCTGGTTACGCCCTCCTCCTACTCCATAGGGTTGTCAGGGTTCCGGCGGCGCTCCTCCTGAAGAGCCTGGCGATGTATATTGTTGCCCCCTTCATCATAGGGCAGGTCTTGAGGCTCCTTGTACTCCATAGGGCTGGGGGTGGTGTTGTTGGCCTGGAGGCTTATGAGAGGGTTAACCGTGTCCTTGCGGCTGCGAGCCTCATAGGCCTATACTGGCTTGTGGGCGTAGTCTTCGGTGTCAGCGCCCCAATACTACTCAGAAACATAGTATTGACTGTGGCGGGTGTAGCGATACTATACGTCTACTTCGGCTCAAGGTTCCTGATAGCCGGGATCCTTGGGAGAGCCTCGGGGCTTGAGAGGAGGGCCCGCATAGCACTAGTCTACGCTGCGACGGGCAACGGTGCGCTCGGCACGGCGATAGCGCTCGCAACGTTCGGGCCTGCCGCCACCACGGGGGCTGTATTGGCCGGCCCCCTCGTACTGATAACCCTAATGATACTTGCAGCAAGACTCCTATCTAGAAGTAAATACTAGGAAGAAGCGGCGGAAAAATTAAAGGGGGTGGCGACTAGAAGTATAGGATACGGTGCATAGGCGTGAAGCTGGAGGAGTACATCGAGAAGTGGGTTAAGGGCGAGTCCGAGGAGGTCATAGAGTACCTGGCGGCGGCAAGGATAGCGGAGGAGAAGG
>CAYZCH010000083.1:0-17093 GCA_964476405.1 uncultured Desulfurococcales archaeon
CGAGGGTGGCTCGTGGAGGCCTGGATAACGGGCGTCCATGGGGAGAGGATGGCTGAGGCCAGGCTCGTCAAGAGGATTAAGCCTCTTGCTCCTCCACGAAGCCTTCAAGCAGCTCGGATAATCTATCGAGTTCCGTGAGATCCCTTTCTAGGTCGCCGGCGGAGCCTGCCAGGAGCGGCAGCCTACCCTTCAACACCCTTATCCTCTCCAGCAGATCCCTCTCGAGGTATAGGCCGCCGAGAACCATGTATTCTGAGAGTATGCTTATCCCTTCCCTGACCTCCCTGCCGGCGTCATCCATCTTGACACCCTCGTCTATCATGCCGAGCAGCCTAGCCCTTATAGCCCTGAGCCTCCTGAGGCAGGACAGCACTCTGACCTGGAGGCCCTCGTCCTCGACGCCGGACGACTCGAGCGCCTCGACGTACTTGTCAAGCCTCTTAAGAACCCTCATATGCTCGTGTGAGAGGTCTTCAAGCTCCCTGTAAAAGCTGATGCTAGACACCATAATGTCATCCCCAGGCTGGGGCGCGGGCTAGGCCTGGCTCGGGACGCGGCGTATAGTGGCTATGCTGTTGTCGGCTATACCGTACTCATCCATACCCTCCCCGTTCACCCACGCCTCGTTGGGCGGCACCGAGGAGTCGAGGACAACCGTGTACCTGAACCTCCTCCTATGCGCCACCACTACCTCGACAGCATCCCCCTCCTTCACGCCTATCTCGGTGGCCAGGGCCGGGTTGAGCTTAACCACGCCCTTCTTGAGCTCATCGTGGAACCTCAGCCTTATCCTCCTCTCACTCCTACGCTTACCAGCGCCGCGCGTAGCTGGGGGTATTAGTGAGAGCGCTGCCCTCACGTTTATCTTCTTGGGCTTCTCCTCCCTCGCCTCCTGCTCCTCAGGCATGTATCTCATCCTCTATCCAGGGCGAGGTGTATTGCTCCCCCGCGGCAGTCTTCTTCGGGTCTACCAGCATATTTGCCTCACGCCCTACGCCTACCGGCAAGTAGGAGTGTCAGTACGACGCCGGCTATCAGGCCCGCCAGCCCCCCGAGGACTGTTGAGGTCAGTGGAACTATTGTTACCGTCTGCTGGACAACCCTGGTCACGGGCACTGATGTTATGAGCGTCCTAACTATGGTCTCCCTCGTAGGCTTAGTTACCACCTGCCTCTCGACAACGGTCTTCGTCACCGTAGCCGCGCACGGGGTCGGGGGAGGAGTCGTCGTCCTGACGACCGTCGTCCTTATGGGGGTTGGCACGTAGACGGTCGTCATACTGGTTATGGCTGCTGAGAGCGTGACGGCGGTCGGCGTCACCTGCACCACCCTGACGGTGTAGGGTATAATGTAGCTTCTAGTGACAGTCTTCGTGACCGTCGTGGTGTTCCAGAGGGTGGTGGTAGACGTGTTGTACACTGTCCTGGTCTTATACACGATCTTAGTGAACGTCACGTTACGCGTAACCGTCACGGTCACAACCCTGGTCGTGACGGGGGTCACGCTGATACCAAGCACCTCCTCCTGCCCCTCGCTCAACACATAGACTAGGTAGAGGCCTGGCCTACCCGGCGCCCTGACGGGGACTACGACGCAGCCCGGGGGGATCCTCCCAGTCGTCACAGTCTCCGTGATGTTAGCCCCCCTAAGCACCACGGTGTACCTCGACAAGGCGTTCCCGCAGACCTTTACAGCGACGACCTCCCCCGGCTTCACGGTCGTCACGGTCACGTTGAGCGGGGGGGTTGTAGTGACGAAGCCGGCGTAGAGGGCCTCCCCCATGTAGGCTGAGCCGAGCGCTAGCGCCGCAGCGACCATGATGCTGAGGGCCAGCAGTAGACCCCTCCTCTCCCTGATAGCGACCACCGGGCTAGACGGGCAGGCCATTGATTAAAAGCCCTAGCCCTCCGTGTAGAGGGGAGGTGTAGCCCAGCACCTGGGGAGGGCGTGGCCACCCGTGACCAGGTATGATAAGCTCCGGCGCCGTCTTCTAGCCGTTGAGCTGCTGAGGAGGTTCAAGGCGAAGTATCCGTACAGGAGGCTCTCCGAGGTCACCGGTATACCGTCAAGCATGCTCTGCCGCTACGTCAAAGGCCAGTCCGTGCCCAGCCTCGAGCAGGCAGAGGCTATAATACGGTACCTCGCCGGCTTGATAGACGAGCTCGTCCCACCCGCACGCGTGCTAGACAAGTACCTGCTTGCAAGCGACCTCCTCCTCCTGGAACTACTCGTGCTCAAGACGAGGGTCGAGCTGAGAGGCCTACACGTCGACAAGGTGTTGGCCAGGGAGGGCCTGGCCCTGACAGCGGCCAGCCTTGCAGCCCATGAGCTTGAGGCCGAGCTAGTGATAGCCTCGTCCGAGCCATGCACAGCCCCGAAGGACTGTATAACGGAGATGGTGTCGTTCACACCGCTTAACAGGGTGACGCTCTACATACCCAGGAACACTATAAGGAGGAACGATAACGTGCTAATAGTGGATGTGTTCTTCGAGGATCCATCACTCCTCGAGGCCCTCTGCAGGCTCGTCGCCAGGGCTGGGGGCCGCGTGGTAGGTGCGGCTGCCGTAGTCTCGCTGGGGGATAGGAAGAGATACGAGAACGCAGTCCCCCGCTTCATAATCCTCGGCTAACTCGACGCAAACCTGTACCAGAGTATGTATGTGAGGAGGACTAGTACGAGGTAGACTCCGCCGAGGGCGACGAACAAGTAGTACGTCATTATATTGTTGGCCCCGATTATACTGGCTGCGAGGGCGGCAACCACTATCATGCCGATCAGCATCAGGATCATCGTAGCTGAGAGCTCCGAGCCCGCCAAGCCCTCAACCCGGGCCCTATACTCCAATACTTATAGGATTTAAGTAGCTTGACTCCACAGCGTTGGACGTGGATACAGGTGTGCTGCAGGCCATGCAGAGTGAGGAGAGGCTGCAGGCGGCCCCCTCGAGGCTCATAGAGGCTGTCGGCGTCTCAGGCTACCGGAGCGTGCCGCACGAGGAGCTCGTGGAGGTGGAGCTCAAGCCGTTGACGGTGTTCGTGGGGGGCCTGGACTCGGGGAAGTCGCTCGTCATAAACGCCCTCAGGCTGTTCTCCGAGACTGTGATGGCTGGTAGACCTGTCGGCTTCCTACCCGAGAGGGACAGCAACCGTGGCAGGCCCATACCACCGCTGATAATGTATCGGCTCCCCCCGGAGGTGCTCTCTAGGATATTCAGCATGGATGAGCTAACTAGACTGTACCCGGCCACCCAGGCCGTAAACATTATGCAGCAGTTGAAGGAGATCAGGAGGAAGCAGTACTTCGCCCCAACCATACTCTTCGAGCCGAGGGAGGAGGACTACGAGATCGTGGCGTTCATAGACCCCTACAGGCTGGGGATAAGGGCGAGGGGTGTGCTGAGGAGGATAGTGTCCGAGAGGGCCCCCGAGGCCCTCAACCTCAGCAGGCAGCTCACAAACGTCTTCAAGCACATAGCGTCCCTCATAGACTACAAGCCCGTGGCGCTCCTAGACCTCCCAGAGGAGTTCCGTGGCGTGCCCAGGGACGACCCCCTCAACCCGGCATCAACCTACTACTGGCTCCTACTCTCAGCCTACCCGAGCGAGGACTGGTTCCGTGAAAACCTCCTCCACTACGTCTCGAGGGTGACCCCCTACCGCTCCATAAGGCTCCTCGTGGGCGAGGCTGAGGGGGGTAGGCTGAGGCTCGGCGTCCAGCTCCTAGACCCCCTACTGAACGAGTGGAGGCTCCTGGACGCTGCAGGCGGCGCGGTCAAGGCGATGCTCCCGCTACTAATATCACTGGCCTCGGCGACGCCTGGAAGCATGATACTCGCAGACAGCCTCGGTAGGTGCCTCGACCCCGGCAGCGTTGAGAGGCTTGCGGCGGCCCTCGTAGACACCGTCGCTAAGGGGGTTCAAGTCGTTGTCTCGACGTCCAGGGAGGATGTGGTCTACAGCCTCGCCAAGAACAGCGTCGAGAAGATCGGAGAGGAGAACGCCGTCTTCTACGCGGTCTCGAGACGCCCCGGCGACGGAGCCCCAGTATTCCATCGCTTCGGCCCCAGGATACCAGTACGCGACGCCGACGCCGTCAAGGTGCTCGAGTCACTGGGGTTCCGCACCATCACCTCCTCCCCCTAGGGAGGGTGGGCTCCATGGGGTAGTGGCGCCCTTCAAGCCGACGCCACCGAGGATACTCAGGCTGCTTGCACGCGTACTGGCCGATGTCGCCTCAGCGGCCGGGGAGAGGCAGCCGGTACTCTACGAGGCTGGCTGTGGCCTCGCCCCAGTCTCGAGGATGGCCTCGAGGAGGCATGGGTACTACTCGGTGTGCGTCGAGGTGGATCCCGGGCTCGCTGCACAGGCTAGGCTCCTGGCGGAGAGGAGCCGTGTAGGTCACCTGGTGGACGTGGTTGAGGGGGACGTGCTTAGCTTCTCGGCTAGGAGGGTCACAGCGGCCTACGCCTACCTCATGCCAGCCCCCATGGGCCGCCTCGCCGAACTATTGCCCAGGGACTCTGTGCTCCTAGCCCTCGACTACCCGTCCCCCTCGATGCCCGTGCTCGGCTACTGGGAGGAGGGGGCGCACGTCCTCTACATGCAGGCGCGCCTCCTCCCAGCCTCCCTCAACGCCTCCTCGGCCGCAGCCGTGCACCAGTCGAGCCCTAGGCGCCGGAGCGTCTCAGGGAGCGGTATGCCTAGCTCGGCGTCGTAGCCCCTTGCCCTGTAGTACGCCTCCAACGCCTCCCTGAAGTCGCTCAGATCCCTAAACGCCCTCTCCCCCTGGAGCGGCCCCTCCGGGACAGGCTCCATCCACCTGGGGGGCACGGCGTCCCCCTCAGGCACCCTCCCCGAGAGGGCGGCGTGTATCCTTGCCAGTGCCTCGCACCTCCACCCCACCACCGCCAGCTCGTCAGCTGACGCCCTGACGCCGGTCACGGCCGAGTAGAACTCCTCGACGAGGCGGCGGGGGTACGGCGAGAACACGCATAAGCCGAGGGAGTCCATCAACGCCTTCCAGTCCCTATCCCTTATGAGGGATTCGACGGCCTCGGCCGCTGGACCGCTGGACGGCGAGCCCGGCACGCTCGGCCAGCCGCGCAGGTGGCTCGCCCCCACATCAGCGGTCGCGTAGCTTAACGCGAGCCCCCGCCTACCCCTTGGATCCCAGCCCGCGGACTCGAGGCCCTTCACATGCACGGCCGCCTCAAGGCCCCTGCCGAGTATCCTGGCGGCCCTCTCCACGCCCTCGGCCAGGACCGCGCCAACCCCCCTCCTGTAGGCTATCATCTCCAGCAGCCTCCTAGCGGCTGCAGCGTCGCCGAAGCCCGCTGTTACGCCGAACTCCCCCTCCTCTATGAGCCCCCTCGAGCACAGCTCCATGAACCACCCGATGGCCTCCCCCGCGCTTATCACGTCGACGCCGAGCTGGTTAGCCGTCCACGCCAGCACCAGGACGTCGTCGACGTCGAGCACGCCTAGGCAGAGGCCTAGCATGGCGAGGTGCTCGTACTCGGGCTTGACGAGTATGTGTTCGAGCCCCCTCCTTGCAGGCCTCACGAGCTTGCTGCACTTGACCGGGCAGCCCCACCCCCATATGTAGCCGGCGGCCCCCCGGTAGGCCGCCCTATCCTCCCTCGACAACACCTCGTCCCCGGAGAGCCTCTCAGCGACACCCCTCCAGGGAAGCCAGGGCCTCTGCCAATGCCAGCCAGGGCACATCGATTTACTAGAGCATGCCCTCACCCCGTCCAGCGTCCCCCTGCGGGAATTGTACTGGGCCGCCGGGCTGCCCTGCAGGGCCTTGTACGCCTCAAGATACAGCGCCCTAACCCTCTCAGGGTCGTGGAGGGGCGGGCTCATGGAGCCCCAGACAGCCAGCGCCTTAACCCTCATAGCACCCATCACTGCCCCGAGGCCACACCTCCCAGCAGCCCTGAACCCGTCGACTACTATGCAGGCGTACCTAACCAGCCTCTCACCCGCCGGCCCTATAGCCGCGACCGACGCCCCCAGCCTCGTCTCCCTCCTGACAGCCTCAACCGTGTCCCCGACCAGTGAGCCCCAGAGGTGCCTGGCGTCCCTCACCTCGACGCGCCCATCCTCAATGTATACGTAGCAGGGTGTGCTGCACCTGCCGCCGAGGACTACGGCGTCGAACCCCGCCTTCTTCAGCTTGGCTGCGAAGACCTGGCCCGCGTACGTGTCGCAGAGTATGCCTGTCAGCGGGCTCTTCGCCAGGAACCCGGCCTTCGAGGAGGAGGGGGCCAGGCCCGACAGCAGCCCTGGGGCGACGACCAGGCGGTTGCAGGAGGGGTTGAGGGGGTCGCAGCTGGGGGCTATGAGGCGGAACCCATAGTAGTACAATAGCCCCTTCCCCCCTATGAAGAGCCTGGCCGCGTCCTCGGGGAGCTCCTCGACCCTCACACTGCGGGTGGACAGGTCGACCAGCGCCACCCTACCCCAGTACCCCGGTAGGGTCATCGCGCCCACGCTCGTCCGGCCGCCTTATCAGTCACGGAATCTATATACTATACCTGGCGGCAATGTTAGAGGGGGCGAAACTATATGCCCTTCGAGAGAGAGATAGATGAGCGTTATAGATTGCTAACAAAGACCGGGGTTCTAAGGATACTCGCGATACTATACGAGCACGGCTCGATGCCAGTACACCGTATACCCCGCTTCGGCGTCGGCGTAGGAACCGCGTACCGCTCAGCCCGTGAAGCGGCCCTACTCGGCCTCGTACGCCTCTACACGTGCGGCGCTAGCACCTGCGTCGACCTCACCGAGAAGGGGAGGAGGCTGGGCGAGATGCTGTCAAAGCTCCTCGACGAGTTCCACTCGGGGGATACCAGCGGCGAGGCCTAACCCTTCTCCCCCGCTAGCCTAGCGTAGTGCCTGCCGAGCAGCATGGCCTTGGCTACCGCGTACCGGTATGGTATCAGCTCGAGGCCAGCGTTAGTCGTTATTACGAGCTTCGGGGGCTTGCAGGCCGAGGCCAGCCTGGAGACGAGCTCCTCAACCCTACTGTAGGGTTCGAGGTAGATGCTCCTAGCATCAATGACGCCTGCCGCCAGCCCGTGGCCCCCCACCCCCTTAGAGGAGAGGAGCCCGGCGGCGCGGTCGGGGTAGTCGGCCGCGTCTACGAGTATGTAGTCCGCCTTCGCCTCGAGCATCGCCTCGTAGACCTCCGGGCGTGGAACATTATACTCCACCGCCAGCACGGTCTCGGCTCCGCCGGCGGCTGAGAGAACCCGGTTGATGTACCCTACAGCCCTCGCTGCCTCCTCCCCCGTGACGGAGACGTCTCCGAGGATGGGCTCGTCGACCTGCACCACCGACGCGCCCGCCTCAACAGCCTTGCCCGCCTCGACGGCGAGTAGGTCGGAGAGGTAGCCTACTAGATCCCAGAACCCTATATCCCCGGCCCTCCTGGAGAGTTTAGCGAAGGTGAACGGCCCGGGCAAGACAACCTTCAGCCTAACCCAGCCGGGCAGCACGGCCCTGAGGCTCCTAACCCTCGGTGCGAGGACGAACCTCTGGGGGCTCGGCTCCTCCACGAACACCGGTACCCTGTAGAAGAAGTTGTTGTCGAACCAGCGGAGGAGCCCGTCTGCGTAGACCCCCCTCCAGGCCTCCACGAAGGGTCTGAGCAGGTCATGCCAGTCGGCCATCGGGTCGACGACGCATCGGAGGCCGGCGCCTAGCTGCACGCCGGCGTCCACGAGCAGCTCCTCCCACACAACCCTCCAGGCCTCCACGACCCCCTCAGAGGCCTTCTCCTCCAGCCTCCTCAGCGACTTCCTAAGCCTCTCACTCCTCGGGAACCCGCCCGCGAGCTCAGCCCCAACCAGATCCACTCCCCGCACCCCCAGCACCCCCGCCAAGACAACCGCCATTAAACCCTCCCCGCTGGACGATACAGGAGGCAGGGGCGGCGGCGTTGAGCAGGAAGCTGGCCGGTAGGAGGGTGGTCGTCTGGCCCGTCAACATAGACGCTGCGGCGTCGAGGGGGGAGGGGAGGAAGATCCCTGTGAGGGACGCCGTGAGGAGGCCGAGGGTCGAGGAGATAGTGGAGGCCGCCGAGAGACTAGGCCTCAACCCTGTCGTGGAGGACGCGCGCTACCCGAGGAAGTGGTGGGAGCAGCGGCAGAGAGTCATAGTCGATAAGAGGGGGTCGAAGCTGGAGACTCTCAGGCTCATAGCGGGTGAGGTCAAGAGGATAAGGGAGGAGAGGAGCCGGAGGAGGCAGTGACACCCGTGTAGAGGGCTACCAGCACCCCCACGCGGGTTTAGGCTTAGCAGGTGATACCGCCCCCAACCCATACTATACGGTGGAGCCCGGTGCCGCCAGTTATCGTGTACGCCAGCCGCGTCGACGAGAAAGTCAAGGAGATAGCGTCGAGGCTCTACGCGGCGGGCTTCAAGGTGACCCTGCGCAGGGCGGGGGACGTCGACGAGGTCGTTGTCGTCGGGCCCTTCGGGGTCGCCAGGGGCTTCGAGGAGGTCAGGATAATAGTTAACCAGTTCCTTGCTAGCAGTGGAGGGCGTGGAGCAGCTCGTCGACGCCCCCAAGCTGGTACCAGAACCTGAACAGCTTGTAGTCCAGCTCTGCTTCATCAGGGGGTATGACGGCGTAGACGGGCTTGGCCTGCGCCGTCGCCGTCCTTATCTCTGTTTCAACCCCCTGGTGGAGCGTATTGTACATCGTCGGCCTATAGGCTATCACCATGTCCGCCTGCGTTACGTACGACAAGTCCCTGCTCTCTATCTGGGCCTCTATCAGGCTCTTGACTACCCTCATGTACCCCGTGCTCCCCACGGTCTCCTTCACGGGGTAGAGGAACTTGTCGAAGAGCTCGTCCTCGAGATCCACGGGGAACCTATAGTCCCTGTGGACGACGTTGCTGGGGAAGGGCCATCTATCCTCCTCCCTCACAACCTTCTTCAACTCCCCCCTCTCGTCCACTATGAGCTCGTCTATGGATGTCGGGCTAAACACTATTAGGTCCCTGCAGTTCCTGGAGAGCTTCTCCTTGAAGCCCTCTATCTCGAGGGCGTCCCTGAACCTGTTAATGGGCTTCCCCTCCCTCACAGCCCTCCTCTTCACTAGTGTTATCGGGTGCGATACGTAGGCGGTTCGGAACCTCTCGACGCCCCGATACTCCAAGCGTAGCACGTGCGCTGCGAGCCTCAGGTGGGTCTCGCCCGGGTGCTTGTTGCCCATCACGTAGGTCTCAACGCCGCCGGCCTCGAGAAGGGCTAGTATACTCTGGTCTGCAGCCCTCCAGTAGAGCAGGCCTAGGGGGTCGAGCATCTGGCCCCTCGCAACGCTCGGCGTGGAGCCCCTCGCAACCCTCTCGGCGACCCGGAGTAGGGCGTGGTAGTAGTCCTCGACGTAGTAGACTACGCTGAGCTCGACGCCAGCCCCCCGGAGCCACGCCAGCACGGGGTTGGGGACTATGTGTCTGCGTCTATGGTAGGTCAGGTGGAGCGCCAGTATCGCCGCCTCACCGCCCCTCACCTCGCCGATGAGGTAGTCGAACACCTTCCTGAACTTGTCCAGCACCCTCCTACGGTCGACCATGAGGAGCTCGACGGCGTAGAATATCGGGGCCTTGAACTCCTCCTCGACGAGCTCCTCGAACTTGTATGCTGGGACCCCGAGCCTCCCGGACAAGTACTCCGCGAGAACCCCCAGCTCCGACCCGGTGACGCCAGTCGCCAGCATAACCCTCGCGTGCCTCAAGGAGCACCCTACCGACGCCTAAGGTGTCAGTGGCAGAAATATACCCACCCACCGTGACGGCCTCCCCGGAGAGGCCCGGTGCCGCTCCTGCATCCACCCCTATACAGCCTGCACCGGGAGCTGGGCGCCTCCTTCGGCGAGTTCGCCGGCTGGGAGGCCCCGATAAGCTATGGCAGCATAATAGAGGAGCACATGGCTGTGAGGAGGAGCGTGGGTGTCTTCGACCTAAGCCACATGGGCAGGATAATCATCCGCGGAGAGGACGAGGCATACAGGCTGCTCGACAGGCTCGTCCCAAGGATAATAGAGTCGGGCAGGGGGGAGATGGTGGGCCCGACAGCCCTCCTCAACGAGAAAGCCGGCTTCAAGGACGACGTGATGCTATACCATGCGGAAGGATACTGGATGGTTGTACCCAACGCCATCAACAGGGTTAAGGTGTATGAGTGGCTGACCGAGTGGAACGACAAGCTAGGCACCAATGCGAGGATAACCGACGAGACAATGAACCTAGTGCTCCTGGCGATACAGGGCCCCTACGCCGTCAGGGCTGTTAAGGAGCTCGGCGCCCCCAGGGAAGCCCTCAGCCTCCCACCCCTACGCTTCATGGAGAGGGTGCGCCTCGAGAACGCCCACGCGGAAGCAGCCATACTATCCAGGAGCGGGTGGACCGGGGAGGACGGCTTCGAGATAATAGCCAGCCCGGGCGACGGCGAGAAAATACTACGCTTCCTCCATGAGAGGGGCTACACGCTCTGCGGCCTAGGGGCCAGGGACACGCTGCGCATGGAGATGGGCTTCCTCCTATACGGCCACGAGATAGACGAGGACACCACACCCGTCGAGGCCAGGTACTGGTGGGTGTTCAGGCCCGGCCCGAAGGAGCACTGCGTCGGCTGCAAGGCTCTGAGGGAGGCGCTGCGCCGCGGAGCCTCCAGGATAAGGGTTGGGATAAAGATGAGTAAGAGGGCGAGGATAGTCCCGAGGCAGGGCGACAAGATAATCGTCGAGGGCGTCGAGGTCGGCTACGTGACCAGCGGAGCCTACAGCCCGGTACTCCGCAGGAGCATAGGGCAGGGCTACGTCAAGCCCAGCCACGCGCTCCTAGGCCTCGAGGTCGAGGTCGAGCACCGCGGGAGGAGGTACCCTGCAAAGATAGCCGAGCCGCCATTCGTGAAGCCTACAAGCAGCCTGGGGAAACCGGCAGCATAGCACCCAGCCCCGACGCCAAGAACAACAAATAACACGCTAATACCCGGCTCTATACGTCGCCGGCCCGGTTAAGCACGCGTCAGGGCGGAACAGTATACTGGGGCGCGCCGTGTACCAGACACTCCTCCAACCCCTCATAGCCGGGGATGAGGCGGGGCTACCCGAGCCCCTCATCTACCCCCCAACCCCCGCCGAGGCCGTCGAGGCCCTCTTCAACGCCCTCCGGGCCGCGAAGGCGCTCAACCTGTCCGCAAGGATGGAGGGCTACAGGCTCCGGGGGGTTCACCTGGCCCCCCGCTCCGACCACGTCTGGCTAGTAATGGACTACGACGACGTCTCCTTCTCGGTATACAGCGTGCTGCACGCCGGCGTAGACGACGTGGACTACTGTATAAAGTATGCTGAGCGTCTCTCCGAGGCATACGATAGGCTCGGTAGACCCGACACGGAGATAGTGCCCGTCATCGTCGCCTCGGCTATAGACAGGGAGGCGGAGACGTACGCGGAGACGCTCGAGGTGCCAGTATTCATAGTCTAGGGCTGGAGGGGGGCCTGGGCGCGCCTAAGCCTAAGCCTAGACAAGGCCTTCATCACTTTTTCCACGAACTCGTCTATCTCCTGGGGCTTCACACCCCGGGACGCAGCAATACCCTTAACCACCCTCTCGACGACAGCATACCTCCTATACCTCTCGTTAAGCCTCCTCCACGGTATACCCTTCAACGCCTCCGCGACCCTCTCATCGAACGGGAGGACACCCTTAACCATGAGCAGTGCTATGATCGGGTAGCCGACATAACCCCTATACACTGTCCCGTTATCGTCGCTGTAGGCGAGCCCCCGGGCAACGTCGACACACACCGTGTAGACCCTGTCACCCATACTGCTCCTAACCCTGGCGCAGCCGTCGCCCGGCTCAACCCTGCCGTCTGCAACGGCGCCAGCGGCCTCAAGAACCTTGATCCTGGGGGGCAGCCTCAACAGCCCCACGGGCACCACTCCTCCCCGTAACGGGGCATCCCGGCCCCAGCAGCCTATACGCCCTCACCCTCGAGGAGCCTAGCCACCTCCCTGACAACCTCCCCGCAAGCCCTCCCCGTCTCGATCAACTGGTACTCGGCGAACCCCGGCTTAGCCCCCTCAACCCTCCTGGAGACGAGCTCCGCGCACCTAGACAGGGGGTGGATGGCCGTCATAGCGTAGGCGCGCACTATGCCGGCTACGGTCGCCTCCTGGAGGAGCACCCGCAGCCCATCACAGAACTCCACGAGAAACCTCACATGCCTGTGGCCCGGCGGGATGAACGCGACGACCCTCTCAACGCACGAGTTCGGGTAGACCCTTACCCCGCCCACGCCCCGCCACCCGCGCCGCCGCGCAGCGTTCGACAATAATAACACGGGCCCTGCAGAGAGGGAGAACCAGGCGTCTAGCCATGGAGGAGATAATCGTAGAGGGTTACCGTGTGCCGAGGGATAGGCTATACACACGCACCGACGAGTGGGCTAAGAAGGAGGCAAACGTAGTCGTCGTGGGCGTGACCGACTACGCGCAGAAGAAGCTCAGGGACGTGATAGGGGTCGACCTACCGGAGGAGGGCAGCGAGGTGAAGAAGGGGGAGCCGATAGCTAGCATAGAGTCTGTCAAGGCCGCGGCCGACGTCTACTCCCCGGTCTCAGGGAGGGTCGTCGAGGTCAACGAGAGGCTCCTCGACGAACCAGAACTGATAAACAAGGATCCCTACGGTGAAGGGTGGATAGTGAAGATAGAGCTCGCAGACCCCTCAGACCTAGAGAAGCTCCTCACCCCGGAGCAGTACGCGGAGGAGCTTAGGAGGAGGCTGGCGGAGGGGCATTGAAGAAGGAGTATGAAGCCAAGATCATCCTCCACTGCACAGACCTACAGGCGCTCGAGGAGAGGCTGAAGAGGCTCGGCGCAGCCCCCATGGAGGAGGCTGTGGAGGAGGACACGTACTACCAGCACCCCTGCAGGGACTTCGCCGAGACCGACGAGGCGTTGAGGATTAGGAGGAGCCGGGGCTCAGCCGAGCTAACATACAAGGGGCCGCGCGAACACGGGGGAGGAGGGGTTAAGGCGAGGGTGGAGCTCACGGTCAGGGTGGACGACGCGGAGGCCATGGACGAGGTGCTGCGGGCCCTCGGCTTCACGCCCGTGGCGGCAGTGAGGAAGAAGAGGAGGTACTATAGGCTCGGAGACGTCACCGTGAGCCTCGACCTCGTAGAGGGCCTTGGCTGTTTCGCCGAGGTGGAGTACAGCGGCGCCGGCGGAGACCCCGCCAGGGCTGTGCTGGAGGCGCTGGAGCGGCTAGGCGTCGCCGACAAGCCCCGCACGGCGAAGTCGTACCTGGAATTGCTACTGGAGAAACTCCACCAGCATAGCTAATTAACACCCGAAACAGTATCCGGAGTCGTCGAGGAGAGGACTGGCGGCCATGAAGCGCAGCACGATAATCCTAATACTCCTCCTCGCGCTCGCCGTCAGCAACGCCGCCTGGCTCGCGCTATACCAGGCCAAGAACATGGAGATTAAGGCGCTGAAGGCAAACCTGACATACTACGTCCAGTTGTCTGGCCAGCTCGCCCAGAAGTTCAAGAACATGTACGACAACTATACAGCGCTCCAGGTCAGCTACGGTAGGCTAAAGGCGGCCTACGACCGCCTATACTCACTGCTTAAGAAGGGAACGATGATGCTCGGGATAGTCTTCAAGCATAAGGGCTCAAACGCCACGGCCGCAGGCCCACTGCTCAACACAACGCTCGAGGAGGCCACTGTCAGCATGCTTTTCAAGGCGTACAGCGAGCTCAACCAGTCCCTGGCGAAGTTCGACCAGCTCATACAGCTACACAGCCACATAGGCCCCCAGAGCCGCTACCTCATAGACCCCGACTACGTCATGCCGATCGTGGCGGAGAAGATAGTCGGCAGCCTCTACAACCCCAAGCACCCCGAGAACACGGGCAAGGACATCAAGAAGATATACGAGTGGATAACCAAGAACATCTACGATGTACCCGACAGCAGCTTCCCCGACGTCACGATAGACTATGTTAACATAAGCGGCACCCTCCTCCCGATAAAACTCGAGTTCAGCCTCCGCCGTGAGTACGTCCAGTCAGCCGCGGAGACTATGAAGAGGAGGGCTGGCGACTGCGAGGACCAGGCGATACTCGCAACCAGCATGCTGATAGCCTACCTGCAGAAGCTCGCCCCAGCATACGTCATCTGCCTCATAAGCAACGTCCAGCTAGCCCACTGCGCCTCACTGGCAGTCGTCGACGGCAAGCTATACATACTCGACCCGACGATGGGCTACTACGCTGTAGCCAAGACACCATCAGAGGTTCCGACAACCATAAGGTCTTGGATGGACTACACCGGCTACTCGCCACAGTACCTCGCCAAAGTATACCTCTTCAACAACACGTGGTTCAAGTCATACATAGGCATAGATGACGTAATAAGGTACCTAACGAACATAGCGTCACACCAGGTGCAGAAGGGATGAGGAAGCAGACACTACTCCTCCTAGCAGTACTACTGCTCGCGGCATCAATAGCCGGTATAGCGGCAGCCAAGGAGGTCACGGTCAAGGTCTACCACGCCAGGACAACCCCCGTCTACCAGAAGCTGCCGAACGGCGAAGTCGTCAAGATGTACGCCGACCTCTACTACCCCGACAAGCTAGTCGAGATAATGACGCCCGACGGCCGCCTAATACTGGGGACAGCCAAGGTGGTCGTACACTGCAACTACACGGGGCCCTGGGGCGCCAACGTCGTGCTGTACGTCATAGACCCAAGCTTCCACATAGACCCGACGACCTTCATGCCGGCGGGCTACGTCCACCTCTGGGCTGTCGGGGGCTGCGTCATCGGCGGCGGGGCGTCCAGGGCAAGCATCTCGCCGCATTGGGGCCCCGTGGCGGTATGTAATAACGTGACCCTGCAACCCCAGCTAGACTACTTCAACGCTATGAAGAAGTACTATGGCGCAGTAGTCCCGGCCAAGATATTTGTTGGGGTGAGGATACAGCTCTACAGCAACAAGACGTACGCCGGCGTCTACGGCGACGTAGAGGGCGGGATAATACACGTCTATACCACGAACGCTACATCACCCCTCGTGAAGGTCATACTGGCTGAGCCGGTGAAACTAGTGAAGGAGCATGAGACGCCCGACCCGGCCGCCTACGGGGCAGCCGCCGCAATAGTGGTGCTACTCGTCTACACGTTGTACCAGTTCGCCTACAGGATGAGGCGGAGGAGGCGCTAAGGGACACGCCCCATTGTTTTATACCCGTACAGCCCTAAAATAGGCGGCCCTGTACACTCCTCACAGTTTTAGCATCCCCCTCCACGTCCACCGCACATGGTGCCCAAGCCCGGAGAGGGGGGAGTGGCTCCGGCAGCCACGGCCTGGCCGCCCCCCTCAACAGTCATGGCAGTCTTCATGATGCTGGAGCCAGGCTTCTTCTCAAAGAACATAGCCGCAACCATAATGTTTCGCTCCCCATCCACTAACGCTCACCAGAGCATACAATAGGGTGCAGCTCCTCCTTCGCCCCCAGCACGCCCGGGGGAATCCTCGGCGACCTACGGTACGTGCTACACTACCTAGCGTCCAGGCTCTCGTCTAGCCCTACCCTCAGCCTGGACGCATGAGCCGTCCATAGAATCCGGCGGGCTGCTCGCCGCGATCCCTGCGAGGGTATCCGCTGAGTAAGGCTATAGGTGGCGTAGCCGGCCTCATAGAGGGTAACGCGGCCCAGCTGGCGGCACAGGCACTGGCAGTAGCCGTGGTCGCGGCATACGCGTTCACGGCCACCTACCTCCTAGCGCTACTCGTACACAACACGGTAGGCCTAAGGGTCACTGAGGCCGAGGAGTACGTAGGACTCGACATAGCACAGCACGGGGAAGTCCCTCGGGGAGTGATCGCCGTGAACCCCGTCGAGCTCGAGGCGGTCATAAGGCCGGAGAAGCTGGCGCAGGTGAAGAAGAGCCTGGAAGGAGAACGGCTTCCACGCCGACAGTATACGAGGTCAGGGGGTCGCGGGGGCAACGCGGCATAGAGCTCGAGTACCGGGGCCACAAGGTGAGGGTGGACATGTTGCCGAAAGTCCGAAAGTAGAGATAGAGATAGTGCTGCCCTCGATAGAGGAGGCCGAGAGAGCGGCAAGGATAATCATGGAGGCGGCGAGGACGGGCAGGCCCGGCGACGGCAGGATCTTCATACTACCCGTCCTGAAGACGTACAAGATAAGGATGGGCGAGGAGACATTGTAGCCCACGGAAAACCCACAGCATATACAGGCATATACAGGCACAGACAGCGTACTAATCACTAATAGTTGCTCGTGACAAGTATTTAGGGGTTTCGCATAACTAGTGGAGCAAAAACACATATATTGAATGCAGAATCCATTACTTGAGCCGGAGATAGGGTGAGGAGGGTAAAGGCCATGGAGCGCGTCACACGCATAGCTTTCGCACTAGCCATCATACTAGTCATGGTACTCTCCTCGGTAGCCCCCATAAGCAGCGCCCTAGCATACACCTGGGGCACCGAGATGCCCATAATGACCAGCCAGTTCAGCAGCGAGAGCAAGCAGTGTATCCAGTGCCACGAGCTGGCAACACCCTTCGTCGTCCGCGACTGGCAGAAGAGCCCACACTACAGGGCTGGCGTAGGCTGCTACGAGTGCCACAAGGCCAACGGCAACAGGCCTGACGCATTCGAGCACTTCGGCTTCAAGATAACCGTCGTCGTCACCCCCAAGCAGTGCGCCAGGTGCCACCCCGGCGTGGTAGAGGAGTACGAGAAGAGCGTACACAGCTTCGCCGGCATACAGTGCTACCTGCTGCCAACCTACCCGCTATTCTGGGTAAGCGTGGTACAGGCGCCCTTCAACTGGCCTAAGGTCATACCCTACGACTGGATCAAGGTCTTCGACATCAAGAACTACAAGACCAAGCTACCCGAGGTATACGAGTACGTGATGAAGGCCACCAACGGCGAGCCCGGTATAGTGGCCTTCACCGAGGACCCGACTGTAGCGATACTGGGCGGCGCCGAGCCACAGGGCCTAAGCCTCAAGGACG
>CAYZCH010000084.1:0-11152 GCA_964476405.1 uncultured Desulfurococcales archaeon
GGCTGTGCTTGGCCTGGAGGGCGTCGAGGCTATCGTCAGGGCGCATGAGCCGTGCTTCAACGGCTACAAGTTTAACCATGGAGGCAGGGTGGTCACGCTATTCAGCTGCATACTGCCGCACTACGGCAACCAGGCTGCTGCCTACCTGGAGCTCTCACCAGAGCAGCTGAGAACCGAGGGGATCCCCGCGCTGAGGAGAGGTATACGGCTAGTAGAGTCTATGGGTAGCTGAGCACCTCTCTAAGCCCAGGCATTATTCTCCGCAGAAACCTGCAGACCTCACATATGGCCTCTGGGCCAGCGAAACCCTGAACTATAGCTTCTTTGACAACCTCCTTTATCTTCTGCCTAGCGGGCTCATAACCTAGTATCATCTCAGCAACCCTACTACCCCTCCTCTTGAGCACATAGTTGGAGGCTGCTGCTGGCGTTATACCGAGTATCTTCGCGGCGCGGTAGGTTGAGAGGCCATACTCCCTCACCATTGTGATAACCATAGCTGCTCTTATAGCAGGGACGAGCCTCTTGGAGAAGAGCTCGCATGGAGCGACGACACTCCTCCTTTCACCACCCGCCTGCATCCGGCCCTTCTCCCATGCTCATGTAGATTAACACATGTTTAAATCATTTTTATCCCCAATGCGTACTTAACCGGGTAGCGCAGGGTTATGACCGAGGGGTTATCGTGGAGGACATGCTACGCGTCGAAATAGACGAGGAGCTACGAAGAGCGTTAAGGGAGGCGCTAAGCGATATGAAGAACCCGGTCGAGATGAAGTTCTTCACCGCCGAGAAGGACTGTTACACTTGCGGCGAGGCCGAGAAGATAGTCAAGGCCGTCGTGGACACAGCCCCAAAGGGCAAGATAAGGGTCATGAAATACACGTGGCCTAAGGACAGGGATGCGTTCATAAAATACCGCGTCGACAGAGCACCAACGATAATGTTCCTTGACGGCGGCATAAGGTACCTGGGCCTCCCATGGGGGGAGGAGCTGAAAGGCTTCGTGGAGACCATCATAAGGCTCTCGATAGGGGAGAGCGGGCTGGACAAGTCAACCCTCAGGCTCATACGCGAGCTCGGCGACCGCAAAGTCTACATAGAAGTTATAGTTACGCCGCCCTGCCCCTACTGCCCCTACGCCGCACTAATAGCAAACATGCTGGTATACGAGGCGAGGCGCATGGGGTTCAAGAACTACTACTCTGTAGTGGTGGAGGCTTTCGAGAACCCTGATATCGCGGACAGGTACGGGGTGGTGAACGTCCCAGCCATAGCTGTTAATGGCAGACTGGTCTATGTCGGCGTGCCCTACGAGGATGAGCTCGTTAAGAGGATATATATGGCTGCAAAGGCCAGTGGGTGAGGGCTCAGCCAAATGCCTTCTCCACACATGTATCGGCGACGGGAGTACTCATCATAGCCCCTCGCCTGCCCTACTGCCGCTCCAACACCTCCCTTATCTTCTTCCTAACGATCTCCGCCACAAGCCTCCCCTCAACACGCCCTCTAAGCTTCGGCATTACAACGCCCATTATCTTTCCAAACGAGCGCATACCCTTCTGCCTCACCTCGTCTGCCAGTCTCTCCACTACATCCTCGACTATACGTTCGACCTCCTCCCTGCTCAGCCTCATCGACGCAACCTCCTCTATTATCTCATCTATGTTGTGGGCTGGATGCTCCGCCGCCTTACGGATTATCTGCTCGACAGACTCCTTCGGTATCCGGTGCTCCGCCAGCGCTCTCACTATAGCTTCTATGTCTTCGTCGGTGACGTTCTCCACGGCTACACCTTCGCGTTTAAGGCTCTTCATGAGGTTAGTGAATATTGATGCTATGAAGCTTGCCGGCACACGGTCGGCATACTTGGAGGCGAGCTTCTCGAAGAGATCCAGTCTTATCTCGTGGAGGAGCTGTCTCGCGAGCTGCTCCGATAGGCCATACCTCTCCTTCAGCTCCCGGAGCTTCTGCAGCGGGTGCACAGGCTTCACCTTCTCGGCCTCTGATAGGAGCTCCGGGGTCACCTCTATCGGCGGCACGTCGGTCTCAGGGTACATCCTGGCCGAGCCCGGCAGGGGTCTCATGTAGCGCGTGGTGCCGTCGCTGAGAGCCGCCCTAGTCTCGGGGGGTACCCCGTGGATAGCGTATCTCGCGCGGTCGAGTACGGCCTGGAGCGCCTTCCTAGCCTTGTGCTCCTCGTCAGCCACTATAACCACCGCATCCCTCCCCTTCTCGGCGCCGAGAACCTCGTATACCCTGTCAACTTCATCGCTGCTTATACCGTAGGCCGGCAGCTCGTCGGAGTGGAATATTCCGCCAACGCCTCCCCAGAACCTGGCGTAGTCCGCCAGCTCCGTCCCAAACCTCCTGCCAGGCTCAACCTCAACCCCTAGAAGCCCGTGGAACCCCGGTAGCTTGAGGGCTAGTACTTTACCGCCTCTCCTTACAACCCTCCTAATTATCTTCGACTTCGTTGACTTAAACACATCGGTTACATCCGCTATGGAGCTCTCCCTGGCTATCAAGGCCTCATCGACACCCCTCCTCCTAAGCTCCTCCCTTATCTCTAGGAGCCTCGCCTGCCGGATAGCCTCATAGAATACAACCTTTGGCAGGAGGTCTAGCAGCTGGACGCCCTTTATCTCCACCTTAGTGCCGCCCTTTATCGACACGTTGAGGTCTTGCCTGATCGTGCCTATCCCCCTCTTAACCCTCCCGCTTAGGCGGAGGAGCTGCCCTATCGTATGCGCGGTCTCGTAAGCCTCTTCGGGCGTCGTGATGTCTGGTGCCGTGGATATCTCTATCAGTGGTATCCCCATTCTATCCAGCATGTAGCTGGTCACAACCCCCTTCTCTCCAACCTTTCTCGCCGCGTCCTCCTCGACGGCTATAGTCTGTATACCCACCCTCTTCCCGCTCGGCAGGTCTATGTAGCCTCCGAGAGCCACTATCGCCGTGCGTTGGAACCCGGTGGTGTTGGAGCCGTCTATCACTATCTTCCTCATAACATAGACCTCGTCTACGGGTGTGGAGTGGAGCGCCTTCGCTATCCCAAGCGCTATGACCAGCGCCTCCCTGTTAAGCTCGTGAGGGGGCTCCTCGTCGGCCTCCACTAGGCAGGAGCAGTTTAACGGCGCGTGGTACTCGTAGATCCTGCCCTTCCTCCACTCGAAGAGCGCCGCTACATCGACTTCGCCTAGCTCGCTCCTCGTGGGCCTCAACCTCCTGTGGAACACGTCCTCCTCTACTTCCCCGTGGACGAGCATGGTTGGGCAGTTGCAGAAGAGCTTGTGTCTTGTATCGAGCTGCTGGTGTATCTCCAGGCCTACCTTAAGACCAAGGCTTCTGACATCATACCTGCTCGTGTCGAGCTTGGGGTCAAGCATTGAGGGGCCACCTCGGGTAGAGCCTTAGGGTGAGCCTCGGGTTGTACTCGCCTGCAAGGTTCTCGAGGAAGAGCCTACGCGCCTCCTTGGGGTCGTCGACGCGGTGGAGGATCCATGAGAGTTTCACGAAGGCGGTTTCTGGGAGCATGTCTGCTGCCGGGATGACTCCTGCGGCCAGGAGTCTGCGGCCGGTGGTGTAGACGTTCATGTTTACGCGGCCGAAGAGGCACTGGCTGGTCATGACAACTACTATCCCCTCCTCAACAGCCCTGCGTAGGGACTCAACAAGCCAGTCGCCTACATGGCCTAGACCGGTGCCTTCCAGGACAATCCCCCGGTAACCCCTGTCGACAAGGAAGTCTATGATCTCCGCCTGCATACCCGGGTAGTATTTCACGAGAGCTACCTTCCTCTCGAAGCCGTTCTCAAGTCTTAACTCCTCCTCGCCCCTCCTCCGCAACGGCTCCATCAGCAACTCGACCCTGTTCTCTGAGGGTGTTATGCGGGCCAGCGGCGGCGAGTTTATCGACTGGAACGCATCCCTCCTGCTCGTATGCATCTTCCTGACCTTCGTGCCGCGGTGGGCGAGGGCGTAGCTGTCGCTCGGCTCTGCGTGCATAACTACCGCCACTTCCGCCGCAGGCGATCTAGCGGCGTAGAGTACTGCTGCATGGAGGTTGAAGGCTGCGTCCGAGCTAGGCCTATCGCTGCTGCGCTGAGCCCCCACGAGGGCCACAGGTACTGGGAGGCCGCGCAACGCAAACGACAACGCTGCCGCCGTATACGCCATCGTGTCGGTTCCATGCGTGACCACTATACCGTCGAAACCCTCCTCGATATGCCTGGCCACCCTCTCGGCTATCCTCTCCCAGAGCTCCGGTCTCATGTTCTCGCTGAGGATGTTGAAGAGCACCTCTGCGCCTATCTCGGCTATAAACCCTATCTCGGGGACGGCTTCGAGTATCTCCTCCGCGGTGAAGGCAGGCTTAACCGCCCCCGTCTCATACTCTATCTTGCTGGCTATGGTGCCGCCGGTACCTATGATCATGACACGTGGTTTAGGCCCGGGAGGGGGCTGCTCCTCGATCAATGGGATTACGGCGGGGGCACCCGACCTCCTAGCCCTCTCTAGAACCTCCTCCCTAGTGGCTAAGACCCGTAGAATGGTCCCTGGTTTAACGCGCACGCCGACATTGTAGCCGTTTTCAAGCTTAACAACTATTATCGGCTTACCGCTCAACGCATACCTGGGCATCAACACTCCACGGTAGCAGGTGCCGTCAGGCCTTCTTATCTCGACGAGGTCTCCCGGCTTCGCACCCGCCTCCTTCACAAGCCTGGCAGCATCGCCTTCATAGCCAAAAACCCCTGCCAAAGGACTCCACCTTCAGGCAACTAGGCTGGCTACGAGGACTAAAATATGGGTCTCAGGCGGGAGCCTTAACGCCTTATCCTGACAGCCTGCTGGCTCATCCGGCGTAGGTAGCGTAGGTACTCGCGGCGGTTCCTGACACGGGGGCACGGGTTATCCTTAGGCTTTGGAGGTATCTTCGGGGTCTGCTTCCTTACCTTACCCGCCTTGGTCAGCGAACCGTGGCTTGGCACTGCACTGCCCCAGCCAGGGACTCCCCAGCTATAGGTTTTTATACTTTCCACGATAGAGCTGATGACTACTGTAAAGCACCATGGAGATACTATATGCCCTCAGGGGAAGTCCATCGAAAACCTGTGACACCAGTACGTGGGGAGGGGCGTCACGCCATGAGTACACTGTAGCAACACGGCGGAGGATATAGTCATAGGCTTCGTTGCCTACGCGCATGCGCCTTAAGAAATAATGTAGTCGCGCCCACGTCTTAAAAACACCGTCGGCGCCTATGCTCTTCACTCCTCCTTCTTAACCAGGACTATCTCGATGGTGCTGACGCGGGTCTGCCTGCCCTCGGGGTTCTGCAAGACCTGGCTGTCGATCTTTATCTCCTTGACGTCCACCTTGCCCGGCAGGAACCTCTTCCTCACTATCTCGACGGTGTCGACAGCCTTGCTTATTGCGCGGCCCCTAGCCTTTATTACTATCTCCTTGACGCCCTGGTTTAGCAGGGTTAGTGTAGCCAACACATAGTTCATTACGGGCTTCTTACCCACGAGGACGACATTGCTCGGCGTTGCGGACGCCTGGGACATGGCCATCCCCTCGCCTATTTCTCTTGGTCGTGTTGCTCACTCCTTAACCCACTCGTATTTATGTTTTTGCATCTAGGCTTTCCCCCACAGTACCCTCGGCACCGCCCTTAGGAGCCTGAGAGGAGTCACCCTCGCCTCTTCAGCCGCAACGAGCTCTCCCGCCCGGCCGACCACATACGCGGCGACTGCGGCGGCGTAGTAGGGGTTCTCGGTTCTGCAGGAGAGCGCTGCGGTGACGCCCGCAAGCACGTCTCCTGTGCCGCCGACCGTCATCTGTGGGGAGCCAGTCTTGTTCAGCCTGTACCTCCCGGCGGGGTGTGCCACGACGTCCACCCAGCCCTTGAGCAGCACGGTGGCGCGGTAACGGGCGGCTATCGACCTGGCGGCGCTTATCCTAGCCTCCAGGTCATCCCTTACCCGGCTCCCGAGGAGCCTCGACGCCTCACCTAGGTGAGGCGTGAGTATGAACTTCTCGTCGAGTACACGGGGTTTAAGGGAGAGCGCGTAGAGCGCGTCAGCATCCACAACCACCTTGGCCCCGAGCTCGCGCAGATCCTCCAGGAGCATTACAACCGCATCGATAGTCTCAGGGTTCCTGCCTAGACCGGGGCCTATCACAACCGCATCGAACTTGACCCCTGTATCGAGTATCCTTCCTATGGAGGCGGGGTGTAGCTTCTCGCCGGGGAGCCTTACCGGGATTATTTCCGGGGTGTAGGAGTCGTCGATGACGGTCTCCGGCGCCGCGAGGTACACTAGGTCGGCGCCAGCCTCGAGTGCAGCCATGGCGGCTAGCCAGGGCGCCCCATGATACTCGGCAGACCCCCCTACAACCAGCACCCTGCCGTTGACCCCCTTATGGCCTCTAGGGTTGTACGGCTTGACCCGGTGCCTTAGGTCGCCGGGGCCTACTAGGAGCTCTGCATCGGGGGGCACGCCTATCTCGGCTACAACTACTTCACCGGCGTAGCTTGAGCCCGGGTCGCGGAGTAGGCCTGGCTTGCAACAGTGCATCGTCACGGTGAGGTCCGCTTTGAATGCTGTGGGCTCTACTTCACCGGTGTCCGGCTCGACGCCCGTGGGGATGTCTATCGCTACCTTGAATGCTTCGAGCCTGTTGAGGCTCTTGACGACGCTCAGGTAGGGTTCCGTGAGGGGAGGGTGGAACCCCGTCCCGAGCATTGCGTCGACGATGACGCTGTATTCATCGAGGTTGTCTATCCAGCTGGTATAGCGCTCCAGCACCCTAATCCCAAACAGCCCCTTAACCCTCTCGTAGTTCGCAAGCGCAGCCCTATGCCTTATCCTCCTGGCAGACTCCACGAAGAGTACATCGACGCTGAAGCCGCGGGCGGCGAGATGCCTCGCGGCTACCATGCCGTCCCCCGCCTTACCGCCAGTCCCCGCGATGACGGCGATCCTCGCACCCCTCCCCACCCTGGCGGCCACCTCGGCTGCCACCGCCGCCCCGGCATTCTCCATCATCAACTCCTCTGTAACACCCAGCCATTCAGCGTTCTCCTCCACTATCCTCATCTCACGAACCGTACACTGCTTGTTGCAGCTTGAGGGGTTGGCCACGACTCCGGGCACCACCCATGGTAATACGTACAGCATGCCTGGAAATATAGGGTGAGGGGACTACCTCGGTGTTACTGGGCTTGCGTCTAGAAAGCAACCATCATGCCCCTAGGAAGCGGAACCCCCGGGAACATGGTGTTGCGGCGGATCAGCGGCGTCTATGAAGCACTGTGCCCGAACTGTGGGGGGCCCTGCAGCGAGGAGAGGCTGAGCAGGGGGCTTCCATGCAGGCTGTGCCTGCCCAAGGCGGAGGGCGTCGACGGGAAGCACATAGGCGAGCTGCTCGCCTCGCGGGGGGCCCTGAAGAGGTACGGGCTTGTATACAAACTGCACGTTAAACTGCGTGAATTCGAGGACTTCTTCAGGCAAGCTACCGGCAGCACCATGTGGCCCGTCCAGAAGCTTTGGGCTAGGAGGCTGCTGCGCGGCGAGAGCTTCGCCATAATAGCTCCGACGGGGGTCGGTAAGACAACCCTCCTCTCCGTCTACTGCCTATGGCTGCACACGAAAAGCAGGGGCAAAGTGTACTATATACTACCCACGGAGAACCTCGTCAACCAGGTATACGAGAAGATATCCTCCTACGCGGAAAGACTGGGGATCAATGCCTCGATAGTTAGGTACCACTCCCACCTACGCACAGCCGAGCGTAGGGAGGCCATCGAAGCCATAAAGGAGGGGAAGTATGACATCCTTATAACGACGTCAAGTTTCCTCGCGAGAAACCAGGATAGGCTTCTGAAGGGAGCAGTGTTCGACGCCATTATAGTAGACGATGTTGACGCCATGCTCAGGAGCCCGAAGTCAATCAAGAGGGTTCTCGTAGCCCTAGGCTTCACGCCGGAGGCGGTAGACTACGCCCTCCAGACCCTGAGGCTCAAGCTGGACATCCTAGCGGCGAAGGTCAGGGGCAGGAAGCATAAGGCTGAGAGGCTTCTGCAGAAGCTTATCGAGGCCGAGGCCAGGCTCGCGGACGCAATCGCGGCATCCAGTCCAGGCCAGCTAGTCATAGCATCCGCGACGGGAAGAGCCTACGGCCTCCACTCCAAGATATTCAATAAGCTACTGGGGTTCGATATAGGGAGGCTCTACGACTCACTAAGAGACGTCGACAACTTCCACCTCAAGCCGTCCGGAGACCCCGTGGAGGAGGCCGCGAAGCTCATAACGATGCTGGGGGGAGGCGGCATAGTGTACTTCTCATGCCTCTACAGCGAGGAGGACATCAACCGCCTCATAGAGATCCTCGATAAGCATGGAGTGAGGGCGGTCTACGCCAAGGCTGGGAGGAGCACGAAGGCGCTAAGGAAGTTCGCCACGGGAGAGGCCGACGTTATAATAGGAAAGGCCAGCTACTACGGCACCATAGTCCGAGGGATAGACCTACCATACAGGGTGAAATACGCCGTCTTCATAGGCGTGCCGGTGCGGGCACAGCCCCTCGAGAAGGCTGTAATGAACCCACGCCGCCTGGTGAGACTCGCACTCTCACTAATCAAGGACGACGCAGAAGTCAGGGAGGCTGTCAAGGTACTGGCGAAACTCACACCAGGCGAACTACAACTCGTGTACAAGCTACTTAGGGACGGCGGGCGCTGCGAGACCGAGAGCCGTGTATGCAGGCTCGTCAACCTTTCAAGGACAATAGCCAGTAAGGTTCTCGAGGAGGTCAGGCAGAGGAAGAAGCCCATCAAGACACAGAGCGCAGTCATAATAGAGTATGGAGGGGAGACACTATACGTCACACCCGACACCGCAACATTCGTACAGGCGAGTGGGAGGACGAGCCGCCTACTGAACGGGGGTATGACACACGGAGTTGTAGTCGTCGTCGAGAAGGATGATGCACTGGTAGAGCTGTTATCCGAGAAGCTGAGCAGGTTCATGAGCACGGCGACCGGCTTCAAGCCATTCACCAAGGAGGCCATAACCGAGTCGATGAGGGTTGCCGAGGAGACTAGGCATGGTAAGAGGACGAAGAAGGTTAACATAGAGACGTGCTGCATAATCGTTGAGTCCCCCACTAAGGCGAAGACCATAGCCAACTTCTTCGGGAAGCCCGCGAGGAGGAAAATAGGGCCGCTGACAGTCTACGAGACATCGTTCTTCAACCCTAAGAACAACACGCTCTACATAGCCTCTATAACCGCGAGCATCGGCCACATATACGATCTGACACTCGAGGAGAAGGGTGTACACGGAGTCATAGTTGACGCTGACGGCTACCACCCTGTCTACGCGCCAATAAAGAGGTGTCTGAGCTGCGGGAGACAGTTCGCCTCAAACACCAATACATGCCCCTACTGCGGCTCAGGCAACGTCGAGGACAAGTTCGCCGTCATCGAGGCGCTCAGACAGCTCGCCCTCGAGACAGGAAAGGTGTACCTAGCAACAGACCCTGATGTCGAGGGAGAGAAGATAGCATGGGACCTCTACCTAGCGTTGAAGCCCTACGCAGAGAATATAGAGAGAATAGAGATGCACTCCATCACGCGCAGCGAGCTGTACCGCGCGCTCGCAGCCACAAGGGGGATTAAGAAGCCCCTCGTCTCAGCACAGGTTATAAGGAGGATAGAGGATCGCTGGATAGGGTTCTCACTCAGCAAACACCTCCAGGAGAAGTACGGGAACAAGGGTCTCGGAGCCGGCAGGGTTCAGACACCCGTACTCGGCTGGATAATAGCGCGGTACAGGGAGTGGCGCGAGAACCGCTGCTACGTCCTGCTTGTGAGGATCACGGAGAGGACGGCGGTACGCCTATTCATAAGGGACAGGAGGGTGCTCGAGGAGGCCGCCAGAGAGGCCAGGGAGGGTGTACTGGTGGAGGTTCTGGACGAGGACGAAGTCACCATCAACCCGCCACCACCCTACACTACCGAGGCACTGCTTGTAGACGCGTCACTCCGCTACAGGTACACCGCTGAAAAGACTATGAAGCTGGCGCAGGAGCTCTTCGAGACAGGCCTGATAACATACCATAGGACGGACTCAACGCATGTGTCGCCCACGGGCATAGATGTCGCCTCGCGCTACCTGAGCCGCAAGGGGCTCCTGGGAGACTTCAAGCCGAGATCCTGGGGGCCCCCTGGCCACCACGAGGCTATAAGGCCGACAAGCCCCCACGACCCCGACGAGCTCAGGGAGGAGATAGCGGTAGGGAACGTCTTTATAGGGGTCAGGCTCAGGGAGTCACACTATAGGCTCTACGACCTCATATTCCGCCGCTTCATAGCCAGCCAGATGAAGCCAGCGAGGCTCGTCAAGGCCAGGGTTAGGATAACTGTAGGCGGCCTGGAGGCTGAGGCGCCAGCATACATAGGGGTTGTAGAGGCCGGCTTCCTTAAGATGTATGACGCCGTCGTGGTCGACGAGGAGCTGAGGGGGCTGCTTGGAACGAGGGTGAGGCCCCTCGACGTTAAAACCTACAAGTCGTCTAGAGTGAGACTCTATACGCACGGTGACGTAGTCGCGCTTATGAAGAGGAACGGCATCGGTAGGCCAAGCACATACGCACGCACACTAGACGTTATCAGGAGACACGGGTACGTGGTAGAGAGCAAGTACAGGAAATACCTCATACCGACGCGGCTCGGGGTGAACGTGTACACGTACCTAGTGGACAACTTCGGCCAGCTGGTGTCGCTCGAGCGGACGAGGAGCCTCCAGGAGAAGATGAGGCTTGTAGAGGAGGGACTAGCCGACCCCGTGGAGCTGGTGGACGAGCTGTACCGCGAGCTCTACAGCCTAGACCTAGTGGCCCGCGGTGCTGAGCTTGTGCCGGGCGCTATACGGAGAGAGGGTATGGAGGCTAGAGTGTTCTCCTAACCCTTATCTCTATGTACGATACCAGCCTTGGGCCGGCGCGCTCACTATCTATCTTCACCGATACTAGCTCCAGGCTGTCCTCGAGCCTTGCCTTGAGGGCGTTGTATACGTCAACAGCCTTGCTTATATTATCCCCTCTCCCCTTGATGACTATCTCGTCTTTCCCTTCGTTG
>CAYZCH010000085.1:0-11713 GCA_964476405.1 uncultured Desulfurococcales archaeon
CTGCAGCCGAGCCTCCTCCATATCCTGACTAGCTCCTCCTCCACCCTGTCTAGCTCCCTCCTACACAGCTCCAGGAAGCGGAGCCTGCCCTCCCTGGTCTTGGCCACCTCGTGTGCCACTATACCATACTTCTTCTCGACCGCCACCTCGACGGGTAGGCCGTTCCTGTCGGCGTACCAGGGAACCCTTACAGCCCACCCCCTCATGCGGAAGAACCTGGCTATCATGTCTATCTGTGCGTAGTGCGCCGTGCCACCCACATGCCATTTGCCGCTAGGGTATGGTGGGGGAGTATCTATGACCAGTATCTTCTCCTCCCTGCCAGTCACCCGTGACTCGTGGAGCCCCTCCCTCCTCCACGTCTCCAAGAGCTCCTCTTCGAGCCTCTTATCCCAGTGCTTCTCCTTTATCCTCGGCTTGAGTAACAATAAGTCCCACCCTTTCGGCTGCAGCCCTTCCGGCAGCCATCGGTGGCCTCGTAGCATGCAGAGTTTTTAAACGTGATTACCCGGAGACGCCGTATGCCCTGAGCCCCGCTAGTGCCGGGGTCAGAAACCCTAGTATCAGTGAGGCGGCTGCAGCTGCTAGGGCCACGCATATGCGGAGCCCACACCTTATCCGGGGTCTCTGCTTGACGGGCTTCACGAGTATGTAGAGGAGCTTCATGTAGTAGTATGCGGACACGGCTATGTTGATCCCCATAACCAGCACCAGGAGGGGCATGAGCGGCGCCACCGAGACGGCCATGAGGAGCTTCCCCCAGAACCCAGCGGTCGGCGGCACCCCTGTAAGCGTGGCCAGCGCCAGGCCAGCGGCCGAGGCCGCCAGCGGCGACGAGGACAGCGAGCCCTGCACCTCGACCCAGGAGACGAGCTCCTCGTCGCGTAGGGCGTCGAGCACTAGGAAGAGGGCTAGCACGGCTAGCGAGTAGCCGGCTGAGTGGAGGAATATACCCTCCAGTGCAGCCGCCCTATCTATCCCCGGCAGCCTCGAGAGCCCCGTGAAGCCGACCAGCAGGTAGCCCGCCTGCGCGATGGCGCTGTAGGCTAGGAGGAGCTGTGGGGTCGGCGCAGTCAACGCGCCTATGTTGCCGTAGGTCATGGTGATTGCTGCGAGGACGGCCATCATGGCTGCAGAGACCACCGGGTAGTTGTTGACCGGGAGTATGAGGAGTTTGACTATGAAGACTGCCGCGAGCAGCTTGGAGAGTGATGCAACGACAGCCACGAGGCAGGGCCTCGCATTCCCGTATACGTCTGGGAGCCACGCGTGGAACGGTACGACCCCTATCTTGAACCCTATGGCTGTAGCCGCAAGGAACGTTATGGCTGTCATGTAGAACGGGTATGCGTGGGGCTTGACGCCGACGCCGAGGTAGAGCGACCCCCTGCAGAATGTCGTCAGCAGCAACGCGTAGAGTATCATGACTGTCGCGAGTGCACCCATAGCCCCGTACTTCATAGCCGCCTCGGCGGCCACCCTGTCCCTTGCACATCCTATGATCACGTAGCTGGACACGGCCGCGAGTATCCAGGCGGCGTAGATCTGGACAACATCACCCGACAACGTTATACTCATCACGCCGAGCAGGGTGACTGCCAGTATGGAGTAGAACGCGCCCCCGAGGGACTCCTCGGCGAGGCGGAGCGCGCCGAGGCCGGCGAGCAGCGAGACGAGCAGGGTGGCGGTGAACACGGAGAGGCTGAACGGGTCCAGTATGACCGAGCCCCCGAAGAGCCTCACCACCCTGCCGTGCAGGGCGTATAACGTGTATAGGGCGGCGGCCATGGCTGTTGCTGTGAGCAGCGTGAACACGGTATACGCCCTCCTGGCCCTCAGGAAGGGCGTCGCCACCACGGCGACACAGATGGCGCCCAACGCAACGTAGAGGGCCTCCAGAAGCACCACGCCCACATCACCTCAGGGGAGCTTTAGCACTACCCAGGACGTCGCTGCAGCGACCACTGCCACCCCCACGATGAAGTAGAGTATGTATTTCTCGAGGTCGCCCGAGTGCACCCGGCGTATCCTCCTAGAGGCAGAGATGAATGCAGCCGGCACGTCATGGTGTAGCTTCTTGTCGGCCGCAGAGTCGGCAGTCCTAAGCCCCTCAGCCGCCCTCAGGGCGGAGCACGGAAGCCAGCTGTGTAGCGTCCTGTCGACAGCCCCGTCAACCATTGAAAGAAGCCTAGACGCGTACTGGACGGGTTTAACGACCAGCCAGTATATAGCCGCGTTAACATAGCACCTGTCATAGAGGAACTCCCTCAGGACGCGCAGCCTAGCGAAGACCCCGGGGAGCACGCCGCGCTCATAACCCAGCATGACGAGCAGCGTGGCGGTCGACGCTGCAACGCCGCCCACGACCAGGCCAGAGCTATACTCGTATTCTCCTCCGAGGCCGGATGCGAGTCCATGGATGTAGAGCGGCCATAGGAGCCCGAGGACGAGAGCGGCTACACCCAGCGCTAGGTACGGGTAGAGCATGCCCGGCGGGGCTTCATGCCCCCTCCTCCTCGGCTCCCCGTGGAAGACATAGTATATCATCCTGGCGGTGTAGGCCGCGGTGGCTAATCCGGCGAGGAGCGCGACCAGCCCAGCGACGGGATCCACGGATCCAAGCACGTCTATGACGTAGTCCTTGGACCACCAGCCGCTGAAGGGGGGTACGCCGGCGAGGCTGAGGCCCGCGAGGAGCGTAGCGATGTAAGTCAGCGGCATGTATCTGCGGAGGCCGCCCATCTCGTCTATGTAGCGTGTATGCACTGCGTGTATGACTGCCCCGGCCTCGAGGAAGAGCGCTGCCTTGAACACGGCGTGGCTCATTAGGTGCGTGAAGCATGCCACAACACCCTCGTGTATGAGCCCCGTGCCAGCCGCGTAGAATACTGCGGCCATCATGTATGAGAGCTGGCTCGCGGTCGAGTAGGCTAGTATTAGCTTAAACTCCCTAGCAACAAGAGCCATTAGTGCAGTCGACACCATTGTAACCAACGCGATGCATGCCAGCCCCCTCATCAACCCCGTGAACCAGAGGGTGGCGGGTATCATGGGGACAAACCTAGCCACGAAGTATACGCCTGCCTTTACCATGGTGGCTGCGTGTATCAGCGCCGAGACGGGTGCGGGGCCTGTCATAGCCGTTACGAGCCACTCGGTGAACGGCATCTGTGCGCTCTTGGCCAGGGGGGCTATGAAGAATAAGCCGTAGATGAGGGGCGCTAATGACCCTAGCTTGGCGGCGGCGACGTGTACGGAGCTGAAGAGCGTCGAGCCGGTGGCGAAGCTTATGGCCCCCACGGCGGCGAGGAAGCATGCGTCCCCCAGCCTAGTGAAGAGGATAGCCCTCAGGCTACTCATGCTCGGCGTAGACCACATCGGCACACCCGCGGCAGTCCTCCCCACATCGCCGACCCAGGCCTCGCGGCGGTCGTCGAGGTAGAAGCCTATGAGCATGAAGCTGGCTATACCCGTGCCCTCCCAGCCTATGATGAATGATAGGAAGTCGTTAGCGTAGAGGAGGAGCAGCATGGAGGCCACGAAGAACGTGTAGAAGAACCAATACCTCCTCGAGCCCCATGAGCCTATATACCATATGCTGTAGACAGCTATGCAGAGCGAGAGGGCGGCGACGAGTACTCCAAGGAGCCCCGATAACCAGTCCACGTGCAGGGACAGGTAGATGCCGAAGGACGGGGCCCAGGGGTATACGAGCAGCGTGGGGCCAGCCCGGAGCAGCGCGGCTATGGATAGGAGCAGTACTAGGAGCAGGCTGGCTACAGCAGCCACACCCCGCCTAAGCCAGCCCAGCGGGGCGAGCATAGCGCCGGAGGCCACGTAGGAGACCAGCACGGCTGTCGCCGCTGCCAGGGCATCCAAGGACTGCTCACCCCCATGCAGAGGCTATAGTGGCGTAGTAGCTGTGGAGCGGCTCGGCAACCAGGTTGATGGCGAAGAAGACTACGAGGCCGGCCACGGCTAATCCTATGAGGGGGTAGACTGCATGCCGGCCACTCCCCCTCTTCTCCGGGCTCCTCGGCTCACCCATGAAGATCTTGTTGAAGAAGACGAAGCTGTAGGCCGTGCTAAGCGCAACGCCCGCGACGAAGACCAGTAGTGCCACCCCTCCCCACGACTTCCAAGTGGCCGCGGCCTCGGCGAGCCCCCTTGCGATCAGGTACTCGCTCCAGAGGCTGCATGCAGGGGGTATGCCGGCGAGGTGCATTACACCTATGAGGGCGGCGGCTGCTAGCAGGGGCTCTGCCAGGGCTAGCCCCGAGTAGTCCTGTATCCTTCTGCTATGGTAGCACATTATCAGCACGCCGGCAACGCCGAAGAGGATGGCCTTGCCGAACGCGTGCGCGATAAAGTGCACCACTGCACCATCCATCCCCCACTGGTTCATCACGGCGAAGCCTAGGGCCAGGTACCCCATCTGCGACACGCTACTGTAGGCGAGGAATCGTTTGACGTCGGCCTGCCTCAGTGCCAGCAGGCCCCCGTAGATCATGGTGGCGAGGCTCCAGGCGGCTATGACTGGCGAGGCTGCGTGGAGGTATCCTGTCCCACCATACACCTGGAGGACTAGGCGGAGGAGGCCATAGCCTGCCACCCCTATGAGGAGCGGCGACAGCAGCGCGCTTAGCGGCGTCGGCGCCTCAGCGTGGGCGTGTGGGAGCCAGAAATGCAGCCCGGCCAACGCCATCTTCACGGCGAGCCCGAGGAGTATCAGCGTGGCCGCGGCCTCGAGTAGGGGGTTTAGGGGCTGCGTGTACGCCAGGTAGCCGCCCCCTGGGAGGAAGAAGTCGAAGCCCACCATGGGCGCCTGCAGCAGGAACCCGAGCAGGAGGAGCTCCGCGCCGACATGTGTCCAGACAAGATAGAGTAGCCCTACCCTGAGCCTATCCCCGTACCCGTAGAGTACTATTAGTAGGAAGCTTGGTATCAGTGTGAGCTCGAGGAACAAGTAGAACTCAATAGTATTGGTTGAGAGCACCGTGCCTAGGAGGCCTGCCGTGAACAGCTGGTAGAGCATATAGTAGGTGGAGAGCCTACCCCCTCCCAGCTCGTCAACCCTATGCCTCATGTATGGCAGAGAGTAGACCGCCACCAGGAGCGATACAACTGCAATGGTTACGGCGAAGCCCAGGCTCAGCCCGTCCAGTAGGAGGCCCATGTACCCCAGGCCAGCCACACGGCCATAGAGGGGGTCGTAGCACCCCCTGGGCCACGACTCCGCTCCGGCGGCCAGCAGCGCTATGAGCGAGACGACCCAGGAGGCTGCAGCCACAACGGCTGCGCCACGGTCGCTGCGGGAATGCATCACCAAAACCGATGAGGCTATCGGCGACACTATGCTTATCCAGAGGAGGGGGGCCGCTAGCCTGACTACATGCGCCGCGACGTACACCCCCGCTCACCCCTTAAGCTCCCTTAAAGCCTCTAGGCGTAGGCTCCTCCTGCGCCTATAGAGGAGTATCAGCACAGCTGTCAGCACAGCGACCTCGACGGCGGTCAACACTATAGCCATGAGCCCTAGGAGCCCGAAGCTCAGCGTGTTCCCGGTTGAAGACCCGACAGCAACTATGCCTAGCAGTATGGCGTTAAACAGTGTCTCTATGCATATCAGTAGCCTGATGAGGTTCCTCGAGACAAGTATACCGTATATACCGACGGTCATCAACACGAATATCGTGATAGATACCATTAACGCCTCAAGCACCCCCGCCACCCCCATGGGTGAGCGTTATCGCTTCAACGAGCGCGGCCGACAACCCGACGATGGTTATGAGGAGTGGGAGCCAGAGCTCGCCTGTCAGCAGCCCCGCCACCCCCCTCCAGTCTATGCTTACCCGCAGTGGGGGGTGGCGTAGGAGTATGTGTGCTATGGGGAACCAGAGTATCGCTGCGAGGACTACGGCGAGCGCCAGCTTCCCGGCGTCGTGGCGCTCGCCGCCAGCCTCAGCCTCCTCGCCCAGCATTAGCAGCGTGAAGGCGATGAAGGAGGCTGCGGCGCCCACGTATATTATCAGGTGGAAGGCTGCCAGGTATGTGAACCCGAGGAGGGCCATGAACCCCGCTACTGCCAGCCCGACGCCGGCGAGCCAGAAGACGCTGTAGAACGTCCTCCTCGCGGCTATTATTCCCGCGGCAGAGGCGACGGCTACTATTGCTAGCAGCACCGAGGCGGCGTCAATCCACGCGCTCATACCTTATCCCCCATTTTTCATCGATCACTGCCCTGACGAGCCTCCTGGGCTTCGCCTCCTTAAGCTCCCTGCTCACCCTCCCCCACTCCTCCGGGTCGAGATCCATGCCGGCCACCCCCTCGAACACCTGGTCGTGGATCGTGCTCTCGCTGAGAGCCTCCGCGGGGCAGATGTCGACGCAGAACCCGCAGAAGATGCACCTGGCTAGATTGTATCCGGGCCTCCTCTTCCTCGCCTCGAGAACCCTCATCTTTATCGCCCTGGACGGGCATATCTGGGCGCAGAGGCCGCAGCCAAGGCACTTCGATGGATCGTATACTATGAAGCCCCTGTATCCGGGCGGCCTCTCCTCCGCGACGTCGGGGTAGGGTAGCGTTATGGGCGGGTAGAGTAGGTGCTTGAACCCGGCCCTTATGGCCTCAACATGCCTCCTTACAAGCCCCCTCCTACCCATGGAGGAGCACACCCCGCAGCACGGCTACACCAGCGCTTAGGGCTAGGGCGGCTAGGCCCAGGGGGAGGATCACCCTCCAGAGGAGCCTCAATGCATGGTCCAACCTTATCCTACAGTAGATCGACCTTAGCGTGACAACCCCCGCCATTACAAGAACGGTCTTCATGTATAGTATGAGCGGTGCCATGGGGGGTGTCCTGGCCGGCAGCCACCCGCCGAGGAAGACGAGGGCGAAGAGCACCGAGAAGGCGTAGAGGTTGAGGTAGTCCCTCATCATAGTGTATCCGAACAGTATACCGCTGTACTCGGTGTAGGGCCCGCTAACTATCTCCTGCTCCCCGAACACTATGTCGAATGGAGGCCTATCTGTTGCAGCCATGACGGCCACTATGTAGGTGAATGCTGCTAGGGGGTTGAGGAGTATGCCTGGTAGCACTCCCTGAGCCTCCACCATCCTGGAAGCATCTATGCAGCCGTACATCAGTATCATTGCGAGGAGGGAGATGAATATCACTGGCTCGTAGCTCACGTTCAGGAACGCCTCCCTGAGCGCGCCTATTATGCTGAACTTGTTGTCGGATGCCCACCCCGCTATGATTATAGGTAGGGGGGATACGGCCATGACGGCCATGAACGCGAGCGTGTTGTAGGGCGTCGGGACGGCGGCCAGCCCAGGGGCGGCCGGCAGGAAGAGGAGGGCGGTGGCCGTGAGGATGACGGCCAGCATGGGGGCGGCTATGAAGCCGGCCTTGTCGACGCTCACCGGTATTATCGGCTCCTGGAAGAGGAACCTGATGCCATCAGCTACGAGCTGTAGTGCCCCATGGAGCCTGGGCGAGACATAGTATGGCCCAACCCTCCTCTGAACCCTGGCCGTGAACTTCCTCTCGAACCAGATTATGAAGAGTATTGTGGCGAGCGCGGCGCCCACGCCGGGGAACACGAGGCCTAGGAGCAGGCTGGCGAGCAGCCCCGGGGCCGGCATCTACCTGTCAGCCTCCGGCGGGAAGTAGTCTAGGCTCGCGTATATCGCAGGGAGATCCATCAGCTTATGGCCCGGCGGGAGCTCCCTGAAGAGCACGACGTTCCTTGCGCTGGGGGTGACCACCCGCACCCTGTAGGGCTTCACGCCACCCCTCGACTCAATATAGTAGGTTATCTCGCCCCTGGCAGCCTCGCCCCTCGAGACGACTCTCCCCGGTCTAGGGCGTAGCCTCACGATGGCGC
This sequence comes from uncultured Desulfurococcales archaeon, assembly GCA_964476405.1. Lineage (GTDB taxonomy): Archaea > Thermoproteota > Thermoprotei_A > Sulfolobales > Pyrodictiaceae > JAADEY01. Next base: position 7,891 of record CAYZCH010000085.1, read on the forward strand.
CGGGCAGCTTAACCCTCCCCTCGCTGGCCACGACCCTCCTCAGCCTTGGCGGCAGCATCTTGATGTACTTGTCCGCGAAGAAGCCCCCCTCCGGCATACCGCGTAGCAGCCTCCTGATCAGCTCGATACTCGCCCTGATCTCCTCCACCCTCATCCTCACCCTCTCCAGGCAGTCCCCGTCAACCCCCACGACGGGCTCGAAGTCGATGTCGCTGTAGGCGGCGTAGCCCGTGAGCCTCACATCGTACGCTACCCCGGAGGCCCTCAGGTTAGGGCCTACTACACCCAGCTCAACGGCCCTGGAGGCGGGGAGCACGCCGACGCCCGCGAGCCTCGCCTCGACCACCGGGTTCTTCAAGAAGATCTTCTCGTAGTCCCTCAGCCTCCTCTCCATATACCTGCACGCCTTCTCTATGTCGTCCCTGAGCCCCCGGGGCATGTCCCTCCTGACGCCCCCGGGGATTATGTAGGTGTGCGTGAGCCTGGCCCCGGTGAGCTTCTCGGCTATGGTCAGCCACACCTCCCTGTCGCCGAACGCCCACATGTACATGGTGGAGTGGTTTAGCATTACAGAGCCTATGCCTAGGCCGTACAGGTGGCTCGCTATCCTGTTAACCTCGCATAGGAGTGCGCGCAGGTACCTGCTCCTCGGGGGCGGCTCAACCCCCAACAGTCTCTCAATGGCCTCGACGAGTGGTAGTGTCACGTTGCACGAGTCTATTATCGTCATCCTCTCGAAGAGGGGTATTATGCGTATATACTCCCTGGTCTCCGCGAGCTTCTCCATCGTCCTATGCACGTACCCTATATCGGGGTCGACGGCGGCTATCCTGTCACCGTCGAGCTTGACAATGAGCCTCATGTGGCCGGAGGCCGGGTGCTGTGGGCCTATATAGACCTCGAGGACGTCGTAGCCCTCAACAACGCCCAGCCTCCTAGCAGTCATCCCCGGGCCTAGCCTCAGCATTACCGATACTCCAGGCTAGAGAGAGGTTTCCCTAACTCCTCTCTTCTTAAAATTCACTCCTTAAACGTGAGTAGCACATCTAAACACTCCGCGGGGGGCCTGCATGGAGGCCTGCATGGATCCGGTCGAGTGCCTGGGCGAGGGGGTTCGGTGGGCCGACGTGGAGGGCGCGGCGGTCGCTGTGCTGGACTCCGTCGAGGAGCTTAGGGTCTATGCAGAGAGGCTAGCCGAGTGCGGGTATAGGCTGTTCCTCTCCCTCATAGGGGTTGACGACCCGGAGCTGAACGCGATTAGGCTAACATACATAGCTTCCTGCCCCACAAACCCGGGGCTCGTCGCAGGCATCGAGGTCGCTGTGCCGCGTAGTAGGCCGGAGGCCCCGAGCCTGAGGGAGGTTTGGCCGGGTGTTGATATGCAGGAGAGGGAGGTGCATGAGATGCTGGGCGTCCTCTTCATAGGTAACCCGGATCTACGCCACCTCCTGCTACCCGACGATTGGCCCCGCGGCGTCTACCCCTTGAGGAAGGATTTCAAGGTCGTGGAGGAGGGTATCCTTTACGGCCGCGGAGCCACTGGTCGGCCTGCCGGTAGAGGGGCTCCATGATCTCCTTAAGCCTAGATTTGTCCTCGACGTCGACGCCGACCCTGTATTCGTGGCTCCTTATCTTCTCCTGGAGTGCGAGTATTGCGCGTGCTATAGCCTCGGGCCTAGGCGGGCACCCCGGGACATATATATCGACGGGGAGGATGTCCTGGACGAACACTATGTTGTAGCTGTTGTAGAACACGCCGCCGGTGAACGCGCATGCCCCGATGGCGATCACGAATCTGGGCTCGGGCATCTGCTCCCATACTATCCTCGCCGCCCTAGCCATCTTAACCGTTAGCGTGCCCTCGACTATCATTAGGTTGGTGTTCCTTGGCGAGGTGAATGGGAGGGAGCCCATCCTCTCGAGGTCGTACCTTGGCCCATAGGCTGCGGCGAACTCGGCTCCGCAGCAGCTGGTCGTGAGGTGGACGGGCCAGAGGCTGAATGCTGTCGCCCAGTCGCGCACGCTGCGTAGCAGTCTGTTGTTGCGTAGGAGCTCCGAGGCCCTCCTCGCAGCCTCCTCCAGCACTCCCACGAGAACCCTGCCTATGCAGGTCACGCCGCTCCCCCCTCCTCCCCACGCATCCTCTCCAGCGCGTAGATGAGTATAGGCGACACTATACCTGTTGATAGGAGTATCCATGACGCCGTCGCCACGGGCTCCACGGGGGTTGTAAGCGACACTAGGTAGAGCAGCACTATCAGGGGCTCAGTGACGAGGAAGAGTAGTATGTAGCCGTAGTACTGCTTCAATATGGGTTTCCTGGCCCTCCCCCGTGGGGGGTTCCCAGCCTCGTATCTTAGCTCCTTGAATGGGTGGGCCGCCCCCCTCGTGGCAAGCCTCGCGACAATGTATACGGCTGCCAGGCCAGCAGCCACGAGCGCGACCACAAACGCGAGTATTTCTCCCCCCAAACACTCACCCCACACTATAGCGTAGGCCGGGGGCGTCGGGCTCAGCAGTGTATGTCTTGGCTCCGAGCTCCTCTAATGCCTTGCTCACAGAGGCTGAGCGGTCCTCGTCTACGAGAGCTACTATGCAGCCGCCCAGCCCCGCGCCGGTCAGCTTTGCCCCATACGCCCCGGCGCACCTGGCTGCGTATACGAGCTCCTCTATCCTGGGTATCGATACTCCGAGCGCGTTCAAGAGGCCGTGGTTCACGTCCATTAGTTCGCCGACCCTGGCCACATCCCCCGACTCAATGAGCCTGGCGGCCTCGAGTACAAGTTCCTCTGCGAGGGAGTAAAGGAGCTCTCCTATCTTGCCGAGCCTGGTCTTCCTCTCAAGAACCATCCTTACGGCCTTACCAGTAGACCTCTTGACGCCCGTATCCGCGATGACTAGCCTGGCTCCGCGAAGCCTCGCCCTGACACGGTTGAAGCCCCCGCCCCTCCTGTAGAGTATGGTGCCGCCGTAGGCCGCCACGGTGTTGTCGATTCCGCTGGGCTTCCCGTGCACCACGCGTTCAGCCTCAAAGGCGGCCCTTGAGGCCTGCTCTGGCGAGAGCCTGGCGCCGTATGCGAGCGCGTAGGCGGCGGCAAAAGCCACGGCGGTCGCCGCCGAGCTCCCCAGCCCAGCCGCGGGCGGTATCGACGAGTCTATCTCGACAAGTACCGGCTTGTGCTTGTCTATACCTAGTATATTGTGTATATATCTAACGGCTTCGTAGAAGTTCCTCACGTTTTTGTCTGAACACGGGTAGACCCTTAGACTTTTGTCGAAAATGCTCGAATATACAAACACGCCCTCGGCGCCCTCAACTTCATATGAGCATGCGCGCGCACGTAGGTTCACGGCTGTGGCGAGCGCAGGGACGCCTTCAACAACAAAGTGTTCTCCGAAGAGTATTACCTTACCTGGTGCGTCGGCGCAGCCTATGAGACGGCCAACCCTCAAGACAGGGAGCCCCGCTCGAAGGATAATGTAGATACTGTTAAAACCTATTATGCATGAGTCAGGATACGTTAAGTCTGTAGAATGCGGGGAGTAGAACCCTCCAGACCCTCCCAGATTCCGGTAGGCCACGCCTACCCCTTCTCGACTATCGTCTCACCTCTCTACCCAGCAGAACCAAATCGTAAAGTGTTTATAGTCATATGCCCGGATAGGAGGATTCGGGTAACCAGGAGTAGGAGGTGTGTGTGGGTTGCCTTGTGAGAAGCCTGTGCGTGTGAGGGATCCTACTACCGGTAAGGAGGTTGAGCTGGTGCCCATCAAGGTGTGGGTGCTGGCCCCCAAGGGGAGGAAGGGGGTCAAGATAGGCCTA
>CAYZCH010000086.1:0-8815 GCA_964476405.1 uncultured Desulfurococcales archaeon
CCGCTGTGAACACGTCTAGGCCGCTCGTAGGCTCATCGAGTATCGTTAGGGGTCGTTGGAGGGCTAGGACTATTGCTAGGAGGAGCCTCCTCTTCATACCCTTGCTGTACGTTGAGGCCTTATCGTAGAGCTTGTCGCCTAGGTCTGCTATCTTGGCTGCCTCCTCGGCCTTCTCCTCCGCCTCCCTGGGGTCGTCTATGTATAGTTTCATGTAGAAGTTTATGTGTTCCCAGCCTGTCAGCCTAGGGTAGACCCCTGCGTCCTCCGGCAGGTATGCTATCTTCTCCCTCGCTTTCTCGGTGCCCGCCCTCTCCCCATAGATCCTTATCTCTCCCGCGTCCGGCCTGTAGACCCCGACTATCATCCTCAGCGTGGTTGTCTTGCCTGCGCCGTTGGGGCCTATGAGCGCGTAGGCTTCCCCGTCGTGTATGTCGAGGCTCCTTATAGACACTATGGTCTTCCCCGAGAAGCTTTTAACCACGCCCCTCATGGTGAGCGCTTCCTTCATGTCTCTCGGCTTGTCCCGTGTAGGGGCGAATGGCTTATATAGTGTCGTGTGGTGAGCTTGAGCCTGGCCGATGGGAGGCTAGTGGGGTGCAGTTGAATTGGATTCGGGGGCGGTGTGAGGCTTAGGAGCCCGCTGTGCATGTACTGTCTCTACCTCGCCAGGTTCCTCCGTAGGAGCGACTTCGAGGACGTCTTCGAGAGGGTTAGGGGGCTGAGGTCTAGGACTGACGTGTTCACCGAGACCTACGGCTTGGTCGCGGAGGGTGACCCGTATAGGGAGCGGAAGCTCCAGCTCAACCTCCGTGTCCTGAGGCTCGTTGGTATGCTTCCGACTGACGGGCTGGGTGTCGACTGGTTGTTGAGGCTTAGCGCCGCCGCTAACGTAGTCGACATAGAGGTGCCGGGCTATAGCTTCGAGGAGGGTGTACTCGATAGGCTCACGAGGAGGCTTAGGGATGTCGTGTTTAAGGCTCCTAGGAGCGTGTTGAGGAGGTTTGAGGAGGCTTCAAGGATGGTGTTCCTGCTCGACAACGCCGGCGAGGCCGTATTCGACGTCTTCGTGGGGTTGATGATGGCGCTTAGGGGGGTGGATGTAGTCTTTGTCGCCCGCAGCCTCCCCTACGAGGTGGACGTCACCGCTGATGAGGCCAGGTGGCTCGTGGAGAGGGTTGCCGAGGAGCTGGGGGTTCCTGGCCTGGCTGGGAGGAGGGTTAGCGTCGTCGGTACCGGTGGGAGGTACTCGGGCTTCGCCCTGGGGAGGGTTTCAGGAGGCGTCGTCGAGGCCCTAGCGTCAGCAGATGTTGTCGTCTCCAAGGGGATCGCTAACTTCGAGGCCTACCTCGACTACCGTGAGGCCGTCGAGGAGGTTCTGGATCCCTCCCGCCTCGTCTTCCTCCTCTGCGCCAAGTGCCCTGTCCTCGCCGAGCTTTTTGGTGTTAAGAGGGGCGCTCCTGTAGTCTTCTCCCCCGCCGCCTGTTCGTGTTCGTGGTGAGTTGACTAGTTCTCGCGTGTTGGGGGTGGTGGGTAGTGTATCGTGTACTCGTAGCTGATAGGGTTGACGAGGTCTTGGTTGATGTGTTGAGGTCACATGGCCTAATAGTAGATTATAGGCCGGGTATCTCAAGGGAGGAGCTGATCAGGGTGATAGGCGGCTATGAGGTCCTCGTGGTTCGTGGGAGGCTTAGGGTTGACGGGGAGGTCTTGAAGGGGGCTTCAAGGCTCAGGGTTATAGCGAGGGCTGGTGTGGGGCTGGACAACATAGACCTGGAGTATGCTAGGAGGGCTGGCATAAGGGTTGTTAACGCCCCCGCCGCGCCCACGCAGAGCGTCGCCGAGCTCACCATAGGGTTGATGATAGCGGCTGCCAGGAGGATCGCCGAGCTGAACTATATGCTGAGGAGTGATGGTGTGTGGAGGAAGGGGTATGGTGTCGAGCTTTACGGTAAGAGGTTGCTCGTGGTCGGCTTCGGTAGGATCGGTAGGCGCGTGGCTGCAATAGCCAAGGCTATAGGTATGGATGTCTACGCCTACGATGTCGTCGACGTGAGTAGGGTGGCGGACGAGATGGGCGTGGGCGTCGTCGATGATCTCTGGGAGGGTGTTGGCGCTGCAGACGTCGTCTCCCTGCACGTCCCCCTGACGAGGAGCACCTACCACCTCGTGAACAGGGATACTATAGGCTTCTTCAAGCACGGCTCAATACTCGTGAACACGGCTAGGGGGGCGGTGGTCGAGGCGGAGGCCGTGCTGAGGGGGCTTGAGGACGGCTTGCTCTACGCCTACGCCGCCGACGTGCTGGAGCACGAGCCCCCGGCGACGGAGGCTGAGTGGAGGCTTGTGAGGCACCCGAGGGTGGTGCTGACACCCCACATCGGCTCACAGACGCGTGAGGCTCAGCGTAGGGTGGCGGTTGAGACCGCTAAGAGGATCCTGGAGGTGCTCGGCGTTGAGGGTTAAGTTGATGACTCCCGGGCCCGTCGAGGTCCCCAGGAGGGTTCTTGAGGCGTCTGCAAGGCCCGTGATAAGTCATAGGTGTGGTGAATTCAGGGGGTTGCTGAGGAGGGTTGTGGAGGGGCTGGAGGAGGTTTTCGGCGTCGCAGACGGCTTCGTGGCCGTCATGGCCGGGAGCGGGACGACGGCGGTCGACGCCATGCTGTGGAGCTTCGTGGGGCCGGGGGACCGGGTGCTCCTCGTCTCCCACGGCTTGTTCGGGGAGAGGATAAGGCTGAGCCTCGAGGCCCGTGGAGCCGTTGTAGACGTGGTGGGCCCGGAGGTGCCGGGCGGCGTCGTAGACCCCGATGATGTCGCTGCGAGGCTTGAGGGAGGGGGCTTCAGCGCCGTCGTGCTCGTCCATAACGAGACCAGCATGGGTGTGAGGTACCCCTGGATCAGCAGGGTGGCTGAGAAGGCCCACGAGGAGGGCTGCCTCGTACTCGTAGACGTTGTCTCGAGCCTGGCCGGTGACTGGTTCTCCCTGGAGGGCATGGGGGTGGACGCCGCGGCGGGCTGCAGCCACAAGGCCATAGCAGCCCCGCCGGGCGCGGGATTCGTGGCGGTCTCGGGGGACGCGGTGCGCAGGCTGAGGGACGACGCCCCGCTAAGCATATCGCTTAAGAGGTACGTCGAGAAGTACGTCGCCGCTGGAGAGACCCCGTTCACGCCACCAGTCACCATCCTCTACGCGGTCGAGGCGGCGCTCGAGAGGATACTCGGAGAATACACGTTGGAAGGCTACATAGACCTGCATAGGAGGAGGGCCGAGAGGCTCTACGCGAGGATGCCGCCCGGCTTCCAGAAGGTCGCGTTGACCGGCGAGACTGCATCCAGGACCGTGCCTGCATTCTGGACCCCGGTGAAGGCGTCGAGGGTCGTGGAGAAGGCCCTGGAGAGGGGGATCAGGATAGCTACCGGCGTCGGCAGGTACAGGGAGGCCATGGTGAGGATAGGGGTTATGGGCGACATAGGCTTCGACGACATAGACGCCGTAGCCGAGGCCGCCAGGGAGGCGGTTGAGCCGGGTTGAGTGGTCCCGCCGCGGGGATTCGAACCCCGGACCACCCGGTTTCCACGCACACCCCGGGTGTGCCGGCACGCCCTCATCCAGGCAGGCTCCCGCCCAGCCGGGCGGGGGTCGGGCGTGCGGGGGTTCCGGGGATCCCCTACAGCCGGGCGCTCTGCCGCTGAGCTACGGCGGGACCCAGGCCGTTTTTCTCAGACGTGGGGCCGCGGGTTTATGCGTTTATCGCCACCCGGCTCCTCGCCCCAGCTGCAGGGCTTGAACGCGGCTGACTGGCTGTAGTCCGTGGTTATTATATATATTTCCCCGTCGAGCTTCTTGATTGCCTCGGCGTCGAGTTCTACAGGGTCTACGAGTATGAGTGTCCTCCCCTTGGCTGACGCGAGGATCTCCCGGAGCCTCTTAACCCTCTTGGGTATGCTCACGGTGTATGATAGGTCTATGTAGTCGCAGCCCTCCGGGGGGTCTCCGAGGATGCCCTTCCAGTCGACGACTATGCAGCCGCGCCTGCGCCTCGCCAGCATCACGGCTAACCGGGCCGCCGTTGAGGGGCCTGGGGCCCATACGCTGCACTTGGCGCCGGAGCCGGCCTCCCCGACACCGTCGCCGTCCCCGCCGCCCTCGATCGGCACTAACACCACGCTCCCGTCCGCCACGGCGGCTATCTCATCTAGGAGCCTCCAGGCCGAGGGGCCGTGGACGCAGAGCCTTGCAGGCCCTGAACCGTCGCACTCGTAAACTATCCTCGCCCCCCTCGAGCTGGACGCCATCCTCCTGGCCATGTGTAGCAGCTCCCCTACCGCCTCCCCGACTCCAACACCCCTCCTCGCGTAGACGAGGGCGCACGCCAGCCCGCCCCTCCCCCCACCACGCAGCGACGCCGCCGCGACAAGGCCCACCGACGCCAGCACCAGGAGGAGGGTATGGCTTGCCAGCCTGGCAGGCGCCAGGGAGTAGGCTATGACGAGTACGCCTGCAAGGCCGGAGACGACGGCTGCCAGCCTGGACTCCACAGAGCCCCGTGGGGATAGGGGTATGGCGGGCCTACGGCGGGACGCCTAGCCGAGACTAACCTATCCTGGCCAGCTTCACGTATAGCTTCTCCGTGGGCTGTATTGGTAGCTCCTCCGCAGTATACAGTATTAGGAGGAGCCCACCTATGGAGAACAGGTACTTCTTCGCGCCACCCTCAGCCTCCCTGACAGTGACGAACGTTGCCCGCGCGACGAAGTCGACGCCATCCCTGTACTCGGGGAGCTCCCTCGACAACACGAACTCCACCCTTGAACCCTCCGGGTACACTACCAGGTCTCTATGCATGTCCATCTCCACGGTGTACCGCCCATCGTCAGACTCTATCCTTGCAAGCAGTATCTTCGGTATAGTCTCGCGGTGCAGCCCCTTAACAACACCCCTGAAAGACACCAAGGCCAAACAGGCGCCACCAAGCCGCAGAACCCAATTCCATAATATATCCCTGACGCAGCCCCCTCAACGGGCACCCGAGATGAGCTTCACCCCGACCTTCACCAGGAGGCTCCTCACCGAGCTATCCAGCCTGGTCGGGCGAGAAGTCGAGGTAGTCCTCGTCAACGGCAGGAGGTACCGTGGCAAGCTCATAGGCTTCGACCACCCGTCAATGGATCTAATGCTCGCAAACGCCACCAGCAGCGAGGGGGAGGAGATACCACGCCTGTTCGTGAAGGGGACGGCGCTCCTCGAGATAAGGGCGTATGAGGAAAGCATATTCAACCCACAGGAATTCGCCGCCTACCTGGTAAGGAAGCTGGGCCTCAGACCCGACGCCGTACGCGTATACCAGGACGCCGGCGCAGTAGTCGTGCTAAACACCTACCGCGTGACGGTCAGCGGCGTTGAGGGGGCCGGCGCAATGGCGGGGAAGATCTACGGGTTGTTGAAGGAGTACCTTGAGGCCAAGAAGAGGGGAGAACAGCCACAATGATAGGGTACTTCGAGGAGAAGGACGTCGACCTCGCAGCCAGGATAGGGAGGCTGAAGACGCCCCGGGGCTGGCTCGAGACACCAGCACTACTACCAGTCGTCGACCCAGTAAGGCAGGAGGTGCCGGTGGAGGAGATCAGAGACGCGGGCTTCACGGCAGTGATAACAAACGCCTACCTCGCCATGAAGAGGATGGGCGAACCCGTAGACATACACGAGGCGATAGGCTTCAACGGCATAGTGATGACTGACTCCGGCGCCTACCAGCTGCTCAGATACGGTAGGGTTGAGGCGTCGAACAGGGAGATAGTGGAGTATGAGAAGAAGATAAACTCGGACATAGCCGTAATACTAGACGTCCCCACGGGGACGACGAGGGACAGGAGGGAGGCTGAGAGGAGCGTCAAGGAGACGTTGAGGAGGGCGAGGGAGGCGCTAGACTACATAGACCCGGAGAACCGCGTCTGGACGCTCCCCGTGCAGGGAGGGCCGTTCAAGGACCTCGTGGAGTACTCGGCGAGGGAGGCTGCAGGCCTCTCGCAGCACTACAGGCTATACGCGCTGGGCTCACCAACAGTCCTGCTCCAGCGCTACGAGTACACAGAGATACTGGACATGATCCACGCCGCCAGGAGGCTGCTCCCGAGAAGCCACCCCCTACACCTATTCGGCGCCGGACACCCCATGATAATACCGTACGCCGTCGCGCTCGGAGTCGACCTCTTCGACTCAGCCTCATACATCCTCTACGCCAGGGACGACAGGTACATGACCGAGACTAGGACATATAGGCTGAGGAACCTCCAAGTCCTGCCCTGCAGCTGCCCCGTATGCCTCAAACACACCCCAGAGACCCTCCTGGAGCTGCCCAAGCCCGAGCGCGTTAGGCTACTAGCGCTACACAACCTCTACACCTTGAGGAAGGTGGTGAACGAGGTCAAGACAGCCATAAGGGAGGGCAGGCTATGGGAGCTGCTCGAGGAGAGGAGCAGGGCGCACCCCTCGATCTACGCCGCCTTCAAACGGTTCCGCAGGTACATAGGCTACATCGAGGAGCTCTCCCCGAGGCTCAAGTCCGGGATACTCAGGGGCGTCTTCATCTACGACCACAGCTCCGCGCTGAACCCGAAGATAAGGAGCCACCGGAGGAGAGTACTGGACAACTACAAGCCAAGGAAATGCCCCTCAACAGCGGTTCTTGTCCCGATACCCCCGGGGGAGAAGCCCCTAACCTCGACACAAATCTACAGAGACAACACCGCCCCCGACAAACACGTGGTCGGCTACGCCCCGATAATAGGGCCGGTGCCGGAGGAGCTCGCAGAGACATACCCCGCTTCACAGTACGAGGCGCCATACCGCGATGCCCTCACAGTAGAGGAGCTCGAAGACACGTTGGAGCCCATCACACGATACATCGCCAAGAACACAGGGTGCTACAAGGGCGTGGAGGTTCTCTACACGACGGAGATTGAGTGGAGCAGGCAGGTGGCCGAGGAGCTCGTAAAGAGGCTTAGGAGCATGGGCATCAACGCTACATGTACACCTTATCGGCGGCGCCAGTGAACGTCGCCGCGCTCTTCTCCTTCTGCTCCTCAATCTTTATTATCTCCTCCTCAATTATCCTCGCCTTCTCGTAGAGCTCCTCAACACTAACACTCACGCCATAGAGCTCCGAGAACTTCTCAATAGCTATAGCCGCCGCCCTCGGATCGGGCCTCCCAGCCTCGGCATAGGGGAGTATCACGAGCGCCGGCACACGGTAGAGCTCAGCGTACATGGTCAGGAGGGCTAGGGGCCCGACGATGTATAGGCCGCTAGCCATCATCGGCTCATCCAGAGACCTCCTACAAGCGCTGGTCTTGACCCAGCGAAGCTTCTCATCAGCCATCCTATACCTCGAATCAAACCCCCCGAAGAACACCGCCTCGTCGACACCAACGTCCCTAAGCCACCTCGCTATAGCCTCAGTAAACACGCTCCTCTCCTGGCCGCTGGGCAGGTCGTGGCACAACAGGATTATGAGGGCGAGGTCACCTTCCCTGCACGCGAAGAGCTCAAACGGGTATGTCACCCCGTAGTTCTCGATGGTGACTGCTTCAGGCATGTACTTCGTCAACACCGCCCCAACACGGCTACAGTTAAGCTTCTCAACGAGATGGACGACGCTTATGTAGCCAACCATCCCAAACCCCTTGAAGCCGGTCACGAACACTATCCTCGAGGCACCCTTAACAAGCTCCTTCAAGGGCTTCTCAAGCATTATCCTGACGGAGGAGAACCTATACTCGACCATACGCACGCCCAACCTATCCACCCTTCACAGCCAGCTTTCTAAGCCTAACAGCCTCACCACCGCACCCCTCTAATATATCGCGAACCGGCATCCTCAACCTACCGACACCTATAACCTCATCGGAGGAGTCCACGACCACAACCTCGTCGCCGGGCCTAAGCCCCTCATCAACCCCGACAACGAGGCGTGGAGGCACAGACTTGGAGGCAGGGGCCTCCCGGACAACAACCCTGTGCCTTGGAGGAGGGAAGCACTCCACGAGCATCCTGGCGCCGAGCAGGCTTAGGGAGTAGTGGTAGTCGTGGGCGCGGAGCACGGCTATCAGGCCGCCCTCCCCGCTATAGACCTCCCTAATACGCCTCGTGGCCGGCGACACGCCGACCACTACACCGTCCGGTATCAGGTAGTCGCCTGCAGGCCAGCCGAACTGGTAGTCTGCTATACACCTAAGCCTCCTCAGCTCCTCCCTACTGGGCCTCCGGAGAATCAAGGACAAACACCCAAAACATTGGAGGCGGCCTACATGTGTGTGGGTGCATGCCCCTCGGCCTTCTCCCCGCCCGCGTAGGGCCTATACCTCCTCTTCAACACCTTCTCGACAGCCTTGACGAAGTCCTGCATCTCAACAACCCTCGACCCCCTCCTCAACGCGTTGTAGCCCGCCTCGATGACAATAGCCTTTATGTCGGCGCCCGTCGCACCCTCAGTGGCCCTCGCCAGCTCCCAGAAGTCCACGTCACTACCAACCCTCATCCTCCTAGTATGTATCCTGAATATCTCGTACCTCCCCTTCAGGTCTGGCGGCGGCACGTATATGAGGCGGTCAAACCTCCCCGGCCTCAGTATCGCTGGATCGAGGATATCGATCCTGTTCGTGGCGGCTATCACCTTAACGTTGCCTAGCGGGTCGAAGCCGTCAAGCTCTGCCAGGAGCTGCATGAGTGTACGCTGAACCTCCCTCTCACCGCTCGTGCCAACCTCGAGCCTCCTAGCAGCTATAGCGTCGAGCTCGTCTATGAATACTATTGCTGGCG
>CAYZCH010000087.1:0-1837 GCA_964476405.1 uncultured Desulfurococcales archaeon
CGTCCTACCTACCAGAGCAACGACCTCACCAGGCCTCACAGTGAATGACACGTTCCTCAGGACGGGCTTCCCCGGCTCGTACTCGAACCACACACCCTCGAGCCTCACCTCCCCCCTAACCTGCCTCAGCTCGATGGCGCCGGGCTCGTCCGCCTCGACCTCCTCAGAGTCGAGGACCGAGTATATCCTCTCAGCCGCTGCGAGCGCTGCCTGAAGGGAGTCGTACATGTTTATGAACTGGGTTATTGGCCTGCTCATCCTGTTAACGTACTGGATGAACGCTATCACCATACCTATGCTGACAGCCCCTGCCCCCACGAGGTAGGCGCCGTAGACGACGACAGCCACAGTCGAGAGCGCGGTGGCGAGGTCCATTGAGGGCCAGAAGAGCCCCATGAGCTTGGCGACCCTCACGTACGCGCTGGCCGTCTCGGCGGAGACACCCCTGAAGGACTCCACCACGTCCCTCTCCCTACCGAATGCCTTAATCACCTCCACACCCGCCACCGACTCCTCAACCACCGCCGTCGCCTCGGCGACCTTCCTCCTAGTCACCCTGTAGGCGGAGCGGAGCCTCCTCCCGAACACCCTGGCTATGAGTATGAGGAGGGGCACGTTAGCGAGGGCGGCGAGGGTCAGTGGGGGGCTCACGTAAGCCATCACAGCAACGATCCCCGCCAACGAGATCATGTCGCCGAGCACCGAGAGTATCCCGGAGACGAGCACGTCATTAAGTGTCGAGGTATCGTTTATGGTTACTGAGATGAGGTCACCTATCCTGCGCCTCGTGTAGAAGGAGAGGCTGAGGGACTGGAGCTTCTTGAACACAGCTAGCCTCAGGTCCCTCAGGTAGAGCTGCCCAACGGTCTGGATGCTGTACGTCCTCGCCATTAGGGATGCCCACTGACCGAGGAGGAGCCCCAGGTATATCCCGGACATGGTGGCGAGGCCCGCAACGTCGGCGGCGAGGATGTAGCGATCTATTATGAGGCCCAGGACGTAGGGCGCGGCGAGGCTGGTCAGGGTGTAGGCAACTATCGACGCCGTTATCACCGCTATGAGGGCGGCGTACCTGCTCAGGTCCCCCGCAACCCGCTTAAGGAGCTCCCACGCCGAGGCCTCGTAGGTGCCCTCCGTCAGCGCCGTCCTGAGGAACATGCTCATCTCTTACCACCCACTGCCTCCCTTATTATTCTCCAGTACCTACCCCTCCTCGCGAGGAGCTCCTCGTGAGTACCCTCCTCAACGATCCTCCCGTCCTCCATCACTACGACCCTGTCAGCGAGGGCCGCTAGGGAGGGCCTCTGACTAACGATTATGGCCGTCCTACCCCTCAGTACCTCCTTCAGATCCCTCACAAGCGCCGCCTCAGTCTCGGCGTCGAGGTTCGACACGGGGTCGTCAAGGAGGAGTATCTTAGGGTTCTTGACGAGCGCCCTCGCTATCGCTATGCGCTGCCTCTGCCCGCCGGAGAGCGTGACACCCCTCTCACCTATGACCGTGTCGTAGCCCTTCGGGAGGGTCATTATGAAGTCATGTATCTTGGCCGCCTTCGCAGCAGCAACTATCTCATCCATGCTCGCCCCGGGGTTACCGAGGGCTATGTTCTCCCTCACCGTGCCGCTGAATATGAACGGCTCCTGATGAACCATCGCCACGTGCCTCCTAAGGGAGTCCAGCCTGACCCTCCTGATATCGACGCCGTCAATCGTTACCCTGCCCTCGTCGGGGTCGTAGAACCTGAGGAGTAGCTTAAGGAGCGTTGACTTACCGGAGCCAGGGGGCCCCGTAATCATCACCTTCTCCCCAGCAGCGACCCTCAGGTCAACACCCCTCA
>CAYZCH010000088.1:0-11888 GCA_964476405.1 uncultured Desulfurococcales archaeon
CTACTCATGTATGACTACAAGCCCGGCGACCGCGTATACATTAAGATAAACCCCTCCGTCCACAAGGGCATGCCGCACCGCCGCTACCACGGTAAAGTGGGTGTCATCGCCGGGAAGAGGGGGAAGGCCTACATAGTTGAGGTCAAGGTGGGGAGCAAGACGAAGATATTGTTCGTGAGGCCCGAGCACCTCCGCCCCGTGCCTGCAAGCCCTCCAGGCGGCGGGGAGGAGGGCTAAACCCCCTCCCATAACGGGATGACGAATCCCTTCTACACCCTGGCCCTGAGACGGGGTGTGGTTGGCTGAAGGGGGCGGCGGAGGTGGTGTCTTGCAGATAGTCTCAAAGGAGTATATCCCGGTGCCGGTCGCGAAGGGCATACTCGCCCGCAGGCTCGGCGAGGACAAGGAGGTCAGCCCCATGCTTGAATCGACATACCACTACCTGACGCTCTTCAGTAAGTGCGGGGAGGGGGAGGCCGCGGAGGCTTACCGTAAGCTCCGCGAGGACTTTAACCTGAAGGACATAACGGCCGCCATGCTCGTCAGCATAATGCCCGAGACCATCGACGAGGTACGGATAATGCTTGATTTTGAGGACAGGCTGCTGGAGACGGAGGAGATAGAGAAGATCCTCGAGGTACTCCACACTACATGCATGTCAGGGGAAGGCGAGGAGCAGTAGGTAAGCTTCTAACCCCTTCATAGACCCTATACTAACGGCGGTTGTCCAGCCGGGGCTCATAAGGTGCTGTCATATTGCACCGTGGACGGCGCAGGAGGGGGCGGCGGGAACCAAGGTACTACGAGTTGTACGCGTACGTTCTAGACTACCTGCCCCTAGGCAACCCCATGGATAGGCACCCCGCGCACCGCAACAGGCCTGTCGTCCAGCTGATCGGGGAAGACTACTTCATGTTGCTTGAGGCGACCCCCAGGCCCAGCGCCTCCCTCAGCCTCAAGGAGAGGGTGTATGTTGGGCCTGAGAAGGAGCTTAGGCTGAAGATACAGAAGATAGACACGGCTATAACCTATGATGATTTGACGAGCGTAGCCAAGGACACACTCAACGAAGTGTTAGAGGAGATAATCAGATCCAAGGAGAGGGTGTTCGTCGAGTTCTTCAACATAGCCGGCCCGATAACGCTGAGGATGCACAGCCTCGAGCTCCTGCCCGGCGTCGGGAAGAAGACGTTGATGAAGATACTCAAGCAGAGAGAGGCTAGGCCCTTCCAGAGCTTCGAGGATATAAAGGAGAGGGTTAACATCGACCCCGTGAAGGCGATAAAGGAGAGGATACTCGCGGAGCTCAGGGGGGAGGAGAAATACTACTTGTTCGTCAAGCCCCCACGGAGGCCCGGCCCCGCACCCCTCCAACCACAATACCTCGGGTACCTGGAGATAATCTACCGTAGGCTCGGCACGGGTAGGGGAGGCGGTGGCGAGGGGCAGGCTCCATAGGCTCGGCCAGCACTTCACCGCGTGCCGTAGGCTCGTCGAGGACGTCGCCCGCCGCGTGCGCGGTAGGCGCAGGGTACTGGAGGTGGGGGTTGGCTGTGGGGCGCTGAGCAGGCGTGTCGCCGGCGGCGTCTGCATGCTCGTAGGCGTCGAGGTCGACGAGCTCCTAGCTCCATGCCTCCGCGCCCTCCAGGACGCCACGCTCGGCGACTACGTGGTCGCTGACGCCCTGCACCCCCCGGTGAGGCTCGAGGCGTTCGACGCAATCTACGGGAGCATACCGTATAGCATCACCGGCCCCCTCCTCATCCTCCTGGCCCGCCGGGCGCGGGGAGACGCCGTCCTCGTCCTGCAGAGGGAGGTTGCCGAGAGGCTGGCTGCTAGGCCTGGCAGCAGGGAGTATGGGAGGATAACCGTCGCCGTGAGGAGCGTCTACAGCGTCTCCCTGGGCCCGCTGTACCCACCCTCATGCTTCAAGCCCAGGCCGAAGGTGTCCTCAAGGCTTGTGGAGCTGCGCCGCGAACGGATCCTAGAGGAGGGCTTCTTCGACTGCCTGGAGGAGCTGTTGAGGTGCATGTTCTCGCAGAGGAGGAGGCTGGCTGACCGCGTGGCCGAGAAGTGCCTCGGCCAGCCCCATCACACCCGCTTCAATGGTAGGAGGGTTTACCAGCTGGAGGTGGGGGAGTTCCTCGAGCTGGCCGGGAAGGTGTGCCGTGAGGCTGGGGTACAGGTGTAGGGGCGGCGCTGTCTATGAGCCCGCGGAGGACACCTGGCAGACGGTTGAGGCCGCGGAGGAGGCCGCGGGCCGGCGGGTGCGGGTGTGCGTCGAGCTTGGCGCCGGCAGGGGTGTTGTGGCGGAGACCGTGTGCAGGGCGCGTGCACCCTACACAGTCATAGCCGACATAGACCCCTGCGCGCTGGAGGAGGGGCGGCGCCTCATAGACGCTCGCAGCGACGCCGTGCAAGGCGATAACGCCTCCTGGATCCGCCGCGCCGCGCACACGCTGATAGTGTTCAACACCCCCTACCTCCCCGACCCCTGCACAGCCGTGGAGGAGCTGCAGTGGTGCGGGGGGCTCAGGGAGGCCCTGAGACTGCTAACCCTCGCAGCCGGGTCGGGGTGCAGGCTTGTGGTCACGTTCTCCAGCCTCTCAGGGAGCCTGCATGGCTTCCTAGAGTATGCGGCCTGGCTGGGCTACAGGCTGCTCGGGCTCCGCTCCAGGAGAATGTTCTTCGAGACCCTCTACACAGCTACACTCGACGCCGGAGGCCCCCGGGTTGAGGATCCGCCTCGTGCTCGTCGGAACCGAGGGGGAGACCAACCTCGGCATGGCGGTGAGAACCGCGGTGAACATGGGGGTTGACGAGATATACCTCGTTGAGCCCAGGGTCAGGGTAGACGACGAGGAGGTCATAAGGTATGCCGCCCACGCTAAGAGGTGGCTCGCCTGGGTCAGGGTCGTGGGGAGCCTCGGGGAGGCCTTGAGCGGGGTCTGCGTCTCCGTCTGTACATCGGCTAGGCATAGTGGCTGGGACGCGCTGCGGACCGCCGTCGAGCTGGACTCGCTCCCCTGGATACTCGCCCACTATGAGAGCGCAGCCATAGTGTTTGGGAGGGAGAGTGTAGGGCTTACGAGGAGCGAGATAGGGGAGTGCGACATACTCGCAACGATCCCAGCCAACCCCGAGTACCCGACACTCAACCTCGCCCAATCCGTGGCGGTCACGCTCTACGAGGTCTCAAAGGCCAGGATTCTTCAGGGGAGGCTGGGCTACCGGGCAGCCAGCTGCAGGCAGCTGGAGTCACTGAGGAGGCTTATAGGCAGGCTAGCAGGCTACGCTGAGGAGCAGCGGAGGGAGGGGGCGGCCGCCGCGCTGAGGCACATCTTCTTCCGCGCAGCGCCGAGCTACGGGGAAGCCTCACAGGCATATAGGCTGCTGAAGGCCGTCCTCCGGCTCCTAGAGGCTACAGGCAAGGGGGAGGGAGGAGGCTTTGAGGCTCCTGCTCACGACAAACCCGGGCCTGGAGGACGTGGCGGCCCGTGAGGCCGCCGCCACCATGGGGGCTAGGCTTGTCGAGGAGAGGAGGCTTCATGGAAGGGTCGTCGTGGAGGCCGGCGACGACGCGCTCGGGGTCGTCGGGAGGCTCCGGTGCATACACCGCGCCAGGATACTCCTCGCCGAGGCCAGGGTGTGTGGCGAGGAGGAGTGCCTCAATGATATACGCTCGGTCGTCGAGTCATCGGGCGTGGATGCATACATAAACCCGTGGACGAGCTTCGCCGTGAGGGCTGAGAGGAGCGGCTCACACCGCTACACATCCATGGACATCGCCCGCGTGGCCGGCGACGCCGTCATAGAGGCTGTCAGGGGCCGTTACGGTGCAAGACCACAAGTAAACCTAGACCACCCAGCCGTCATAGTAGCCGTCGACGTGATAGCAGACACGCTTTACGTCTCCATAGAGCTCTCCGGCGACATGTCATGGCATAGGAGGGGGTACCGCGTCTACGAGCACCCGGCCGCGTTAAAGCCGAGCATAGCGTCCGCCATGCTCTACTTGACCCCGGTGAGGGACTCGCGGAGCGTCATGGATCCCATGTGCGGCGGTGGAACAATACCTATCGAGGCAGGCCACATGCTGGAGGACGCCGAGCTGCTATGCATGGACGTGAACAGGGAGTATGTCCGGGGGGCGGTGCTCAACGCCAGGGCAGCGCTCCTCGACAAGAGGATAAAGTTTATACATGGAGACGCGCGGAGGATGCATGAATACGTCGACCACGTCGACTACATAGTCTCCAACCCGCCGTACGGCATAAGGCTTGGAAGCCCGAGGGCCGTAAGGAGCCTCTACAGGGACTTCATAGCCGCGGCCTCGAGGGTGCTCACGGAGAGGATGACGCTGATAACCACCGAGCATAGGCTCGTCAAGATGCTCGCCGAGGAGCACGGCCTGAAACTGGTTCATGAGAGGAGCGTCGCCCATGGAAACCTCTGGGTTAAGATACTGGTGCTGGAGGCGTAGCCTTATAACGCCCCTCCACGAGGAGCATGCACGGCGGTGCTCATGGGCACCCAGAAGCCAGCCAGATGCTTCACGAAGAGGAGGGCTAAGGCGTTCTCGGGGCCGCCCTACACGAGGCACGAGTACATACACGGTATACCGCAGCCTAAGATACAGAAGTTCGTCATGGGCAACGTCCACGGCGACTTCGACTACAAGCTGGAGCTCTACGTGCTCGAGAGGGGCCAGATAAGACACAACGCGCTTGAGGCCGCGCGTATAATGACCCACAAGTACCTCTCAACAACTATAGGCGACCAGAACTACCTCCTGAGGATAAGAGTGTACCCGCACCACGTCCTCAGAGAGAATAAGATGATGGCGTTCGCTGGAGCCGACAGGCTCCAGGAGGGTATGAGGCAGGCGTTCGGGAAGCCCGTCGGGCTCGCAGCGAGGGTCTACCCGGGCCAGGCCGTGATAGAGATACGGGTGAAGAAGGAGCACCTGGAGGAGGCCAAGGAGGCTTTGAGGAGGGGGGCGTCGAAGCTGCCGCTACCCTCAAGGGTTAGGATCATTCCGCTGAAGGAGGGCCTGCCCCCCGTACCCCAGTAGCTATGGGGAGGAGGCTGCTGGTCGACGGCTACCTCTTCGACCTCTCAGCTGTAGTGGGGGGTCTGCAGGGGAGGGGGGCAACCCTCCTCCTCGAGGCGCCCGAGGGCTTCCTCCAGTACCTGCCAGGGATAGCCGAGCTGCTCGAGGAGGAGGGGTTCAACACCGTCGCTAGGCTGGATCCCGCCTACGGCGGCTGCGACGTCGGCTGCGCCTACGCCGCGCGCGTCGGGGCGGACGCTGTAGTCCACGTAGGGCACACGAGGTACCCCCTTCTACGCACGGAGGGCTGCCGTGTCTTCTACGTGCCCGGCGAGTACGTGGAGGCCCATGAGAGGGTTGAGGAGTACGCGGAGGCTGTGGCTAGCCGGCTCGGCGGCGGGGGTGTTGTGGCCATCGCCTACACGGCGCAGCACAGGATGCTCGCAGAGATGATGGAGAGGCTGCTGAGGAGTAGGGGGGTCAGGGTTGCCGCTAGACGGCCGATCCTCGGCTGCTACCACTACGGCCTAGACCTGGTGGAGGTCGACTACTACGTTGTGGTCGCCGGGGGCCTCTTCCACGCCCTCGGCCTCGCACTGAGGCTCGGGTCGCCCGACAAGGTTCTCCCGCTCGACCCATACCTCTCAAGCCCGGTCGGGGAGGAGAGGCTGAGGAGGATCTACTCCAGGGTCATAGCTAGGAGGCTGTGGATCGTCTCGGAGGCCTCGAGGGGTAGGAGGTTCGCGGTAATAGACGGCGCCAAGCCCGGCCAGCACCGCCCAGGGGTCGTCAAGCGCCTAGTGGAGCTGGGCAGGAGGAGGGGTGTGAGGGTGGACGTCTACGTCTCAGACACGCTCCGCAGAGACTACCTGCTCGACCTCAGGCCGGGCGAGTACGACGCATACGTTGTGGCCTCCTGCCCGAGGATACCGATAGAGGACTATACGGGCTCCGAACACCCAGTCGTACTCACCCCGGGCGAGTTCGTAATGGCTATGGAGGGGCGGCTGGAGAGGTACATATTCCCATGGTGATCCTCTGCGGGGCTTCAGCCAAGGAGCTCGAGGCCCTGCTCGACAGGCTGGTTCCTAGGCCGAGGAGGCCTAAGAGGTGGCTCGGACAGTACCGTACACCAGCAAGCATCGCCGTCCACATGCTCTGGAGGCTAGCCGTCGCCGACAAGCTCCCAGCCATCGTCTACGACCTAGGCTCCGGGACTGGGGTTCTAAGCTACGCCGCCGCATGCCTCGGGGCGGGCTACGTCGTCGGCGTGGAGGTCGACGCGGACTCCGCAGCCGACGCCGCCTCCTCCCCGCTACACAGGATCCTCCCCAACGTAGACTTTGTAGTCGCCGACGTGAGAACCCCTCCCCTGCGGAGGACCCGGCACGGCTTATCAGTAATGAACCCCCCATTCGGCTCACGGCACGCCATGAGGGGGGTTGACATGGTGTTCGTCGAGGCCGGCTGCAGGCTCACGGGATGGGTCATAAGCATACATGACGCCCACAGCATCAACCTAGAAGCGATAGCGTCTGGGAGGTGCGGCGGGCCGTGCAGGGTAATAGGGGAGGCGTTGTTCCCGATACCCTCGATGTACAGGGGGCACCGCAAAAAGCTACATTACATACGCGTAGCCATTATCGAGTGTAGCGCTGAGGAACGGTGAGGTGTGGGCCGTGGGGAGCAAGGAGAGGTTCGTCGTACCAGGCGACCTCCTCGCAGTCATAGAGGAGTACTTCCCCGGCGAGGGAACATACGTGCTCGAGGAGAGGGGCGAGATAAGGGCCGCTGTAGCCGGCCACCCCTTCATCGACGTTAGGGCGAGGAGGCTGAACGTGAGGCCGGCCGGGCGCACCCCCAAGGTGCCCAAGAGGGGGAGCACGGTGTACGGCTACGTCAGTATGGTTCCGAGGGACGACCTAGCCCTCGTGAGGACTACAATGGAGTACCCGTTGCTGAAGATCAGGGAGCTCGAATGGTTCCCGGGGATACTACATATATCGCAGGCGAGCGACAAGTACGTCAACTCCATCTACCAGGTGGTCAGGCTGGGGGACATAGTCAAGGCACAAGTGCTGAACAGCAAGCCCCCATACATACTGTCCATAAGGCAGCCCTCCTACGGCGTAGTCGCCGCACTATGCTCGCGGTGCGGCGCCCTGCTGGAGAAGAGGCCGGGCACGCACCTGCTCATCTGCCCCCGCTGCGGCAACAAGGAGTCTAGGAAGACCTCGCCGTCATACATGTACCCGTTGAGGGGGAGGTGAGACCGACACGCCCCGGGTCGTGAGGCTATACACTATAAGCATACCGCCAGGCGACATCGAGAAGATAATCGAGAGGGTGGCTAAGGCGGCCGGCCCCGTTGAGGCTGAGATAAGGCCGAGGAAGGGTAAGCTCTACATAACCCTTAGGGGGCCTGAGACGGCAGTAAAGGAGGCATGGCTGAAGATAAGGAGCGTCGTGGCCGAACTATGGGAGCTCCACATGTTCTCCTCGACAGGCAGGATAAGGGCAGACCTGCTCGCGAAGGAGATAGGCAGGACGTTCCCCGTAGACGCCCTCTGCGAGGCCCTCCGCCTCATGGGCTACAGGGCCGTACAGGAGGAGGGCGGAGTCATCGGGACGGATGCCCCGCTCAGCGTCGTGGAGGAGGCGGCGAGGAGGATCGCCGACGCAGTAGAGGAGCTCAGGTTCAGGCTGAGGCCGGCAGCCAGGAAGCTCGTCGCCGCAGTGGCGGCGGCCTCGGCTGTCGAGCCCGAGGAGGTGGTAGAGGCTGGGATCAGGGCGGGCCTGCTCGCCGAGGACGAGGAGGGGAGGGTTGTGCCCGTGGCGGAGTGGAGGAGGCTTATCGACAGGCTCGCAACCATAGTTAAAGCCGGGCGCACCCCCTGAACCATCCTCTACCCGAGGGAGGTGGAGGCCCCTGCAGACCCGTGGACGGATAAAGATACGCAAGATGACCCCAACGAGCCTCGAGGCGGAGCTCGTGGGCGAGGACCACACCATAGCCAACCTCGTCGCGAAATACGCCCTTAACACGCCGGGCGTCAAGTACGCCGCGTACACGATACCCCACATGCTCGTCTCCAACCCGGTGCTGAGGATAGTTACTGAGGAGGGGAGGAACCCGCTCGACGCCCTCGAGGAGGCGTTGGAGGCTGTTATACGCGACCTGGAGGAGTTCAAGAAGCAGTTGAGGGAGGTGCTTGGCGAGGAAGAGGGAGCGTAGACTGCTAGTCCTCTACTACTGCAGGGAGCCCGGAGCACTCCTCTTCCTCGTGCTCAGGGGCCCTGACCGCGTCGAGGGCTTCGACGCGTGCCTGCAGCCCCCATGCAGCGACGTAAACCTCCCCGAGCTTGGAGAACTACGCCACTACATAGCCCTCAGCCCCATCCCCCCAAGCTATACACCCCCATGGCTCGGGGGCCTCGAGGAGCTGTCCGCGGCGACGCGGCCCACGCCGTGCATCGAGGAGCTGCTCTCATCGACGTGCAGGGGGCTGGCATATATACTGGGCAAGCTTGAAAAGCAGAGAACCCCACACGGTAGGCGAGAGGGCAGGTAAGCATGAAGTTCTGCCCGAAGTGCGGGACGCTGATGTCTGTGAAGAACGCCGACGGCAGGAGGGTGTGGTTCTGCCCCAACTGCGGCTACGAGGAGGAGGTCAACCAGTCCAGCCAGGGCCTCAGCCTCCGCACAAGGATACAGCACAGCGCCAAGGAGAGGCTCATAGTTGTTAGGAAGGATAAGAAGGTGGAGGCGCTTCCCAAGACGAGGGCTATATGCCCCAAGTGCGGCTACACCGAGGCATACTACTGGCTTGTACAAACGAGGGCCGCGGACGAGCCACCTACAAGGTTCTTCAAGTGTGTGCGCTGCGGCCACGTGTGGAGGGAGTATGACTGAGGAGGGCTGCAGGGAGCTCCTAGACCTGCTGAGGAGGATCAATAGGAAGGCCCTCGGGGATCTGGCCGAGGCGCTGCTACGCACACCCCCACACATATCTTCCAGGCCCTACATAGAGAGGGCGTACCGCCTCCTACGCAGCAGCCTCGAGGCGTTAGAGGAGGCCCTCGGCTAATCCCACACCTTATAATAGTTCCGCTGGGCGAGGATTTTTGAAGGGGAGCGGCCGGCGTGAAGCTTGTCTTCTCCGATGCAAGGGTATGGCGGTGGGTGCTGACCGCTATAGGCAAGGTGATAACCGAGGGCGTGTTCGTCGTAGACCCCGAGAAGGGGTTCCTCTTCCGCGCACTAGACTCCTCCCACGTAGTAATGGTCGATATGAGGTTCCCGCCGGAGTCATTCGAGGAGTTCGAGGTCGACGAGAGGACTAGTATAGGCGTGAACCTCGAGGAGGTAGCCAAGGTGCTTAGGAGGGCTGCGAAGGACGACAGGCTTGAACTGATGGCCGACGAGCAGAGCTTGACGATAGCTTTCAGTGGTAGGCTCTACAGGGAGTTCAGGATGCCGAGCCTGGACATAACTGAGGAGCAGATACCGGAGCCGCAGCTGAGCCTCAAGGCCAGGGTTAAGGTGCTGAGCGACACGTACCGCGAGATGATAAAGGATCTTGAGTTCATAGGTGACGTGGTCAGGTTCGAGGCGTCCGAGGAGAAGTTCGTGGCGAGGTCGACGGGCGAGCTCGGGGAGGCCGAGATAGTGTTCAACAGGGAGCTCGGAGGAATTATGGACATGGAGGTCGAGGGCGAGCAGGCCGCGTCCTACAGCCTCGACTACTTCACCGACCTTGCAGCCGCGGCGAGGGTCGCCGACACCATAGAGATAAGGTTCAGCACCGACATGCCCGTAATGGTCGAACACTACCTCCCGCAGGGAGCCAAGTTCCTGTTCCTGCTAGCCCCCAGGGTCGACTGAGGGCCAACACCCCTTGAAGGGCAGGGATGCAAGGGTTTCGCTCCTAGCATCGCTTTTCCGCAGCTACTATAGGCGCAGGCCGCTGAGGCTGCCAAGCGACTACGCTAGGCGCGAGTTCGCGCTGCAGCCCTGGGGGCTCGATACATACATTAGGCATGTGGAGGTGCTGCGCGTCGACGACCTCTACAAACTCATAGACTCCAGGCCGCCCCGCCATATCTACTACTCTAGCGCACGCTACGAGTCGCCAGGGGCAAGGGACATGGATGCGAAGGGGTGGGTGTCGAGCGACATAGTGTTCGACATAGACGCCGACCACCTCCCAGGCTGCAGTGGCGCTGTAAGGGTGACGGGCGACGGCGTCGACGCCGTGTTCACCCCGGATTCATGCATTGAGGAGGCGGGGTTCGAGGCCCTCAAGCTATACGATGTACTGGTCTACGAGCTGGGGTTGGAGAAGACCAGGATAAGCATAGAGTTCTCTGGGCATAGGGGGTTTCACGTAACCGTCTACCTAAGCGACGACGACGAGTGGGCCTTGATGGGGCAGGCGGAGAGGAGGGAGCTCGTAAACTACGTCAAGGCGCTCGACGCGGATCTCGAGTGGGCCGAGAAACCAGTCATCGAGACGCGTAGGGGTAGGAGGGTGAGGAGGAAGAAGCTAACCCCATTCGTGCCCGTAGCGTCAATGCCGGATGTTAGGGGCCGCGTAGCACGCATAGCCGCGAGGATAGCGCTGCTGAAGCACGGAGACCACTCATGCTACGAGTTCTTCATGCATGGGCGCCCCGTCGCCCGTGGACAGGTAAGGGGCTGTGAGAGGGTAGACGAGCTCCTTGAGGAAGCCAAGGCCATGATCGGAGTCGAGGTAGACGAGCAGGTTACCGTCGACACCAAGAGGCTGATAAGGATACCATACAGTCTGCATGGGGGTACAGGCCTCCCGGTACAGCCCCTGAAGCCCGACGAGCTGCCTGGCTTCAGGCCCGGGCCCTGGCTATCACCGTTCCAGGGCCTAGGCCCCATGAAGGTCAGGGCGGTCGTCGACACCCCCGTGATAACGGTGCTCGGCAGAACCATGAGGCTCAGGAAGGGCGACGTGTTTAAACTACCCGCCCCCCACGCCGTCTACCTGCTGTGCAAGGGGGTCGCCGAGCCTGTAGGGAGGGGAGGCGGTAGGCGTGGTTGAGGGGCTGCAGGAGCTGTTGTCGGCGATCCAGGAGGCCGCCAAGGGGGGCAGCGTTGACGTGAAGCGCGTCATCGCCGAGGTCGGCGAGGCCGCGGCTGACACGCTCGCGGCCGAGTACGAGGGCTCGGAGGAGGCCGCCAAGGTCTACGTCGGGGTGTTGTCGAGGGCCGCGGCAACGCTCGCACACATACTAGCCCCCAGAACCGAGCCGTGCAGGAGGGTTGCATCCCTGCTAGCCCACTGCCTGGCAGGCCTAGCCCTCAACAGGCAGGGGGAGTGCGTGTTCATGAAGATGCGTGGGGACGTCAGGATTGAAGGGGCGCTATTCCCCGCGGGCTCCACGGCATGCATACCCCTCGACAGGGCTCTCGGACTCCAGGCGGCGGGCCTGGGAGAGGTACTACTTATAGGCAGGCTCCCCGAGGCCTAGACTGTCCGGGATTAGTGGAGCGAGGCAGGGGTGCGGGGAGATGCGCATACCGAAAGTAATAGTAACCTATTGCCCCCGGTGCAGGACCCACACCAAGCACTCAGTATCAATATACAGCCATGGTAAGAGGAGGAGCCTGGCGGCCGGCGAGAGGAGGTATAGGGCTAAGCAGAAGGGGTATGGTAGCTCGAGGAAGCCCAAGCAGAAGAGGTTCGCGAAGGTCACTAAGAAGGTAGTGCTCAAACTAAAGTGCCAGAAGTGCGGCTACGTGTTGATGAGGCGCGGTATAAGGATGAAGAAATACGAGCTTGTCGAGAAGTAGGGTGCGGGA
>CAYZCH010000089.1:0-4159 GCA_964476405.1 uncultured Desulfurococcales archaeon
TAGGCCTATCTTGACCCCCTTCCTCCCCTTGGGGGCCAGCACCCACACCTTGATGGGCACCAGCTCAACCTCCTTACCGGTAGTAGGATCCCTCACACGCACAGGCTTCTCACAAGGCAACCCACACACACCTCCTACTCCACTGGTTCTCCATCTCTGGGTGCAGCGCTATGGGTAAGGTAAACTTAATGCCTCCAGGAGAGCCATTAACCGATAACGTCTACGCTATTAGTATGCAGGCCTGAGTGATACCGCGCGCGCCATAGAATAGTGCCTCAGGACGGCTGTTCTCTTGTCAGGAGAGAAGCGATGGTATGATCGCCGGGCCTGGTCGGGGGAGGAGGAGGGGAGGGAAAAACGCGTCTAGGTGCCTTTCACGCCGGCCGAAAAATCAGTCAACTATTATTATGTTCTCTGGAGGGAACCCCATCTCCTCTAGTATCTCCCTGACCCGGTGGCGGTGGTCGCCCTGCAGCTCTATCCTGCCGTTCTTGTAGGTGCCCCCCGTCGCCAGCCTCGACTTGAGCTGCGAGGCCAGCTTCTTGAGGTTGAACTGCTTAGGGTCTATACCCTCGATTATGGTTACCTCTCTACCGTAGCGGCGCTTCTCGAGCTTTATCTTTATCACCTGCTGCTCCATCGACAGCTGCTCGCAGAGCTCGGGTGGGAGGCCCCCGCACAGGCTTGATAGATCCTTCATGGGCTTCTCCAGCCACCTCACAGTGGGCTAGGGAGAGGCTAGGCCGTTTTCACAGAGGCGGCTAACATTATATTTTAAGGGTTTCGGCTAGGGTGGTTAAGGGTGTGAGGGCATGGTCGGCAGAACCGAGGAGATAACCCCCGAGGGTATAATGGAGTACGAGCCGATAAAGAATAAGGCGCTGATAAAGTACAAGTGCGGCAGGTGCGGCCACGAGGTATCCCTCGAGGACCTCGAGTACATCGGGAGCATCAAGTGCCCCAACTGCGGCTACAGGATACTATACAAGGTGAGGCCTCCGGGGAGGAAGCTGGTCAGGGCCGTCTAGGCGGCCCCCGGCCTACCCGTACTTTTGTCCGGATATGTGCGGGGCCACGCCTTATACCCTGGCCTGAAGCCCCCCTGCCTGGGAGTATAGGGGTTCATGTTTGTGTTCTATTGTGCTCCATGGAGGCTGGGTTTCCACGTTAAATTCTGGAAGATAAGGCGTGGGAGGGGCTGGTTGGGGTAAGTAGATAAGGGCCGCCCAGCTCCTTATTCAGCCGAGCGCAGGGGGCGCTGGGGCAGGGAGTAATGCATAGCCTCCCACGTGCACAGGGCGAGTCAGAGGTCACCGTGTCTGTTTCCGGGCTCTTCGGTCTGCCCAGGATAAGCCTCAGGCTTAGACCCCTGACGATAATCCTCGGTGAGCCGAGAACCGGTAAGAAGAGCCTGCTCAGGAGCCTCTACGTCTACACGTGGGCGAGCCAGTCCGCGGACGCCAAGTGGATAATCGAGACCCTCTTCCCCGGGCTCGAGAAGGGCTTCACGGTGACCGTCGGGGACGCTAGGATGGAGTATAGTGGCGGGAGGGTGTATGTTGAGGGTGAGCCTTTCTGGAGCCACGCGGTGATACTGCCCTACACGTTCCTCGAGCTCGTGAGGATACTGGATAACCTAGCCGAGTACGTGGTGGCCCATGAGGCGGAGAGGAAGGCCCTCATAGGCCTCGGAACCATACTCGGCATACTCTCCAGAACCCCCGTCTTCACGATATTCCGCAGGGCGTTCATGCTGTGCAACGACATAGCCTCACTGGCGCCCGACACGCGCAGCATGAGTATAGGCCACCACATGGTCACCAGGTACCACCTGCTGGCGTTCAGGAGGATCATAGGGAAGCCTGAGGGCTGCAGGAACCTCAGCGCCTGCCCGGAGGACGAGGCAGCCTACCATGTCCTGGAGAGGATAATAGACGTGCTGCCGAGGAGGAGCCTCCTACTACTCGAGGATCCACCATTCCTCGTCTTCGGGGTAAGGGCGCCCGTCGAGGCGCTCAGGAACAGGCTGCTCAACAACGGGGTCTGGGTCGTGATGACGCTGACCCTGCCAGCCCACCTCCTACGCTGCCACGGCCACGAGCTGGACAGGGTGGCGGAGAACTACCTCAGAACCATAGGGTTCACCCCCTCCGACCTCAAGGCCCTGAAACCCGCCATCTACTACGCTGGCCGCGTCGGGGGAAGGCTCACCTATAAGCCCCTGACGCCTCCGTAAGCACCCGGCCCGCCTGTTTAGGGGCTGTCATGCATAGATTATCCCGTAGGATGGTTGTTGTGCGGCTGGTTGTTGCCGGCTGGAAGCTCAGCCTAGTAGACGTCTGGGGCAGGGTGTCGTTCACCGTCTGGCTGTGCGGCTGCAACCTCAGGTGCCCCTTCTGTCACAACTGGAGGATCGCTGAAGGCGCGTCTCCCCCCTGCAGGCGTGTCGGCGTGGGCGAGGTCCTCGAGGCTGCCGGGGCCGCCTCCAGGCTGGCCGACTACCTCCACGTGACTGGCGGCGAGCCCCTCCTGCAGGCCCGTGCGCTCCGCGTCCTCCTGCGTAGGAGCCCGCTGCCAGTCAGCCTCGACAGCAACCTGACCATGCCGGGGAGGCTGCGCCTCCTCGAGGGCTGCGTCGACCACGTAGCCACCGACCTCAAGGCCCCGTGGGGGTTGTTGACGGGAGGGGCGCCCGCGGGGCTCTGGAGGGCGTGGCTGGAGTCGCTCCGCGTCGCCGCGTCGTGGGGGGCCGTGGTCGAGCTGAGGATACCCGTGCCGCGCGGCGTCCCAGGCTACCTGGAGGCTGTGGCGGAGGCGCTCGACCAGGCGGCGGCAGCCCTGGACGCCACCGACTGGTACGTGGTGGTCAACCCGCTCCAGGGCCCACCATACACCGACCCGAGGGACAGGGAGTGGTGCAGCAGGCACTGCGACCCGCCGGACACGCTCCTTGAGCGGGTGGCGGAGGAGGCGAGGAGGCACGGGGTTAGGGTGTATGTGAGGCGCGGGGGCGGGCGCCGCGCCGATAATAAGACTGTCTTGGAGGGTCGTACGACTGGTGCAAGCCTATATGGTTAGCCAGAGGGTGGGCGCCGCCGACCTACCCGCGGCCGTCGCCTGGGTGATGAAGAGGCTGGGTATAGGCGCCGCCGACGTCCTGGGGCAGTCCAGGGAGCCGAGGGTGAGGATACAGAAGGTAGTCTACATACTGCGGTCTGCCGGCATAGACGCGTACAGGGTGTTCGAGTACGGGATGTACGCCTACGGCCCCTACTCCCCGAGCCTCGCAGTCATATACTATATGTTGGCGAGGAAGGGGGATGAAGCCATAGACGAGTTCGCGTCCAGGCACAGGCCTACGAGGAGGGAGGAGGAGCTCGTGGACTGGCTCAGGGGGAAGAGCGTCGAGTGGCTGGAGGCGGCGGCGACGATACTCATGCTCGTCGGGGAGAACCCCGGGCTGGCCAGGAGCAGGAGGAGGCTTGTGAAGGAGGTTAGGAGGGTTAAGCCCTGGCTCGACAAGAGGCTTGTAGACGAGGCGGCAAGGGAGCTCTCCGAGAAGGGGCTGCTAGAGGGGCTCGGCAAGGCGGGCTAGGCCACGGCCCCGCGCGCGGGGCTCCCCTGTGCGTAACCTCCTCATAGCCCGGGCGGGATCAGCGGTGCTGGATACGTTTTATTCTCCGAGCCCGCCCATCCCTGCAGACACGGTGTAGGCTTCATGCAGGCCAGGAGGCTGCATGAGGTTCTCGGCCCAGGCCGCGACGCCCCGAGGATCGTCAACGTGTTCATAGAGATACCGATGGGGAGCAGCGTCAAGTACGAGTACGACGAGGAGGCCGGCGTGATAAGGGTGGACAGGTTCCTCTACACCGCGATGCACTACCCGTTCAACTACGGCTTCATACCCGGAACCCTCGAGGAGGACGGCGACCCTGTAGACGTGCTCGTCCTCTCAAGGGAGCCCGTGGTGCCCGGCTGCGTGATAGAGGCGAGGCCGATAGGGGTTCTGGTCATGGAGGATGAGGAGGGGCCTGACAGCAAGATAATAGCAGTCCCGAAAGACAAGCTCGACCCAGCCTACAAGGGTATCAGGAGCGTCGACGACCTACCGGACGCAGTCAAGGAGAAGATAAAGCACTTCTTCGAGCACTACAAGGAG
>CAYZCH010000090.1:0-6329 GCA_964476405.1 uncultured Desulfurococcales archaeon
CGCGGGGCGATGGAAGCCAGTCCTCGGCCTCCTCTGTGGGGTCGTTCCATAGAATCTCCTCAAGCACATCTATGCTTGGTGGGCCTTCGGGGCAGCCGAGGAGCTCGGAAAGCGCTTTACGTCTCGTAACCTCCAGGATGGGCGGGCCGCCGTGAAGCATGAGGGCCGTGCGCGGCATCTTCGCTGCTACGGGGAGCTCGTTGAACAGCTCAAGGCACTCGCTGTAGAGTTTCCTGGCCTTCGAGGCCCCCATACGCGTGAGCAGGATGTAGGGGAAGTCGTGCGGGTATGGCTCCAGCCCCTTAGGGGGCTCGTGGTTCCCGCGGAGCATGACTACATCCTCCATGCTCGTGTACGCTAGGGCGACGCTGAGTAGGCTCTCGAGCTGATACTCCCCCCTATCTATATAGTCTCCCAGGAAGACAACCAGGTAGTCGCCTTTGCTAAGCCCCCTCCTCTCGATGCTCGAGTCTATCATCTCTGCTATCCTGTGCAGGGTCTCCCAGTCGCCGTGTATGTCGCCGATCACGAACAAGGCGTCTACGTCGCTTCTCAACAATAATAGCTTGCAGCCCGGCACCCCCTCACGGGCCCTCTCCCTGGCGTCCTTGATTACCTCGAAGACCCTCCTATCGTTCGTCGATAACCGCTTAGCCTTTTCAACCACATCCTTTAGCATAGTCTCCTTCCACGCCTCCGACCAAGTAGTATCGCTGGTGCCTTCTTAATCCTTAACGCGAGCCTCGTGAAGCCAAACGCCTCCATGAAAAGGCAGGCCTCGTCGTAGCTATCGGGGGGTAGTGGATGCTCGACACCATCTATATGGGCTTCGAGCACCTTGTAGCCTCTAATCCTGAGGCAGCCGGAGACGGCGTGTGGACAGGCATTCCAGAGCAGTAGCTCGAGGACGCCCTCCCTGAGCCGGTAGTCTAACAGCACCATGCAGGGGGGTATGTGTAGCCAGGTGCTCCATGCAGGCCTCGTTAGCTTGTCCAGCATCCTCGAGTATATCTTGGCTATTATCGACCTCCAAAACACGTTCCCTCCTACCCTCTCCTGCCTGGAGACAGCCACCTCCCCCTCGCTGCACTCGACCTCCCCGTCGACGCTGACCGTGCAGCGGCACTTCTCCGTAATGCAGTCCAGCAGCACGGCTCCCGGGGGACTCTTGACCGCCAGCGCCGAGAAGCTGAGTTCCAGGGTGCCACCCCTAGATACTCGGTAGGTGTGGGAGGCGTAGGCGTACATCCCGTAAAGTACCGGCTTATACACGTGTAGACTGACCCTGCCACCGGCCTCAAGATCCTCCTCCTCGACCACGGCCTTGACCTCCTTGACGTAGTCTATGCGGTAGCTGCGGCTGGGCGTCACGACTACACCACGGTAGTCGTACGGCGGGGCGGCTAGCCTCAGATCATGCATAACTCTCTCCACTACTGCGGCTAGCTCGTCGTGTTTAGGGATCCAGTAGGGAGGCTTTACTATAAGGGGCAGTACGGCGATGTAGGGCCCCGACACGCATTCATCGTGCCTCAGGGCTAGCCTCTGCGCCCCCCTGGGCGCGTAGAGGTCTAGGCAGACGCCGCCACCCTCAACAGTGAGGGTGTCTGAGCCGGTGAGTAGCCTGACTATACTCGGCAGGTTCGGCTCGCCTAAAAGCCCTGGGAGTTCACCCCGCTCGGCCCTGGGTCTGAGGGAGCCAAGCCTCTCTAACGTTATCCTCTCTCCGATCGCGTCTAGGAGACTCATCTTCTCCTGCTCCGGGTAACCCTGCGGAGCACGTCGTTCATGCCGCGGAGCATCCTCTCCACGCGTTCTGCACTCCTAGTCGATATCCCTGCGACCAGTCTGTCTTCGTCGACGTCCGTCACTATGAGTCCTCGATCCTCCAGCGACGCCGCTATCCTTGCTAGGTTTTCGCGCGTCCCCTCCTTGACCAGCAATGTGAGTTTTACGCTGTCCTTGCTCATGCTCACGGTCAGCCTATAGGACGTGGTCTCAGCTATTATATCCCTCCTCTCCACGAGGCCGCCCGTCAGCGTTGCTTGCTTATAGTGTCTCTCGGTTATCCTCGCCCCGGTTCCTGAGGCTGCCGCCTGGACGGCCCTACGCATACTTCCCTCCTTGTCGCCCTGCATGAAGATTCACCCATGTACTGCTGGTGCGTAGTTTAGGGGTTTATACTTCACCAGGGTCTCGAGGACGGCTTCAGCCGCCCTCTCCACGTAGTTCTCGAGCTCGCTGTGTGTCTTTAGCTCCTCCTTGCCCGGCACCACGAGGTTGTCCGCGACGACGAGTAGTGCTGCGGTCCTCAACCCCCTCAGCCATCCTATAGTGAAGAGTGTTGCAGCCTCCATCTCCACGGCTATAACTCCACGCCTGCTCCACTTCTGCGCAAAATCCTTGGTCTCCGCGTAGAACGCGTCGCTGCTGTAGACGGGGCCTATGAATACGCGCCCCCTTCTCTCCGCCTCCTCTGCAAGGAGCACTGTTAGGTCGGGGCTAGGCGAGGCGGCCATGCAGGCGTCGGGCACGTAGGAGCCTATCGTGCCCCCGCACAGGTATGCAGCCCCGGCCGCGACTACGAAGTCCCCCACATCGAGCTCCGGTATCATCCCGCCACACGTACCCAGCCTGACAAGAACCCTGGCCCCGAGCATGGCGAGCTCCTCAAACACTATGGCTGCTGACGGCCCGCCTATCCCGTGGACAGCCACACTCACCCTCCTGCCCTTATAGGAGCCCGTATACACGTAGTAGCCACGGTTCTCGTTGACGAGCCTCACATCCTCAAGAAACCTTTCAGCTATGAACCTCGCCCTCGCCGGATCCCCTACGACGACCACGCGGTCAGCCACGCTCCCCGGCTTAGCTCTAATATGTGCAGGACCCCTAGCCAAGCCACTACACCATTAATGCCTAGCAGCCTGGAGGAAATTATCCCCAGCTGTCACCACGCGTCACATGAGCCCGGTGCTGAGACCCCGGGGCTTCGCCGCTGAACCCTCTCTTCCGGGGGTGTTGAGGCACGAGCGTGCTGAGGCTCCTTAAGTCGGCTGGGCCCGCGTTGCTACTGACGGCTATAGGGTGGGTCGGCCTAACACTGGCAGTAATGGCTCTGGGTCAGGCTGTGAAGAGCCTTGCTGGGTCAAGCGTGTTTTCGTCTATCACACGGCTTGTAGTCGGCCTCATCCTTCTCCTCGTATGGCTGTTATCGTGGTGGTTCACGGCGAAGCTGATAGTTGACAGGTACTCGGGTAGTAAGGTGGGGGGATGACGTCACTTGCCCCCCTAGACCGGTAGGGATGAAGACATTACCGCGAGCAGACCCCTCCCTCAGACCGGCGTCAGCGGCTACCATCGTCAGCATGTGACCCGCTAAGGACTGGTTAGGCTCATCATACGCCGGCCTCGCTACTAGAATTAGGCGGCTGGCCGGATAATGTTTAGCGTGGTAGGGACGTGGTATTCCATGGCTAGGCGTCGTAGATCCAGGAGGACTGCTGCTACAAGGGTGAGGCGCAGGCATAGGGCTGCGAAGGTCAACATCGACTCCCTGATAGCCTCTATAGCCCCGACGGTGTACTCGAGGCTTGGCCTCGACCTCCTCGGCCTGAGCCTCGAGGACTGTAAGACTATACTGAGGCCTATCGTAGAGGCTATAGTGGAGGCGTACTCGTCTAGGCCGTCCACCTCCAGCGTGTTGAATAAGATAATGGCGCATGAGGATAGGTTCTATGTTTACGTGGCTGCATACATCCTCGAGAAAATGGAGCATTATACGCCCGAGCAGCTCAGTTTCATAGCCTCCTACGGCGACGGGGTTGTCTGTAGGTATGTGCCGAAACTGTATGAGGAGGCCTCAAGGCAGGGCCTTGACGACGTCATAGCAATGCTCAGAGCCGCGTGGATGAAGCATTGTAACCCACCCCCCTACACGTGCCCAAGGTGCGGGTTTCCGGGTGTAGTACCCGACCTACACTGCATAGTATGCGGGTACGAGCTGAGCGAGAGGGAGTTCAAGGAGGCGGTTGACTTCACCGAACAGTTGAGGCTGTTTGCTGAAGAGGCGTCGGTAGCAGAGCTCCTCGAGGTTAGGGACAGGAGGGTAGTGCTTGTATCCCCTCAGGGGATAAAGCCCCCTTCAGCCCCCCGTTCACCGGTAGACGTGGAGGTCAGGCTCACGCGTGATGAAGTCAAGATAATCGAGGAGGCGTTGAGACGCCGTGCCGGCGGGAAAGATTCGGGGAGTTGATGAGCTTAGGCGCGAGCTGAGGAGCAATAGGGTGGTGCTGCTCTTCATATACGACTCTAGGAGGAATCCTGAACGCTACATAAAGTCGTTCATGGAGTATGTGTCGCGCAGGGTGGAGAGCATACGTGTACTCGGCGTAGACGTGGCGGTCGACGATGAGCTGGTTAAGGAGCTGAGGGTTAAGAGCTTGCCGAGGCTTCGCCTCTACCTAGACTCTGCACTCATATGGGAGCAGCTGGGGATGTTCTATAGCTATGGAGCCGACAGCGAGGCTTTGAGGTTCGGCATAAGGGAGAGTATAAGGCGTAGGGGCGTCAGCCTGCGCGACCTTGGTATACGGATTCGCCTCTAGCCCGCACGTTGCCTAGCAGCCTGAGAACCCTCTTATACGAGTAGGCCAGCTCCGGCCCGGTGACCGTAACCTCCAGTAGCTCCTCGTAGAGGTATTTCGGCCTCGTTGCCTCCACTTCGCCGCGCGCGGCTGCGTAAGCGTAGAGATCCATGAGGGGGACTAGGCTGAAGGGGCGGAACAGAGTTATTCTCCCTGCGCGTCTGAGCGGTAGGCTCAGGGACGGGTCGTACCCCTTCATCAACGCTGTGAGTAGCTCTAAGAGGTTCTCCTCGAGGCTCGAGGAGATCATAACCACGTCCTCACCAGCCCTGCGAACTGCGCGCTCCTCGGCGGCGATTATATCGACGGGTTCCTCAGCGTCTATCAGTCTAGCCTCTATGTTGCTTGTGAAGGGCCTCTCAGCCGCCCTGAACAGCTCGTATACTGTGCGTGCTATGGGGGATTGGCCGGGCGTGATGAGCAGGACTACGTGCTGCCCCGGGCTGAGACTGAAGTCGTTTACGCTGAACGCTTTACGGATATACCTCACTATCCTCCTACCGAGGCATGTGCTGCATAGATAGTCTCCGGAGAACCGCTGGTAGTAGACTGCTGCCCGGCGGCCGCAGATGGAGCACCTCCTCATACCAGTAGCTCCGTGTGCTCGCTGCGGCGTCCAGGGCTATCAACGAACCGGGGAAAAGCTTATATAGAAGCATGGCCTGCATGAACGGATGGAGTCAGGAGCTAAAGGGGTGTCAGATATGGCGCTCTATGGCATACCTGTACTCATACTCAAGGAGGGGACGCAGAGAACCTACGGGAGGGAGGCGCTAAGGAGCAACATACTGGCAGCCAAGGTACTCGCCGAGGTGTTGAGAACAAGCCTAGGCCCCAGGGGCCTTGACAAGATGCTAGTGGACAGCTTCGGCGACGTAACGATAACCAACGATGGTGCAACCATACTTAAGGAGATGGAGATACAGCACCCGGCAGCTAAGCTGCTCGTGGAGGTCGCTAAGGCGCAGGACGCGGAGGTAGGCGACGGGACGACCAGCGCCGTAGTCCTAGCCGGCACGCTCCTCGACAAGGCCGAGACGCTGCTCGACCAGAACATACACCCCACGGTCATAATTGAGGGTTACAAGAAGGCGCTTAACCACGCCCTGGAGGAGCTGGGCAAGCTTGGTGTCAAGATTGATGTCGAGGACAGGCAGGCACTGAAGAAGGTCGCTGAGACCAGCATATACAGCAAATACATAGGCTCGGGCGCTACGCTTGACAAGCTCACCGACATGGCGATAGACGCCGTCAAGCACATAGCGGAGAAGCAGCCCGATGGCACCTACAAGGTGCCGCTGAACAGGGTAAAGATTGAGAAGAAGAAGGGTGGAAGCCTCCTCGACAGCCAGCTCATATACGGCATCGTCCTCGACAAGGAGGTAGTCCACCCCGGCATGCCCAGGAGGGTTGAGAACGCCTACATAGTGCTCCTCGACGCCCCGCTAGAGGTAGAGAAGCCGGAGATAACGGCAAAGATAAACATAACCAGTCCCGAGCAGATAAAGGCCTTCCTAGACGAGGAGGCGCGCATACTAAGGGACATGGTTGAGAGGATCTACAAGGTTGCAATGGAGAGGATTAAGAGGGATGGGATGGAGGGTAAGGCGGGCATAGTCGTCATCTGCCAGAAGGGGATCGACGAGGTCGCCCAGCACTTCCTCGCCAAGAAGGGGATAATGG